>DCVB01000104.1 GCA_002327965.1 Candidatus Aminicenantes bacterium UBA2199 | reverse complement strand
TCCTACATCGAGGCCTGCGTCAAGTACGAAGGCTATGTCGCCATCCAGCACAGGGAGGTGGCCAAAATGCGCAAACTGCAGAAAACGGCCATCCCCGGGGATCTTGATTTCCAGTGCGTCGAGGGGCTTTCCCGCGAGATCCGGGAGAAGCTGGCCCGGGCGCGCCCGCGCACGCTGGCGGAAGCTGCGCGCATCCCCGGAGTGACGCCGGCGGCCATCAATGCCGTCAGCATCCACCTGGCCCTGAAACGAGGCAAATAGCCGATTTTACTGCGGTGATCGGCTGAAATGAAACCTGGCGCCGGCTCCTGCAGGCCATTCCCACTGACGGGGCCAGCCAGGCCTCGACTTAAAAGGCGGCGGAAAAGCCGAACCAGACCTCCGTCTCCTCGTTGACCTCTTCCAGAAGCGGGACCGTCAGGTTGATGGACGGGACCAGGGTCAATCCGCCCAGTGCCAGCGGCAGTCTGGCGAAAAGATCCATATGGGAAAATCCCGTCTTGTCGATGTACTGCCGGCTGTTGAAGCCGATGAGCCCGCCGACTTCCATTCCCAGTTGATCGCTCATTCTGATCTCGTGCCCGACGGCGAGGGAAACGTAGAGGCCGCTGCCCAGGTTGAGGTCGTAATAGACGGAGAGTGATGGCGACAGCGGCAGGTCGGTGCGCGCGATGGAGGCGAACACCTCCTGGGAGGTGGCGTCCCAGAAGCTGAAATCCTCCGCGAACCAATAGCCGTAAAGGTTGAAGCCGGCGGACAGCTCCCATCCCTCCGGCATGGCGAACTTGTAGGCAAGGGTCAGGTCGATCTCGTCGGAATACCTTAACGTACCGCGCTGCGCCAGCGTGAAGCTGCTCCAGAGGTTGAGCGAAAAACCGCTCCGGCCCAGGTCGATGGCGAGGGCGGGCTGGAGAGCGGGATGGTTGTCCGGCAGCAGGTCGAAACCGCGCCAGACGTAGCGGCTGACCCAATCGACCTGAAAGGTGGCCTTGCCCGGCAGCGGGATGGCGCCGGCTATGAACGTCAGCATTACCAGGATGGCTTTTTTCATTGGCCCGGCTTGCCGCCATTTCGCGGCGCCGCGGTTCGCAACGGGTCCTATCTCCCGGATCGGACCCTGGGCAGCTGGGAGAGGATCCTTTTCAGCAGTTCCGGGTCATCGGGGAACTGGCCCACGCCCGGGAGGCGCCGCAAAAGCTCCGCCCAGCGGATATCCTGGCTGAAGACCTTGCGGAACAGCGGCAGGCTTTCATCCACCTTCCCGGAAGCCGCCATGGTCACTGCCGGCCAGAAGATCATTTCCGGGTTTCCCGGATAGATGGCCATGGCCAGGCTGTATTCTTCCAGCGCCGCCGCGATTTGGCTCTCGGTCAGGAGATCGTCGCCCCGGTTCATGTGGTTATAGGCCTTGGCGATGGTCAGCAGGCGCTGCAGTTCCAGGAGCGGCTGGGGATGATCCTCGACGCGCAGGTCATAGACGCGGTTCTTCCAGGGCGTGCCGGAAACCTTGTCGTTGACCACGACAATGGCCGCCGACTGCCGGCCGCGGATATCGCCGCCCTCTTTTTCCGCCGCCAGCAGCGCCGCCAGCAAACGGTCGGCCAATTCGCCGGACGCGGCTTCAAAGGCGGCGGCCATGGCCCGCCAAACGGTCTCTTTTTCCATCATGTTGGCCTGGCAGGAGTAATTCATCCCCTGGCGATGGCCGGCGGCGGGGATGCATTGGTCACCGGTATGGACGGCGGTGTTCCCTTGGCCGTCGACCATGGCCACCTGCCGGACCTGCGGGTGCTTGTCGGCCAGCAGCAGCGCCGCCAGGGCCTGGGGGGCCGTTTTGCCCGCCCGCATCAATTGGATTCCCAGCGGCCCGTATCCCGGCTCGACAAAGGACTGGGTGGCGACGGCGCCAATGCCGGCCTCGGCCCAGGCGACGATCGAGCCCACCGAGAACCAATGGGACTGTACGGCCACGCCCATCTGACCGCTGGCCGGGTCGCAGGCCACGATGGAGTAGGTGGCGACGGGGCGCAATGGCGCTTCTTCTGGCTGCGGCGCAGCGGCGGCAAGCGGCCGTTGGCCCAGCACCATGAGGATCGACCCGATCACTAGCAAACACCATTTTTCCCTTTGGTTCATGTTCACCTCCCAGTGGACTACAAGGGATCTATCCCTGCCGGAGGAGCGGTGGCGGTCGGATTTCGCCATGGTCCGCCTTCACACTCCGCCGCGGCTCGAACTCACACCCAGCTCCGCCGCCTTTCGCGGCGCTTTTCGGAACGGTCGACGATCAGCGCCGTGGCCGAATCACCCATGACGTTGAGGACGGTCCGGCACATGTCCAGTATCCGCTCCACGCCGATGATCAGGCCGATCCCCTCCAGCGGGATTCCGGCCGAGCCCAGCACCATGGAGAGGGTGACGATGCCGATGCCGGGGATCCCCGCCGTGCCCACGGCCGCCAGGGTGGCGGTGAGCACGACCAGCACCTGCTGCTGCAGGGAGAGGGTGACGCCGAACACCTGGGCGATGAAAACGGCACTTACCCCCTGGTAGATGGAGGTCCCCGACATGTTGATCGTGGCGCCCAGTGGCAGGACGAAGGAAACGACGCCGCGGTCCATGCCCAGCTTCTGTTCGCAGGAGACCATGTTTTCGGGCAGGACGGCGTTTGAACTGGATGTCGAGAATGCCAGCAAGCCGACCGAGCTCAAGCGGCGGAAGAAGAACAGCGGGGAAATCCCGCCCAGCAGGGCCACGGCCAGGCCGTAGTAGGCGAATAGAAAGAATGCCATCGTGCCGACCGTCACCAGCGCATACTCAAGGAGCGCCAGCAGGAAATGAAAGCCGAATTGGGCGATGACCGCGGTGATCAGGGCGAACACGGCATAGGGGGCCAGGCGCATCACTCCCTTCACCAGCGCCACCAGCGCGTCGTTGAGGGCGTCGAGCAGTTCCAGGACCTTGTCGCGCTTGGTTGGGGCGATCAGGGTGAAGGCCAGCCCCAGCAGCATGGAGAAGGTGATCACGGGGAGCATGTCGCCGGATGCCAGGGCGGCGAAGGGGTTGGTCGGGATGAGGGCGAGCAGGAATTCGGCCGCACTGGTCCGCGCAACGGTCGCCGGGGCGTGGGCCGGATGCTGCCAGCGGCCTTCGGACCGGATCCCCGCCTGGATTGCCTCCTTTTTGGCCGCATCAAGGCTTTTTCCCGGCTGGAACAGGTTGGCGGCGACGATGCCCAGGGAAACGGCCAGGATCATGCTGGCCAGGAAGAAAGCGACCGCCTTCAGGCCGACGCGGCCCAGTTTCTTCAGGTCGGCGAAACCGGCCGTCGCCCCCATGATCGAAACGGCGATCAGCGGGATGGCGATCATCTTCAGCAGCTGGATGAAGATGTCGCCCAACGGCTTGACATAGGCGGCGACGGCGCCGGCATCCAGCATGGCCAGCAGCGAGCCGGCGGCGGTGCCGGCGATCAGCCCGATGAAGATCTTCGTATGCAGCTTCATGATGTTTCCCGCTCCTTGCGAGGCTTCCCGCAAGATGATAGCGGATCGACGAATTTTTGCAAGCGGCCGCGGGTGGGTTTTTTTTCGCTTCTCTGCTACAATGGCCCGGTGCAACCCCTCGCGCGCGCATTCCTGCTCGCCTGGCTGGCGGCCGCCCCGGCGCTGGAAGCCGTTGCCCCGGAACCGCGCCCGGCGTCGGCTTTCTTCGTCCTGGACAACGGACTGCAGGTGCTGCTGCAGGAGAAGCGCGGCCTGCCGCTGACCGGCATCGCCCTGGCCATCGACCTGGGCACCAAGGACGAGAGCGAAGAAACCGGAGGCTATGCCCATCTGCTCGAGCACATGCTGCTTTTCGGCGCCACCAGCGAATCGGACAGCGAGGCGCGCCTGGCCGCTCTCCGGGGCCGAGGCGTGGAGCAGAACGCCCATACCGACCACGACCTGATGACCTTCGAGGTCTCCTGCCCGGCCGAGGAGAGCGCCTGGGCCCTGGAGCAGATGCGGTTGGCCGTTTTTTCACCCCGCCTGGAAGAGGGGCGGCTGGAGGCCGAAAAGCGCATCATCAGGGAGGAACTCCTGCAGCGGCGCGATGATCCGCGGGGGCTGGGGCAGCTGCTCGTCATGGAGCGCCTGTTCGCCGGCCATCCCTACGGCCGGCCGGTCTTCGGCGAAGAAGCGGCCGTCGCCGCCGCCACCGTCGAAAAGCTGCAAGCCTTCTGCCGCCCGCACCTGGTCCCCGACCGCTGTGCGCTGGCGCTGGTCGGCGATTTTACCCTCGCCGACATGGAGAGCGAAGTGCGCCGCCGCTGGGGGGCGTTGGCCAGGGGCGAGACCCCCGCCGCCGCTCTTCCCGCTGCCGGCCGCCTGGAGAAGAACAGCGAGCACCAGGTTGCCCTCGATGTTGAGGAGAGCCACCTCTTCATCGGCTGGCGCGCCCCGGCGTTCAACGACGGCGAGCGGCTGCCGTTCAGCCTGCTGTCGCACCTGCTCGGGGGCGGGATGTACCCCATCCTGAACGGCGTCCTGCGCGGCGGGCGGCAGCTGGCCGACCGAGTCAGCATGAGCTATTCGCCCATGCGCGCCGGCGGCGTGGCCCTGCTGCACCTGACGCTCGAGAACAGGAACATCCGCGCCGCCAAGGGCGAGATCGCCTCCTTCCTGAGCGGCATCGGCTCGTTCCATTTCAGCCCCAAGGACGTGCCGCCGCGCCTGCGCCAGGGAATGCTGGACTACCTGCAGAGCGCCAAGAACCAGATGGAGTACGGCAACGGCAGCTTCCGCGAGTCGGCGCTCAACCTGAGCGTGGCCAGCGCCCGCTTCCTGCTGCTGAACCGCAACCCGGTCACGGGTTCCTTCCTGGAAAGCGTGGAGGACGTGAGCGCCTCCGACCTGCGCCGCGCCGCCGGCATGTACCTGAGCGGCAAGAAATGGGTCGTGGTGGCCGTTACGCCGCAAGGCAAGGAGCGGCGATGATCCGGCGCGTCCTGCTGCCGTTCGTCCTGTTGCCGGCGCTGGCGCTTGCCCGGGCGGGCGCCGCCGGCTCCGGTTCCTGGCGGTTGGGCGCCATCCCCGGGGAGTTCACGCTGGACAACGGTTTGCGGGTGATCCTGCAGCGCGACGAGGCCGTTCCGATCAGCGTCGTGCAGCTGCTGGTGCGCGGCGGCGACCGTGACGACCCTGCCGACAAGGCCGGTCTGGCCTACCTGACCGCCCGCCTGTGCCTGGAAGTGAGCAGCCAGACGATGCTGCGGCAGCTGGTCGACCTCGGCTCGTCGTTCTCTCTCGACGTGGGCGGCGATTACTCGCTGGTCACCGTTCGCTCGTTGAGCCGCCACCTGGACCCCACCCTGAACGTTCTCACCGGCATGATGAGCGAGCCTCTCTTCTCCGATCTGCGCGTCAACGGCATCAAGGAGTTCATGCGCTCCCTGCAGAAGCAGGAGAACGACAACCCGGTCAACCTGATGAGCAAGACCGTGGCCGCCTCCTTTTTCGCCGCCCCGGCCTACGGGGCGGCCCTGTTCGGCAGCGAGGAGTCGCTCCGCGGCATCAAGCGCAAAGACATCCAGGAGTTTTTCCGCACCCATTACGTGGCCGGCAACATGGTTGCCGTCGTCGCCAGCGATCTGGGCGAGGAAGAACTGCGGCCGCTGCTCGCCCGTCGCCTGGGACGCTTCGCCCCCGGGCCGCGGACGGTATCATCGCCGCTGGCGCCGTCCCGACCCCAGCCAATGCAGTTGGCCCTGGAGCGCCAGGCCGCGCAGGCCCTGGTCTCGGTCTCGCTGGCGCTGCCGCCCCTGGCGGCCGAGGATCTCGCGGCGGCGATGCTGCTGGAATCCTGGCTGGGGAAAGGGATCGGCAGCCGGCTGTGGAGCCTGCGCAGCCGCGAGGGCCTGGCCTACAGCCTCAGCGCCGAGCTGCAACCCAACCGCGACGGCATGCTGCTGAGCGTTTATCTCAGGACCGACGAACGGCGCCTGGACGCTGCCCAGGCGGAGCTGGAGCGGGTTTTGCGCGAGGTCCACGAGCAGGGGATCGGCGCCGCCGAACTGCCGGCGGCCAAGGCCTATGCCCGTGCCGTTTTCTGGCGGCAGAACGAATCACGCGAGCGTCGTGCCGCCTTTCTGGCCTTTCTTGAGGGCGCCGGCCTTTCCTGGCGCCTGGCCGGAGATTTCGTCGGCTGCCTGGAAAAGATCGGCCTGGAGGAGTTCAATGGCCGCCTGCGGAACTGGCTGGCGCCGGAGCGCTGGTTCAGGCTGCGCATCGGACCGGGGCAATAGCTGGCTCAGAGAAGAGAAGGGAAGAGAGAGGGAAGAATAGGGAAGAGGGAGTGTGAAAAACACTTCCAGATCTCTTTTTCAGTTATCTTCCCTCTGCCTTTCCCTCTCTCTTCCCTATGTCTTCCCTGATTCTGGCTGGGTTTGCAATTTTGGCGGAAAAATTGTATAAATAAGGATGGCCATCAAATTCTACTCCCACGGCGCCTGCCGGGAAGTCACCGGGTCCAAGCATTTTCTCGACATCGACGGTCGATTGCTGCAGGTCGACTGCGGCATGTTCCAGGGCCGGCGCGAAGAATCCTACCGCAAGAACCGGCAGATGCCGTTCGACGCCAAGGCGGTTCATTCCCTCATCCTCACCCATGCCCATTTCGACCATTCCGGCGCCCTGCCCATCCTGGTCAAGAACGGCTTCGACGGCAACATCCATGCCACTTCCGCCACCCGCGACATCACCCAGATCATCCTGCTGGACAGCGCCCATATCCAGCAGAAGGATTACGAGTTCATCCAGGAGAAGTCGAAGAAATACCCCGAGCGCGAAATGACCGTCTACGATCCGCTGTACAACGCCGAGGAGGCGGTCCAGCCGCTGCGCCATTTCGTCACCGTCGACTACCGGCGCAAATTCCATCCCCTGGACGGCGTGACGGCCGAGTTCTTCGACGCCGGCCACATCCTGGGCGCGGCCACGGTGCACCTGACCCTGCCCGGCGGCCTGAACATCGGTTTCAGCGGCGATCTCGGCCGCGAGGGGCTGCCCATCATCCGTGACCCCGATGTCCTGCCGCCCATGGATTACCTGGTGCTGGAGGGGACGTACGGCGATCGCCTGCACAAGTCGATCGGCATGGCCGGCGAGGAACTGGCCGAGCTCATCCACAAGGCCGATGCCCGGCGCAGCAAGATCCTCATCCCCGCCTTCACCATCGAGCGCACCCAGGAGCTGATCTACATCATTCATACCCTGCAGCAAGAGGGCCGGGTGCCCAAGCTGCCCATCTTCATCGACTCGCCGATGGCGGTGAACGCCACCGCCATCTTCAAGATCCATCCCGAGTGCTTCGACGAGGAGACGGTCCGCCGCTTCATCAGCGTCAACGTCGACCCCTTCGGCTTTGAAAACATCAGCTATGTCGTCTCCTCGGTGGAATCCAAGAAGATCAACGACTTCCAGGGACCGGCCATCATCATCTCCGCCTCGGGCATGGCCGAGTCGGGGCGCATCCTGCACCACCTGATCCAGCATATCGAAAACCCGGACAATATCATCGCCATCGTCGGTTTCATGGCCGAAAACACCCTGGGCCGACGCCTGGCCGAGCGGGCCAAGGAAGTCAAGATCTTCGGCAGGCCCTACCTGTTGAAAGCCGAGATCGCCACCCTGAACGCCTTTTCCGCCCACGCCGATTATGCCGAGACCATCGCCTGGCTGAAACGCCACGACCTGCAGCGCCTGAAGAAGATCTTCCTGGTGCACGGCGAGGACGCGGCGCTGGAGAACCTGCAGCGCGAGCTGCTGGGCATCGGCATCCCCGCGGTGGAGATCGTCGAATACGGCGCCGTCCATGAGCTGAACTGAGGCTGACGCAAAAAGCCATGGAAACCGTGAACTTGGAAGGCATCCCCTGCCAGGTGCTGCGCCGCAGCGGCCGCCGCGTGCGCGTCGCTTTCCGCCAGGGCCGCCTGCGCGTGGTCCTGCCCCGCCATGTCGACCCGCGGCAGGTCATCGAACGCCACCGCGACTGGATCCTGGAGAAGCACGAGTGGTTCCGCCGCCAGCGCCTGCTGGCCGATGAACTGGAACTCTGCCGCCGTTCCAACGATGAGTTCGTCGCCCTGGTCCGCGCCCTGAGCGGGAAATATGCCGGATTATTGGCGGTCCGGCCCTCGGGGATCGGTTTCCGCAAGATGCGCAGCAAATGGGGGAGCTGTAGCGTCAAGGGCAAGGTCAACCTGAACACCTGGCTGCAGGTGCTGCCCGACGAGCTGGTGGCCTTCATCGTCTTTCACGAATTGGCCCACCTCAGGGTGCGCAACCACGGCCCCGGGTTCAAGGCCCTGGTCCGCTCCCAGTTCCCCCATTGCCGCGACCTGGACAGGCAGCTGAAGCTCTACAGCTTGAGGATCCTCTGAAACCCGCATCAACTTGACATATCCCGGCCGCGCGACTATACTTTTGGCCGATGGCCAGGGAAAAAAAAAGGAATGCCGATGATAATGAACTATCGCTCAAGAACGAGATTTTCGGCATTTTTTTCCTTTTTTTCTCCTTTTTCCTGATCTTCAGCCTGGCCAGCTACAATCCCCTGGATCCCAGCTTCTTCCATTCGGCGCCGGCGCGGGTCATTACCAACTTCGGCGGCCGCCTGGGATCGGAGCTGTCGGCGCTGCTGTTCAACCTCTTCGGTTTCGCCTCCCTGCTGTTCATCCTCATTTTTCTCTTTCTGACCGCTTATTTTTTCTTCAACCGGCTTATCAACCGGGCGGTGAGCAAGGGGACGGGGTTCCTCATCCTCCTGCTCTCGCTGTCGGCGCTGCTGGCCAACCTCAACCCCGAGGCGCTGGTCTCGGGCCAGGCGATCCGGTCGGGCGGCATGGCCGGGCTGCTGATCAATGACTTCGTCAGCGGCCAGGTCAAGGGCTTTTTCGCCGCCGCGCTCTTTCTCTGCCTGCTGGGCGTCTCGCTGGTGCTGATCGCCAAGATCTCGATCCGCAACATCCTGCTCTTTCTCTGGAAGCTGCTGGCCAGGGGGGGCGCCCTGCTCGCGGGTTCTTTCCGCAAGCGCCTGGAGGCCATGCGCCGCAACCGCGACCGCAGGAAAGTCCAGGAGAAATACGAAGCCGGCGAGGGCAACTTCGTCTTCAAGGGGCGGCAGACGCTCAAGGAGAGGGAGGGCGAGTCCGCGGCGCGCGCCGAGAAAAGAACCGTTGCGGCGGGGAGCGCCCGGGCCGTCATCCGCAAGCCGAGCAAGCTGCCCGAGGAGAGCGGCATCTTCCCCGAATTGGAGCAGGAGTTCCTGCCCGATGCCGGCTACAAGCCGCCGCCCATGACCTACCTCGACGCCCCGACGGCCAAGAGCCAGATCGACATCGACGAGCTCGAGGAGAAGAAGCAGGAACTGTCGCAGCGGCTGCAGGAGTTCAAGATCAACGGCGAGATCGCCGAGTTCACCCCGGGCCCGGTGATCACCACTTTCGAGTTCGTCCCCGATATCGGCGTCAAGGTCAAGGATGTCTCGGGGCTGACCGAGGACCTGGCGCTGGTGGTCAAGGCCCAGTACGTGCGCATCGAGCGCATCCTGGGCAAGAAGGCCATCGGCATCGAGATCCCCAACAAGAAGCGCGAGACCATTCACCTGCGCGAGCTGCTGGAGACGCCGCAGTACAAGCAGTCCAGCTCGCCGCTGACGCTGGCGCTGGGCAAGACGGCCAGCGGCGACATCTTCATCTCCGACCTCAAGGAGATGCCGCACCTGCTGATCGCCGGCGCCACCGGCAGCGGCAAGAGCGTGGCCATCCATTCCATCATCCTCAGCATCCTCTACAAGTCGTCGCCCAAGGCCGTGAAGTTCATCATGATCGACCCCAAGCGCATCGAGCTGGCCGTATACAACTCGCTGCCGCACTTGCTTACCCCGGTGGTGGTCAATCCCAAGCTGGCCAAGAACGCCCTGGACTGGGCGGTCTTCGAGATGGAGAACCGCTACAAGAAGCTGGCCACGCTGCAGGTGCGCAATATCGAGCAGTACAACAAGAAGCTGGAGATGCTCATCCAGTCGGAAGACGAGGACCTGGAGCACCTGGACGACAAGGAACCCATCCCCTACATCGTGATCATCATCGACGAGCTGGCCGACCTGATGATGGCCTCGGCGCGCGAGATCGAGGACGACGTGCTGCGCCTGGCCCAGAAGTCGCGGGCGATCGGCATCCATCTCATCCTGGCCACCCAGCGTCCTTCGATCGACGTCATCACCGGCCCGATCAAGAACAATTTCCCCTCGCGCATGGCGCTGGCCGTCCCCTCGCGCTACGATTCGCGCACCATCATCGACCAGATGGGCGCCGAAAAGCTTCTGGGCAACGGCGACATGCTCTTCCTGCCCCCCAAGACCGCCACCCTGATCCGCCTGCACTCGGCCTATGTGTCGGAGTCGGAAACGGTGCGCGTGGTCAATTTCCTGGCCAAGCAGGCCAAGCCCGAGTTCAACACCCAGATCATCAAGCACACGGCCCAGAGGGAGGAGCAGGGCGAGGAGCAGGAGCTGGACGAGATGTTCTTCGAGGCCGCCGAGGTGATCATCACCACCGGCCAGGCGTCGGCCTCCTACCTGCAGCGCAAGCTGAGCGTGGGTTTCGCCCGCGCCGGACGCCTCATCGACCAGCTGCAGGAGAAGGGGGTCATTTCGCCGGCCAACAGCAGGAACCAGCGCGAGATCCTCATGACCCTGGACGAGCTGCAGGGGATCGGCAAGGAAACAACGGCCGACTGATCGCGGCCGTCCGGACTAAATGATCCGCCGCTCCGGGGAGTATACTAAGCGGCGGCAGGAGGGGCATGAGCGAAGAGGAGTTGATCCGCTGCGCCCGGCTGGGCGATCGCGACGCTTTTGCCGGACTCGTTTCCGCTCATGAAAAAAAGCTCCTGGCCCTCTGCTGGAACATGCTCGGCGATCGCGAGGAAGCCCGCGACGCCGCCCAGGATGCGCTGCTGCAGGCCTTTTTGAACCTGGGGCGCTTTGACGCCGGTCGCAGTTTCGTCCGCTGGCTGCTGGGCATCGGCGCCAAGCGCTGCCTGGACCGTCTGCGCAAGAAACGGACGTTCCTGCGCTATTTCCAGGGTCATGCCAACGAGTGGCTGGGCGGCGCGGCTCCGGGGCCCGAGGCCGTCGCGGCCGGGGAAGACGCCGGGCGGCTGCTGCAGCGGCTGCCAGCCCGCGAGCGGGCGGCGATCTCCCTGGCGGTGTTCGAGGGCTTCAATGCCCGCGAGATCGCCGCAGCGCTGGGCTGCTCGGAGAGCACGGCGCGCGTTCACCTGTTCAACGCCCGCGTGAAGCTGAAGAAGGAGGTGGCCGATGAAATGTGAATGGGTCCGTATCGCCTACCGCGTCCTGCCGCTGCCGCCCTGGAGGGCGTTCCTGCTCGAGCGCCATATCGACCGCTGCCCGCGCTGCCAGGCTCAGGCGCTGGATGACGAAGCCATCCTTTCCCTGGGCGTGACACCGGCCCGCCTGCATGGCGAGCCGCCGCTCCGCCCTTTTGCCTCGGAAAGCGGACGGTCCAGGGGGTTCCGCCCCGCCTGGCGCTATGCCTTCGGCTTTTTCCTGGCCGCGGCCATCCTGGGAGGAGCGTTCGCCATCTGGCGCGGTGTTTCGGGCGAACCCCTTCCGCGGGGGATCGTCACCGTCTCGGAAACGGAGGAGGATGCCCGCATCTTTGCCGTGCTTGAGGCGCAGATCGGCGGCGAGCCGGCCCGCCCGGTCATTTTTGCTCCCGGGCAGCCGGGGATGACGATCGTCTGGTTCGAAAAAATCCAGAATTGAAACAAGGAGAGTTCCAATGAAAAAGACCATTCTTCTTTTGATATGGCTGATCCTGATCCTGGCCTTCCCTGTCCGGGCGGAGGTCGCCCTTGATATCAAGCTCAATTTCTTCGGCCCGGGCGCAGAGGCGAAGGGCGAGCCCGGCGTGGCCACGTCGTTCCATCTCAAGTCGCTGGTGCAGCGCAACCTGCAGGTCAGGTTCACCTCCGAGAGCCTGCTGGCCGAGCTGCGCAAGACGTTCAACGCCCCCGAGGTCACGCTGCTGGCATCCGCCGACCTGGCCTGGCGCTCGGGCGGCCCGGCGTCGGTCACGCAGACCGTGCAGATGCAGGGCCGGGATTATGTCCTGGTCCTGACCCCCCTGCCCAGACCGGGTGCGGTGAATTTCAAGGTCGGCGTGGTGGAGGAGAAAGGGGAAAAGAAGATCAAGAAGATCCTGCTTGACACCGAGATCGTCCTCCCCGACGGCGAGGTGGCCATGCTGGGGTTCCGCGACTCGAGCGAGCACAGCTATTTCATCGCTTTCTACGTACAGGGGCGGGACGAGGAGTTCGGCAGGGATGCCGTGCGCATCTCCGGCGCCGTCAAGCCGAAGCTGATCAAAAAAGTAAACCCGGCCTATCCGCAGGAAGCCAGGGAAAAGGGGCTGCAGGGCGTGGTGGTCGTGGAGGCCGTGGCCGGCAAGGACGGCAAGGTGAAAGATGTTCGCCCCGTCTCCTCACCCGACACCCTGCTAACCCAGGCCGCCCTGGAAGCGGTCAAGCAATGGGAGTACGATCCCTATGAGGTTGACGGCGCCTGCAAGGAGGTGCTGTTCACGGTAACGGTCGCCTTCAAGCTGAATGACGGAAAGAAGAAAGACACCGATGGTGCCCTGACCCGCCTCGAGGACTCCCAGAGGCCGAAGCTGGTCAAGATGGTCAGGCCGGTCTATCCCGAGGAAGCCCTGAAGAACAAGCTCCAGGGGGTGGTCAAGATGGAGGCTGTTATCGATGAAAACGGGAAAGTGAATGCGCTGCGCACGCTGGAGTCGCCTGACCCCCTCCTGACCGAAGCCGCCCTTGCCGCAGTGAAAGCCTGGGAGTACGAGCCTTTCATCCAGGACGGCAAGGCCAAGAAGGTGTCCTTCACGGTGACGGTGACCTTTACCTTGAAATAACCGGCACGAATTTCCATCACCGCCGTCCCCGCCCCGTTGCGGGGGCGGCTTTTTTTTCGCCCGGAGTTCGCTGCCGTCGCTTGCGCCCGGGCTACTTCAAAAACTTGACCTGGAAGACGAAATTCTGCAGCGAGATGCGCGCCGATTCCTCGCCGCTGGTCTTGGATTCGTAGTCGAGGCGGTAGATCAGGTTGAGCACGGCCTGGATCTTGGCGTCGGGGAATTTCTTGACCAGGGCGATGAACTTGTTCAGGATGAAGGACGGCTGCTGCAGCACCTTGCCGATGTCGGCCGTCGAGAAACGATGGCGCAGGAGGAACTTGGCCGTGTAGATCTTGTGGTAATAGGAGATGAGGGTGCCGATGATGAAGCTGGGTTTGACGCCGTTGATGAACAGGTACTTCAGGATGTCGAGGTAGGCGGCGGCGTCCTCGCGCTCGACGGCCTCGGTCAGGTCCCAGATGGAGTGGGAACTGATGCCGGTGATCAGCTCGTCGACCTCCTCGCTGCCGATGGTCAGGGTCTTGGCGGCGGCGGATTCCAGCTTGGGCAGCTGGTGGATGATGGAGACGAAGTCGTCGGCCATGATCTCCTGGATGCGCGCGACGGCGTCGCTGCTGATGGCGATCTTGCGCTCCTTCATGTAGCTCTTGATGAAATTGCGGATCTCGCCCTCGCTGGTGCGATCCAGGTCGATGCTGACGGTGTGCGGCGAATCCAGGTTCTCCCGCAGCCGGGAGAGCTTGTCCCGCTTCAGCTGCTTGTAGTCGTCGCGGCTCAGGTCCAGAGAGACGTAGACGATAAGGGTGGCGTGCGAGTTGGGCCTCTGCAGGTAGGCGGCGAAGGCCTTCTTGGCGGCCGGGTTCAGGGAAATCTTCTTTTCGTCGCGGATGACCACGGTGATGACCTTCTGGGCGCTGATGAAGAAACTGGAACTGTTGGCCTCGTCCAGGATCTCCTCCCAGCCGATCTCCTCCTCGCCGTCGAAATAATAGCGCTTGAAGTTGAACTCACTGCGCTCCTGGCCGAAGGCTCGTCCGACCTCGGCGATGACCTGCTCGCCCAGGAACTCGTTGAAGCCATAGAGCAGCAGCAGGGGCGGCGATTTCTTCTCGGCCTGGACGCGACCGAGGAAAGCGAAGAACGACGACTCGGGCATCAGAAGTTTTCCAGGATGGAGGTGACGATGCTGGCGGCGAACTTGCCGGCGATGCGGTCCAAGGAGCCCGATTCCTGCGAGAAGAAATCGTCGCTGTCGGTGTCGTAGGTTTCCTGGAAGGAGAGGCCTTTCCCCTGGTAGACCATCTCGCTGCTGCGCATGTCGACCAGGCTCACTTCGAGGGTCAGGCGCACCTCGTAGAGGTTGGCCGCCCCGGCCTCGGAATAGGACAGCGGGGTGGTGTGGAAGGCGGTGACCGTCCCCTCCAGCAGCAGGTCGGCGTCGGCCGCGGACTCGACCAGGCGCAGCCGGCTGCGGCGGACGAACTCCTCGCGGACGGCGAAGGTGACGAACTGCTCGGCCTGCGGCCGCGCGGTCTGGTTCTTGAAGGCCGGGATGGCGATGGTCGCAGCCCCAGGCGGCAGGTTTTTTCCGTGCCCGGCCAGGCGGTAGCCGCAGCGCAGGCTCAGCAGCGCCGCCAGCAGCAACAGCAGCGGGATGGCATGTCTTTTCATCGGCAGACGATGCTCAGCATCTTGTTCTGGACGAAGATCATCTTCACCACCTGGCGGCCGGCCAGCAGCTGGCGGACCTTTTCCCGGCCCAGCGCTTCGGCCTTGACCGTTTCCCCGTCGCAGTCCAGCGGCACGGACACCTTGTCCTTGATCTTGCCGTTGACCTGGATCATGACGTTGACCGCCTCGGCGGCGGCTACCTCGGGGTCGAACGCCGGCCAGCCGGCGCGGTTGACGCTCCCTTTTTCCCCCAACTGCTGCCAGACCTCCTCGGCCAGGTGCGGCGCGAACGGGGCCATGAGCAGGACCAGGGTCTCGGCCAGCTCGGAGACGACCAGCGGGTCGAGGCCCTCCGTCAGCGCCTCCTTCTCGATCGGCGCGTAGGAGTAGATCGCGTTGAGCAATTCCATGACGGCGGCCACGGCCGTGTTGAACTGGAAGGTCTCGATCTGTGCCCCGACCTTCTGCACCGTCTGGTGCAGCTTGCGGCGTACCTGGCGCGATTCCGGGGTCGTCGTTCCGGGCCGCGCCGTGCGCCAGTCTCCGCGGAAGAAAGGCCGGGCCGCCTGCAGCCAGCGCCAGACGCGGCCGACGAAACGGTTCGAGCCCTGGATTCCCTCCTCGCTCCAGTGGACGTCGTCCTCGAACGGCGCCACGAACATCTCGTAAACGCGCAGCGAATCGGCGCCGTAGCGCTCGATCATCTCATCGGGAGTCACGACGTTGCCTTTGGACTTGGACATGCGCGCCCAGCGCCAGACGACCTGGTCGGCGGGGATGCGCTTGCGCTCGTCGTGCTTGAGCACGATCCAGTCGACGATCTTTTCGCCGCTGTCTCCCCCGTCCTCCTGGGAGCGCGGCCGGCGGCCGGGGGTGAGGGCCAGGAGCGAACCCTGGTTGCGCAGGATCAGGAAGGGTTCCTCGAATCCCAGCAGCCCCTCGTCGAACAGCACTTTGGTCCAGAAGCGGGCGTAGAGCAGGTGCGAGCGGGCGTGTTCAATGCCGCCGGTATAGAGGTCCACCGGCAGCCAGTAGTCAAGGGCCTGGCGCGAGGCGAAGACGTTGTCGTTCTGCGGGTCGGCAAAGCGCAGGAAATACCAGGAAGAGCAGGCGTAGCCGCCCATGGTGTCGGTTTCGCGCCGGGCCGGGCCGCCGCATTTCGGGCAGGAGGTGTTCACGAAATCGGGTATGGCGGCCAGCGGCGACTCCCCGGTCCCCGAGGGCCGGTAGTTTTCCACGTCGGGCAGCAGCACCGGCAGCTGCGACTCGGGAACCGGCACCTCGCCGCAGGCGGGGCAGTGGACAATGGGGATCGGCGCCCCCCAGTAGCGCTGGCGCGAGATCAGCCAGTCGCGCAGCCGATAGTGGACGGTCGCCCGGCCGATGCCCCGCTCCTGCAGCCATGAGGAGATGGTCTTCTTGAAATCGGCCGTGGCCAGGCCGTTCCAGCGCCCGGAGTTGACGGCAATGCCCTCGCCCGGCTCGGCCGCCGCGAGCTCATGGGTCGAGCCGTCGCGGCTGACCACCTGCACGATCGGCAGCTGGAATTTTTTGGCGAACTCGAAATCGCGCGCGTCGTGCCCCGGAACGCACATGATGGCGCCGGTGCCGTAGCCCATCAGCACGTAGTCGGCGATCCACACCGGGATCTTTTCGCCGTTGACCGGGTTGACGGCATGGGCGCCGGTGAAGACGCCGGTCTTGGCGCGCTCGGCGTTGAGGCGGTCGATCTCTGATTCGCCCTGCGCCTGGCGCACGTAGGCTTCCACTTCGGCGCGCCGCTCGGGAACGGTCAGGGCGGCGACCTGCGGGTGCTCGGGGGCCAAGACCATGAACGTGGCGCCGAACAGGGTGTCGGGCCGGGTGGTGAAGACGCGGATGGGCGGCCCGTCTCCCTCGACGGCGAAGTCGACCTCGGCCCCCTCGCTGCGGCCGATCCAGTCGCGCTGCATCTCCTTCATGCCCTCCGACCAGTCGAGCTTTTCCAGGTCGGCCAGCAGGCGGTCGGCGTAGGCGGTGATGCGGAAGAACCACTGGGGCATCGGCTTCTTTTCCACGGCGGAGTCGCAGCGCCAGCAGCGGCCATCCCGGACCTCTTCGTTGGCCAGGCCGGTCTTGCAGGCCGGGCACCAGTTGATGGGGGCGGTGGCGCGGTAGGCCAGACCCTTGCGCAGCAGGAGCAGGAACATCCACTGGGTCCACTTGTAGTAGCCGGGATGGCTGGAGTTGATCTCGCGTTCCCAATCGTAGGAGCAGCCGGTCTTGATCAGGGTTTCGCGGTAGGCGGCCGCGTACTCGGGCACCATTTCGCGCGGATTGCGGTTGCGGCGGATGGCCTCATTTTCGGCCGGCTGGCCGAAGGCGTCCCAGCCCATGGGATGGAGGACATTGAAGCCCCGCATGCTCTGGTAGCGGCAGAAAGCGTCGGTGGGGACGTAATTTTTGAGGTGGCCGACATGAAGTCCCGAACCTGAAGGATAGGGAAACATCTCCAGGCAATAGTATTTCGGCCGATCCTCTCCGGAAACGGCACGAAACGCCCGGCTGTCGCGCCAGGCGCGCTGCCATTTGGCCTCGATTTCACTGAAATTGTAATTCATTGTTTTTCCTTGAAGCCGCTGAACGACCGCCATTATACCGGAAAAATCCCGGCGCGACAATGTCGTTCCAGCGGATGGCGACGGTCGCGCCGCCCGGCGCGGCCGGATTCCAGGTGGCGCTGAACAAATGAAGGGAGCTTTGCGTACAACCGGTCTCAGGAGCAAGGATGAAAAAAAGGAAAAAGATCCTCGTTGGCGCCGGCCTGGCCCTCGTGGCGTTGATCGTGCTGCTCAATGTCCTCCGCCCGGGCCACGGCCAGGGGCTGGAGGTCACCACGGAAAAGGTGCAGAAGCGCGACCTGGTCGAAAAGGTCTCGGCCACCGGCGAGATCAAGCCCAAGAAAAACATCAACATCAGCACCGACGTGGCCGGCAAGATCCTGAGGATCCTGGTCGAGGAGGGGGCGGAGGTCCGCAAGGGCGAGCTGCTCATCAAGATCGATTCGGCCATTTACGAGGCCAACGCCGACCGCGACCGCGGCATCATCGCGCAATCCGAGGCCCAGCTCATTTCCCAGCAGGCCACGATGAAGAAGGCCCGGCAGTACCTGGACCGCCGCCGGCAGCTCTTCGAGGAAGGGCTGATCTCCCGTGAGCAGTTCGAGGACGCCCAGACGCAGTTCGAGATCGCCCAGGCCAACCGCCAGGCCAACCTGCACTTGATCGAACAGGCCCGGGCCTCGCTCAAGAGCACCAGCGACGCCATCCGCAAGACGACGATCGTCTCGCCCATCGACGGCATCGTCACCAGCCTGAAGGTCGAGGAGGGCGAGGTGGCCATCATCGGTACCATGAACAACCCCGGCACCGTGCTGATGACCATCGCCGACCTCTCGGTCATGGAGGCCGAGGTGCTGGTCGACGAGACCGACGTGGTCAAGGTGCGGTCCGGCAAGCGGGCCGAAGTGACCGTCGACGCCCTGCCCGGCACGGTCATGTCGGGACAGGTGACCGAAGTCGGCAACTCGGCCATCACGGCCGCCAGCACCACCGGCAGCGAATCCCGGGACTTCAAGACGGTCATCACCCTGGAGCGGCCGCCGGCGACGCTGAAGCCCGGATTCTCGGCGACGGCCGACATCATCATCGACGAAAAAAAAGGGGTGCTGGCCGTGCCCATCGCGGCGCTGGTTATCCTGGAGCGGGACGACCCCAAGAAGAAGGAAGCCAAGGTCGAACGGGAGGGGGTTTTCGTCGCCGAGGGCGGGCATTGTGTTTTCCGCGAGGTGAAGAAGGGCATTGCCGGCGACATGTACATCGAGATCGCCTCGGGGCTCAAGGAGAACGACGAGGTCATCAGCGGCCCCTTCGCCGCGCTCAAGAAGCTGAAGGACGGGGACGCGATCAAGCGCTCCCCGGCCAAGAAGTAGCATGGCCGCCATCATCGAGGTCCAGGGCCTGGGCAAGACCTACGAGGTCGGCAGCGAGAAGATCCATGCCCTGAAGAATATCACCTTCACGGTGGAAAGCGGCGAGTTCATCGCCATCATGGGCCAGTCGGGTTCGGGGAAATCGACGCTGATGAACCTGCTGGGCTGCCTGGACACCCCGAGCGACGGCAGGTACTTCATCAACGGCAAGGAGGTCAGCTCCCTCTCCGAGGACGAGCTGGCGCACATCCGCAACCGGGAGATCGGCTTCATTTTCCAGGTATTCCACCTGCTGCCCCGTTCGACGGCGCTGCACAACGTCGAACTGCCCCTCATCTACAGCGGCGTCAGGAAAGCGGCACGGCTGGACATCGCCCGCCAGGCCCTGCAGTCGGTGGAACTCAGCGATCGCATGGCGCACAAGCCCAACGAGCTTTCGGGCGGCCAGCGGCAGCGCGTGGCCATCGCCCGTGCCCTGGTGAACCGGCCGTCGCTCATCCTGGCCGATGAGCCCACCGG
>DCVB01000012.1 GCA_002327965.1 Candidatus Aminicenantes bacterium UBA2199 | reverse complement strand
GGGCAGCGGGCCGTCGGCGTAGCCGTTCTTCTGAACGTTGTCGGGGACGAAAAGGTGGCGCGGCACCCTGGCCATGGCGCGCAGCACGGCCTCGTCGCGGATGCCGCGGGCGCGCAGCTGCTGCTCGACCATGCGCAGCCTCTGTTCGCCGAAGGGGTCGTCCATGGCTAATAGGACTTGGCGAACAGGACCGTGTGCGGGGCGTCCTTGCCGCAGACCACGCAGGCCTTGGCCGCCGGTTCCGGCTTGTCCAGGATGACGCGGATGGTGGCCGACGTGTCGGCCTTCACCCTGGCTTCGCAGTCGGGGCTGCCGCACCAGCCGCAGCGGATGAAGCCGCGGCCGCCGGCCATGGCGTCCTTGAGCTCGGCGAAGGTGCCCGCGTCATGGGTGCTCTCGTCGCGGAAGGCCAGGGCCTTGGCATAGAGGTCGCCCTGGATCTTCTCCAGCAGGCGCTTGAGCTCTTCGGCCAGCTTGTCCCAGGGCACGAAGCTCTTCTTGCGGTCCAGGCGGCTGACCAGTACCGCCTGCTGCTTGTCGATGTCCTTGGGCCCGATCTCGACGCGCACCGGCACGCCGCGCATCTCCCAGTCGGCGTATTTCCAGCCCGGGGTGTAGGCGTCGCGATCGTCGAGAAAAACCCGGATGCCGGCGGCTTTCAGGTCGCTGAAGACCTTCTGCGCCTGGGGAAGCACCGTCTCCTTCCAGTTGCCGGCCGATATGGGGACGATCACGGCCTGGATGGGCGCCACGCG
Organism: Candidatus Aminicenantes bacterium UBA2199; assembly: GCA_002327965.1. GTDB lineage: Bacteria > Acidobacteriota > Aminicenantia > UBA2199 > UBA2199 > UBA2199. The sequence goes on along the minus strand of DCVB01000012.1, from coordinate 3,789 downwards.
CGGGGGCAGGATGAGCCCCGAGTCGTCGCCGTGGGTCATGACCACGGCGCCGACCAGCCGGGTGGTCGCCCCCCACGAGGTCTGCCAGGCGTATTCCAGCTTCTGCTCCTTGCTCTCGTAGCGGATGTTGAAGGCCTTGGCGAAGTTCTGGCCCAGGTTGTGCGAGGTGCCGGCCTGCAGCGCCTTGCCGTCGGGCATCAGCATCTCGATGGCGTAGGTGCGCACGGCGCCGGCGAACTTCTCGCTGTCGCTCTTGCGGCCGGTGACCACCGGGATGGCCAAATAATCTTCAGCCAGGGTGCGGTAGGTGGCCAGCATGCGCAGCGTCTCCTCCTCGGCCTCCTCGGCGGTGGCGTGGACCGTGTGTCCCTCCTGCCACAGGAACTCGGTGGTGCGCAGGAAGAGGCGCGTCACCTTCTCCCAGCGCACGACGTTGGCCCATTGGTTATACAGCAGGGGCAGGTCGCGCCACGACTTCACCCACTTGGAATACATCGAGCAGATGATGGCCTCCGACGTCGGCCGCACCGCCAGCCGCTCCTCCAGCACCTCGCCGCCGCCCGACGTGACCCAGGCCACCTCGGGGGCGAAGCCCTCGACGTGCTCGGCCTCCTTCTGCAGGAAGGACTCGGGGATGAACAGGGGGAAATAGGCGTTGCGGTGGCCGCTCTCCTTGAACATGCGGTCGAGCTGGTCGCGCAGCAGCTCCCAGATCTCGTAGCCGTAGGGGCGGATGACCATCATGCCCTTCATCGGCGAGTAGTCGGCCAGCTCGGCCTTGCGCACGACGTCGACGTACCAGGCGGAGAAATCGACCGATTTCTTGGTGATCTCCTTCACAAAATCGTTGTCAGCGGCCATTTTTTCTCCTTGTTCGGTACTTCATTATAGTGTAATTGCGCCGGCGTGGCAAGGGAAATACGAACTGAAGTGACGAGTGACAAGTGACAAGGAGCGACAAAAGATCGATCCACCGTGACGCGCAATTTGCGCAGCAAGTGCCAACTGGGCGCGCAACGAGTATCAGCGACAGATTGATCTGATGCCTATTGATTCAATACTCGCTTCCTGGCTGCTACAACCACTACCACTATCACTATCACTATGCTGAGCTTCTTGCTGACACTGACACTGACACTGACACTGTCACTGACACTACTTCTGCTTCTTGAACACCAGCCCGAAGTCGGGGGCGAAATAGGGCAGCAACAGCTCGCGCAGCAGCGGGTATTTCTCCGGCCCGATCAGCGCCTTGTCCACCGCGCAGCTCTGGGAGAGCCGCATGGCGCCGTTTTTCCCGGCCGTCAGGCTCCGGGAAAAGCGCCCCAGTTCGTTCTTGCGCTCCAGGGCCGGGGACGCGTACTCGAGCTTCAGATCCTTGGCCGGCTCGATCTCCAGTTCCAGGGAGACCCGGAACGGCGCCTCGAGCGCCAGGGGCGACTCGCGCTTTTCCAGGATGACCATGTTCTCGTTCAGGCCGGGCAAACGGAGAGTATCCATGCCCAGGAATCCTGCACTTGTATCCTTGAGCCACTTGCCGCTGAATGTGACCTCGGCGCGGGTCTGCAGCCGGGTCAGCTCCAGCAGTTTCCCGACCTCCGCCTTTTCCACCGGGAAGATTCCCTTCAGGATCGCGGTGATGAGCTTCCCGTGGTCGGCCGCGGCCTCGTTGTAGCGGTTGAACATGCCGCGCGCCGCCACCACCAGGGTGCCGGAGGCTCCCTCGGCGGTCAGCTGCACTTTGCCCGAGACATCCATGAGGTTCTGCTCACCTCTCGCCACAGGCAGCTTCTCCAGCGACCCGCCGGCGAAGTTCCAGGCGTCACGCCCCTGGATGGCATAGGGGAAGAACTCGTGCTGCTCGCGGCAGGGATCGAGATAGGCCATTGCGGCGGGGACCTTCAGCCAGAATTCGCCCAGCTGCAGCGGCGTGGCGGCGGGAACGGCGAGATCGGGTCCGGAGGCGACGGCAAGCAATTCAGAGTCGATGCCGGCCTTTTTCAGCATCGCTCCCAGCAGCAGGGCCTTTTCCAGCCGCGTCGCGTAGTTGCTCTGGACCACGCGTTCCAGCGGCCGGGAACGCCAGCCGGTCGCATCGATGCCCAGGCCGCAATTCCTGATCTCGACCGCCGCGATCTTCTGCAACGCGGTCAAAAGTTCGGGAAGGGCCGGGTTCTGGGTCTTCAGTTTGTCGACCTTGTCGGCCAGTGCCTCCGGCAGGACGCAGGGTTCGCCCGCGAGCGGCAGGGCGGCGGCCCAATCGGGCGCCAGCGCGAAGGCCAGGAATGGCTCGGAGCCGGCAACCGCCAGGGGCTCGCGCGGCATGGGCGTCAGCCCGGAGAAGCGGAACGTGTATTTCTTGACCGGCCCGTCGGTGACCGTCTCCGTGACGATCTCGCCGTCGAAGCCGCCGGCGGCGAAAACCAGCTGCCGCGAGGCGGGGATCCTGATCTCCAGGGTGTATTCATCGACCGGGAACGGCCGCGCCAGGACCTCGCGGCCCGCGAAAGCGGGCAGGAAGCCGGCCCGGGTATGGATGCGGTATTTCAGGTCGACCAGCGCCCCGCGCTCGAGCCCGGTGTGGGTGACCACCATTTCGCGCAAATGGGAGAAATCGGCGAAATAATGGGCGGGGAACGGCAGCACCTCGTTGAAAGCGTTCTCCGGCGAGGGGACCTTGCGGCCGTCGGCCATGGTGGTTTCCGACTTCAGCACCTCCAGCTTCTGGAACTCGGGGTTATTAACGATGAACGTCTCGCCCAGGGCGCGGTTGACGGCGAAATAGGTGTCGAGGCGCGCGAGCTGCTCGCAGGTCATGTCCCAGGAACCGTCGTCGTTCAGTTCATAGACGATCGCCAGCTTGAGAAAACGGGCGTCGTGCGCCGGCAGCGAGCCGGCGGGCAGGGAGAACAGCAAACTCGCGGCCAGGATGGCCAGGCTGAAAAGGGTCAGCCGCTTCATTTTGCACCTCCGCGGGAAAGGATGAGGGTCGATTCCATGATCTTCCTGAATTCAAGGACTCCGTTGCGCACGCTCTCCCAGTCCTCGGGCTGGTAGATCCTCTTTTTCAGGTCCAGCCTGGCCCGGATGTCCAGGCCGCCGCCGGTCTTGAACGCGCCGCTGAAATCGGCGCCGCTGCCGCTCACCTGCTGAAGGGACGGCGGCGCCTGGACGCGCCAGGCCGACGGCAGCTTCATGGTCTCGCGCACCTCCACCTGCTGCGAGCTGCGCAGGCGGAAGGGATATTGCCGCTTTTCCGGGCCCGTATTGAGGCGGATGAAGTTCAGCACCCCCTGGAAGGGCAGGGATGCGGACAGCGGCCGCACCAGGGCGGTGTGCTCGCCTTTGCCCAGGTAGCCGGGGATCTCGACCCTGAACTCGATGAGCATGGGCCTGGAGATGTCGTTGGGGTCGGGGAAGGCGAGGCCGGAGACCCGCGCCTGCGGGTGCAGCTGGAAGAACTCCCGCTGCAGCGCCTCGCTCCAGCGGTGGAGCGGGAAGCGGGTGAAGATGCGCCGCAGATTGGAATCGGACTGCCCCTCGGCCTCGATGCGTACGCGGCCGCTCAGGGTGCCGTCGCTGCCGACGGTCGATTCCAGGCGGTAGCGCAGGTAATGGTTCTCCGGCGACGAGACGGGGGTGGTCATCAGGTCAGCGCCCTCGGGGATGCCCATCAGGTACTCCTGCTGCTGCTCGGCCGACGACCACAGTTCGCGCACGCCCGGGACCCAGGTGGGGTCGAGGAGGTGATACTTGCCGTCGACCTTGACCAGGGTGACGCTGTGGTTG
>DCVB01000128.1 GCA_002327965.1 Candidatus Aminicenantes bacterium UBA2199 | reverse complement strand
CGGCTACGCCGACGGCCCGCTGCCCATCGGCCACGGCCAGACCATCTCCCAGCCCTACATCGTGGCCTACATGAGCGAGCGGCTCGAGCTGGGCGGCGGCGAATCGGTGCTCGAGATCGGCAGCGGATCGGGCTACCAGGCCGCGGTCCTGGCGGAAACGGCGGCCCGGGTGTACACCGTCGAGGCGATCCCCGAGCTGGCCGCCGGCGCCCGCGCCGTGCTGGAGGGGCAACTGGGCTATCGCAACGTCTTTTTCAGGATCGGCCGCGGCCAGGAGGGCTGGCCCGAGTTCGCCCCCTTCGACCGCATCCTGCTCACCGCCGCCCCGGCGGAATTTCCGCCGGAGCTCTTCGCCCAGCTGGCCGAGGGCGGCATCGCCATCGCCCCCGTGGGCGGCGGGGACCAGCGCCTGGTGCGCTACCGCAAGCAGGGCGGCACCATCCACAGCGAAGACCTGATCGGCGTCATCTTCGTCCCCCTGGTATGAAACGCATCGCCGTGCTCCTGCTGCTGGTCCTGGCCTGCTGCCGCTGCGCCGCCGCGACCGGCGGAGCCCGTTTCATGACCATCTACGTGGCGGACCGGCCGTTCCGTGTGGAGATCGCCGATACGCCGGAAAAACACGCCCTGGGACTGATGCAGCGCCGCACGCTCAAGAGCGACTACGGCATGCTGTTCGTTTTCGCCGAGGAGGAGCTGCGCAGCTTCTGGATGAAGGATACCCTCATCGCCCTGGACATGATCTTCCTGAACAGCGCCGGGCAGGTCGTCGCCATGCACGAATCGGTCCCGCCCTGCATGGCCGATCCCTGCCCAAGCTACGAATCGGAAATACCGGCGCGTTACGTGCTGGAGTTCGCCGGCGGCACGGCCAAGCTGCTGAAACTGCAGGTCGGCGACAAAATATTCATCCCGCCGCCGGCCGCTGCGTCGGGTCCTTCAACCTGAATTCACCTCCATTCCGCCGCGATTGCTTCCGGAGGTTCCCGGCAGGATTTTGATGATGGCCTGGCGCAGTTCCTGGACGCGATAGGGCTTCTTCAGGAACCCGGTAACGCCCTGCCGCGGCAGGTCCCGCAGTGATTCACGCTCATCATAGCCGCTGCTGAGCAGGACCGGCAACATCGGGCGCAGCGCGCGCATGGCCAGGCAGGCTTCGCGGCCGCCGAGCCGCGGCATGGTTATGTCCATCAGCACCAAGTCGACGGCGGCCGGGTCGACGGAAAAAAGCGCCACCGCCTCCTGGCCGTCCCGGGCCGTGCGCACCTGAAATCCCAACTGGCTAAGCAGGCCTGCGCCGGTCTCCAGGATCGCGGGCTCGTCGTCGACCAGCAGCACGGTGCCGGTGAGTTTCGGGCTTTCGCCGGCAACCGGGATCTCCTGCTTGCGGATCGTCCCCAAACCGGCTGGGAGGTAGACGCGGAACGTCGAACCGCGCCCGGGTTGACTGTGGATGCGGATGCCGCCTCGATGAGCCCTGAGGATGCCCACCATGGAGGAGAGACCCAGCCCGCGCCCGGCGCGCTTGGTCGAGAAAAACGGGTCGAATATCTTTTCCAGCAGCTCGGGGGCGATGCCGCAGCCGGTGTCGGCCACCTCCAGGAAAACGTACTCGCCCGGTTCCAGTTCGCGGGACGGAAGCAGGACGTCGGCGGTTCCGGCCGCGAGCCGCTCACGGCCGGTGACGATGTCGATCCGGCCTTGGTTTTCGCCGATGGACTCGGCGGCGTTGGTGACCAGGTTCAGCACCACCTGCTGCAGTTGGGAGGCATCGGCGTGGACCCAGGGCAGCTCCGGCTCCAGGTGACTGTTCAGGATCGTTTTCTTGGGGATGGACACGGCCAGCAGATGGCTCATTTCCTGCACAAGAGCGTTCAGGTCCAGTGGCTCCACGGCGAAGCTCCCGCGGCCGCTGTAGGCCAGCATCTGCCGGGTGAGGTCGGCTGCCTTGAGCAGGGTGCGCTCGGCCGCTTCCAGGTAACGTGCCGACGGATTCCCAGGGCCGCAGACCGACTGGGCCAGGTTGATGTTGCCCAGGACGGCGGTGAGCAGGTTGTTGAAGTCGTGAGCGATGCCGCCGGCCAGGACGCCGAGGCTTTCCAGTTTTTGTGCCTGGAGCATTTGCGCCTCGAGGGCCCTCCGCTCCTCCTCGGCTTGCTTGCGTTCGCTGATGTCGCGCTGGACGCCGAAATGGCCGCGCTGCAGCCCGTTCTCGTCGTAGAGCACGATGTAGTCGCCCTCGAACCAGACAATGCTGCCGTCGGCGCGGCGCTCGCAGGTCTCGATGTGACGGTGGCCGCTTTCCAGGAGGGCCCGCAGGTCTTCCTTGTTCTGGACCCGGTCGTGTTTGTAAAAATGACTGGTGGGGACGCCGATCATGTCCGATTCTTTCCAACCGTACTGGTCAAGCATGGCCTGGTTGATGCGGGTGATGCGCAGGTGCTCCAGTGCGTACTCGAGCGTGGCCTCCTTGTCCACGGTGTCGTCCCAGCGCAGCGGTTCGTCGAAAGTCGCGATGTAGAAGCCGTCCAAGGACTGGGCGAAGAAGGCCTGCAGCAACTCGTCCCGCTCCCGCAGCTGCCGCTCCATGGCCTGGGTCTCGCTCAGGTCCTCCATGAGGACGAGCAGTGCCGGTTCGGCGCCGGCCCGTCCCGGCAGGCGGGTTGCGTCCAGGCGGAGTTCCGCGTCGCGCCCGCCCACGAACACGGTTCCCGCGAAATGTCCCGAACCGCCGGTGCGGGCGTCTGCCAGGGCGTCCGTGATTCCGGCATGATGGAGGCTCTCCTCGAGACGACGACCCCGCAGCGTCTCCCAGGGAACGCCCAGCAGGCGGAGAAAGAACGGGTTTGCCTCCAACAGGCGGTTTTCCATGTCCATGAGCAGCACGCCCAAGGGAGCGTGCTCCAGCAGCGCATGAAGGAATTCCCCGTTGGTCCGCAGGCGGTCGCCGGCTCGCGTTCTGCCCATCCTCCCGATTGTAGGGAAAGGGACCTGGGAAGTCAATGCGCGGGGCAAAAATCGCTGCCCCGATTGACTAATTTTTTTTAAAGGTGCTATAATTCGGCCATGATAATCGAATGCCCGCAATGCAAGGCCAAGTACGAGATACCCGAGGACAAGGTCAAGGGCAAGAGCAAGCTCAAGTGTTCCCGCTGCCAGACGGTCTTCGAGGTCATGGAGGCCAAGGGAGATTCGTCCAGCAAGAAGGACACGGCCAAGATCATCCAGCAGAAGGTCGAGGATTCGCTGTGGATCAACGAGAATTTGAAGCTTCCCGACGACCGCAAAATCTCGGTCGCCGTGATCAAGGGCGCCCGCGCCGGCTTCATCTACCACCTGAACAAGCCCTACGTCCTGATCGGCCGCGGCAAGGTCGACCTGATCATCCCCGACAAGGAGGTTTCGCGCAAGCACCTGGCCATCGAGGTACGCAACGAAAAGATATTCCTGCGCGACCTGGGCAGCACCAACGGCACCTTCATCAACGACGACAAGGTATCCATCACCGAGATCACCGATCAGACGGAATTCAAGATCGGCCAGACCACGCTGATGCTCATCACCACGTCGCAGGCTTTCGAAAAGTAAATTGCTGCGTTCGGCCCGATTGGTCCTCCATTTCGCCTTCGCCGCCGGCGTCTTCACTTTTTTCTCCGCCTGCCTGATCGGGCTGCTCAATCCCGCGGTCGCCATCGCCCCCGCCGCCCTGCTGCCGCTCTGCCTCGGCCTGCTGAACTACTACGGCCCCCTGTGGTTCATCGTCATCGCCCTGACCTTCTTCGTCGTGCAGTTCTTCGCCGAGCGCCGCTATCCCATCGGTATTTTCAACCCCCCCTCGGCGGTCTACTTCCTCTCGTTCACCATGCTGGTCGTTGCCATCGTCTTCTACGCCAATTACGACTATTACCACGATTTTTTCAGCGCCGCCGCCCGGCTGCGCTATATCAAGGTCCTGCTGCTGCATTTCATGGTGCTGCTGCTGGGCATGGTCTTCGTGTTCGTCCGTTCGCAGCGCAAGAAATGGCTGCACGTTTTCTTCCTGCTGCTGCTGCTGGCCGACGGCCTGGCCGTTTACGCCCTGGTCACGCGCTGGCAGCCGCCGCCGCCCAAGGCGGTGAAATACACCGCCCCGGTGATGACGCCCGTCCGCCAGCTCAATATCGTGATCATGGACGGCTTGTCGCTGAACAACCTGCTCAGTTCTTCCCAGGAGCAGACGCTGCGGAACCTGAACTGGATCCGCAACAACGGCGTGGTCGGCCGCCTGAACACCTACCGGCCCAACATGGACCTGTCGCTGCTCAACGTGCTGCTCAGCGGCGAACCGCCGTCGGCCGCCGCCGTCCATTCCGCCTTCAAGTACCGCTGCCGCGAAGTGCCCCAGGTGTTCGACATCGCCCCGCGCTATATTTTCTTCCGCAATTCCGAGAAACTCGGCGTGACCTATTTCTACAAGGAGACCGCGGCCCCCCCCAGCGACCACATCCGCGGCTTTTACGAGCACAACGGCTTCAAGACCTTCTCCATGCTCGTGCCGCCGGCCTGGCCGCCGTATGCGGGGAAAAACCTGAAAAAAAACAACGCCTTCGTGCAGTTCTTTTCACCCACGCTGGAGAACGCCGACCCCAAGCTGGATGTGCTGAAGAAAACGTTTTTCTACGACAGCTTCCTGCGCAAGCGGATCCCGGAGCTGAAGTCGATGGACTACCGCTATTCGCTGGTGCAACTCAGGGGCCTGGCCAGCATCAACGCCCATTATTACCATTATGCCCGCCCGGAGAACTTCGGCAACCTCGTCGACGAGGAACAGAGCCGGAAATACGGCTGGATCCTGGACAAATACTACGAGTTTTATGACTCGGTCATCGGCAAGATCATCGGTGCCATGGGCGACAACGAGCTGCTGCTGGTGCTGAACCTGCATGAGGTCGTCCCCATGCCCATCTGGCGGCGCATCATGGTCAACTACCTCGGCCGCCGCGACGTCTACGTGTTCAGGCCCCCGGACGCGCAGGGGGCCTTCCTGATGTACGAGAAGTCGGCCCTGAAGAAGGGCCTGTACCTGGAAAGCGTGCGCCTGGACGACCTGTTCCCCACCCTGCTGTATTACGCCGGCTTTCCCCTCTCCCGGGACCTGCAGGGCAGCGTGGTGCGCGACCTGTTCAGCGATGCCTTCCTGGCCGCCAACCCCCTGTATTTCACCAGCGAATGACCGCGCCCGCCCCCGTTGGCCTTGTGCAGCGGCTCGTTTTTATCTATAATTCATCCCTGAGCAAGGAGACAAGATGAAAATCCTGATCGTCGGTTCCGGCGGCCGCGAGCACGCCCTGGTATGGAAGATTTCCCAGTCGAAGCGGGTGACCAAGATCTTCGCCGCCCCGGGCAATCCCGGCATGACGCAACTGGCCGAACGGGTCGACATCAAGCCCGCCAGCATCATCGAGCTGGCCGATTTCGCCCAGGAGCACCAGATCGACCTGACCGTCATCGGCCCCGAGCAGCCGCTGGCCCTGGGCATCGTCGACGAGTTCAACAACCGCAACCTCAAGATCTTCGGCCCCAGCCAGAAGGCGGCCATGATCGAGACCTCCAAGTCCTTCGCCAAGGAGTTCATGCGCAAGAACAATATCCCCACCCCGGAGTTCAAGGTGTTCGCCGCCGCCGCCGAGGCGCTGGAGCATTTTTCCCGCGCCCAGTTCCCGCTGGTGGTCAAAGCCGACGGCCTGGCCGCCGGCAAGGGGGTTTACATCTGCCGGAACCCGGAGGATGCGGCCGACGCCGTCAACGAGATCATGGTGGAGGGCAAGTACGGAAAATCGGGGGAGCGCGTGGTGGTCGAGGATTTCGTCGCCGGCAGCGAGATGTCGTTCATGGCCGTCTGCGACGGCAAGCGCATCTTTCCCCTGGCCACGTCCATGGACTACAAAAAGGCCCTGGATGGCGACAAGGGGCCGAATACCGGCGGCATGGGAGCCATCTCGCCGGCGCCGCAGATCAACCGCGAACTGTTCAACCAGATCATGAAGTCCATCATCCAGCCGACGGTCGCCGGGCTGAAGTTCGAGAACAAGGAGTACCGGGGCCTGCTCTACGCCGGGCTGATGATCACCCGCGAAGGCCCGCAGGTGCTGGAGTTCAATGCCCGCTTCGGCGATCCGGAGACGCAGGTGGTGCTGATGCGCCTGAAGAGCGACCTGGTCGACATCCTGGAGGGGGCGGCCGACCAGAACCTGTTCGATGTCCCCGCCGACTGGGACGAGAACGTCGCCGGCTGCGTCGTCCTCGCCTCCCGCGGCTACCCGAAAAAATACACCGGCGGCCACCCCATCGAAGGGCTGGAGCGCGCCAAATCGCTGGGAGTGGAGGTGTTCCATGCCGGCACCGCGCAGGAGGCGGAGGGGCTGGTCAGCGCCGGCGGCCGCGTCCTGAACGTCTGCGCCAGCGGGCCGACCCTGAAGGAGGCCATGGCCAAGATCTACGACGGCATATCGTTCGTCGCCTTTGAGGGCATGGTTTTCCGCCGCGACATCGGCTGGAGCCGTAAATGAGCCCGCGCGTCGCCTTGCTGATGGGGTCGGATTCCGACTTCCCTGCCCTGGAGAAGGGGATCGAACTGCTGCGCCGGCTGCAGGTCGAGGTCGAGGTCGAGGTCAGTTCGGCCCACCGCACCCCCGAGCGCACCCTGGAGCTCGTTCGCGCCTTCGAGAAGAGCGGCGTGCAGGTGATCATCGCCGCCGCCGGCGGCGCCGCTCATCTCCCCGGCGTGGTGGCCGGCCATACCCTGCTGCCGGTCCTGGGCGTGCCCATGGCCTCGCCGCTTTCCGGTCTCGACTCGCTGCTGGCCATGGTGCAGATGCCCTCCGGCGTGCCGGTGGCCGTCTTCGGCATCGGTGAGTCCGGCGCCCTCAACGCGGCGCTGTTCGCCGCCGAGATGCTGGCCGGCAACGACCCCGGCCTGAGGGAGCGGCTGCAGAACTACCGCGCCGATCAGCGGGCGGGCGTACTGGCCAAGAGCCGCAAGCTGAAGGAGAGGCTGGGGGGAGGATGAAGTTCGTCGTCGAATGCTTCGGCTGCCGCAGCAACCAGGCCGAGATCCAGGAGTGGATCATCGAGCTGGAAAAGCGCGGCTACGAGCGCACCACCCGCGCCGCCGAGGCCGCGTTCGGCATCGTCAACACCTGCAGCGTCACCGAGAAGGCGGAGAAGGACGTGCTGCGCTTCGTCGCCCGTTCCTACCGCCATACCGGCGTCAAGTGGCTCGTCGCCGGCTGCGCCGTCAGCCGCGACCGCTCGGCCATGGAGAACAAGTACCGCGAGTATTTTTTTTTTGACAACCGCCAGAAAGAGCTCCTGGTGGAAACGGTCTGCGACCTCTTTCCCCTGGACAGCCGCCTGGTCTTTCATTCGGCTTTCCGCTCGCGGGTCTTCCTCAAGATCCAGGACGGCTGCAATTTCCGCTGCTCGTACTGCATCGTCCCCTCGCTGCGCGGCAAGGCGCGCAGCCTGGAAACGAAGGCAGTCCTGGCCAAGGCCCGGTATTATGCATCCCTGGGCTACCACGAACTGGTGCTCACCGGCATCAATCTCTCTTCCTACGGGTACGACCTGTTCCCGCGCCAGACCCTGCTCGGCCTGACCAAAGAGCTGCAGCGCGTGCGCGGGGTGGAGATCATCCGCCTGAG
>DCVB01000058.1 GCA_002327965.1 Candidatus Aminicenantes bacterium UBA2199 | reverse complement strand
GCGAAGAAAGCCGACGCCGCCTATCCCCGACGGCGGCTGTGGGTCGACGCGGAGCGCTTCACCGTGCTGAAGGAGGAGCTGTTCGCCCGCAGCGGCAAGCTGCTCAAGACCACCACCGTGGAAAGCGTGCGCAGCTTCGGCAGCCGCTGGCTGCCCGACCGCATCCGCTTCAAGGACGCGATGAAAGAGGGACAGGGGACCGAATTCGTCGTCCACGAGATCGAGTTCGACGCCGACATTCCCGAGTCCCTGTTCTCCAAGGCCGCGCTGAAAAAGTAACCAGAGCCGCCCGGAGCAGCCATGAACCACATCGAGGTCCTGGTCATCCTCATCCTGCGGATCATGGCCGTTCCCTACCTCAGCCGCAAGCTGCGCCGGACGGCGGTGATCCGCAACCTGTGATATAATGCGGAAAGCGGTTCCGTAAACGGCGTAGGCATCTCGCTTCTTTTCGCATTCGCCAGGCGCTGCTTTCAGGGAGTGAACGAAACATGGCACTGACAGCGAATGAAATCACCTGCGACCTGGAACTCGTGCGCGAGAGATCGCCGCTGGTGCACAACATCACCAACTACGTGGTCATGAACTCTACGGCCAACGCCCTGCTGGCCGTCGGCGCCTCGCCGGTCATGGCCCACGCCGTCGAGGAGGTCGAGGACATGGTCGGCATCGCAGCCGCCCTGGTCATCAACATCGGCACCCTGAGCGAGCCCTGGGTAGCCGCCATGTCCACGGCGGCCGCCGCCGCCGGCAAAAAAGGCATCCCCATCGTCTACGACCCGGTGGGGGTCGGCGCCACACCCTACCGCACGCGTGTTTTCCGCGGCCTGATCGAGACCGCCTGGCCGACCGTCATCCGCGGCAACGCCTCGGAGATCATCGCCAGCGCCGGCGACTTCTCCGCCACCAAAGGGGTCGACAGCGCCGCCGCCGCCGAGAGCGCGCTGGCCAGCGCCCAGTGGCTGAGCGGGCAGCACGATTGCGCGGTGTGCGTCAGCGGCGAGACCGATTATATCGTCGACCAGGACCGGGTGCTCTTGATCCGCAACGGCCACCCGCTGATGCCGAAGGTCACCGGCCTGGGCTGCACGGCGACGGCGCTGTGCGGCGCCTTTGCCGCCGTCCAGCCCGACCGTTTCCGGGCCACCGCCTCGGCCATGGCCGTGATGGGCATCGCCGGCGGGATCGCCGGCGAAAAGGCGGACGGCCCCGGCAGCATGCAGCTCCATTTCCTGGATGCGCTGTACAATATGACCGGCGCCGAAATCGAAAAACGTTTGAAGATGGCCTAAAAACAAAGGGAATCGACCTAAACTCATCCCCCACCCCCCGCTGAAGCGGGATGGCATCGCTGTATGCCTCGCTAAGGCCTCGGCATAGCGATGCGTACCTTCTTCTTGCGAAGAGAAGGGGAAAAACCAGAATTGCTTTTCCCCCTCTCTTTGCGAAGAGAGGGGGGGCTGGGGGTGAGTTGTTAATCAATAGCCAATGAGAAAAATAAAGGAGGGATTTTTTCAGCGTTATAAAAAAATCCGATTCACCGCCGCCACCCGCGCCGCCGTTTCCGCCTGGAACTCGCGCACCATGGCCGGGTATTTCGCCCCGGCCGCCTTCATGGCGGCCATGTTCTCCAGATTGACGCCGCCGATGGCCGCGATGGGAACGGCGACCGCGGCCGCGATGCGGCGCAGCCCCTCCAGGCCGACCACCGGGTAATTCTCCTTGGTGGGCGTGGCGATCACCGCGCCGACGCCCAGGTAGTCGGCGCCCTGGCGCTCCGCCTGCACGGCTTCCTCCAGCGTGGAGCAGGAGATGCCGATGATCATCCCCGGCCCCAGCAGGGAGCGGGCGTCCCCGATCGCGACGTCGTCCTGGCCGAGGTGGACGCCGTCGGCGCCGCTGAGCAGGGCGATGTCCAGCTGGTCGTTGACGATGAAGAGCGTGCCGCTGGCGGAGGCGGCGCCGCGAATGGCTCGCGCCGTCGCCAGCAGCGGCCGCCCGTCCTTCTCGCGGTATTGCACGATGCGGGCGCCGGCGGCACAGGCGGCGCGGGCGATGCCTTCGTCTTGGGTCACGACGTAAGCGCCGCCCGGAAGATCGCGGAATCGCAACCGTGCCCGCAGCGGCCGCCCGGCCTTCTCGATGATGCGCGCATGGCTCTGGAAGGCCAGGGCCGGCATTTTATCCAGCGGGAAATACTCCGTGGCCGCGGCATCGTCTCCGGGTCGGAGTTCCCCGCTGTCGACGCCGACCAGGAAGCCCGCGACCAGCACCTCGCCGGCAACAGGGTTCATGCCCATTTCCAGGGCGACCAGGCCCTGGATGCGGCCGGAAAGCCCCGTCTCTTCACGCAGCTCGCGCAGCATGCACTGCTCGGGCGTCTCGCCGGTCTCCTGGAAGCCGCCGGGAAGGCACCATTTCCCCTTGCCCGGCTCCACGCCGCGCCGCACCAGCAGCAGCTCGTGGCGTTCGTTGAACACCACGGCGGCCGTGGCCGGCACCGGGTTATCGTAGGCGATCCTGCGGCAGGAGGGGCAGAACCCGCGCTCCCTGCCCTCCAGTTCGCGCATCTCCAGCCTGTTCCCGCAGCGCGGGCAATAGGTCATTTTCATCGAGCATTCCTTCCGCCGGCATGCCGGCTGCTGCCAGTGTAAGCCAAAGCACCCGGGAAAACAATCGCCGGCATTGGACGAAATTGCCGTTTGCCGTCCTTCCTGCTACAATCGTTTCTCATGCCCTCAAGAAATCACGACAGGCACGGCTGATCCGGACCATGAAAGAAATGGCAACGCTCCCTCACGATCCTTCCCGAAGCGAGGGCCTGGAGCCCGGAGCCGACCTGCAGGTCCGTTACCTGAATTTGGCCAAATTGGGTTCCGGGACGGTCATCAACGGCCGCTACCGCATCGAGCGGCTGATCGGCCAGGGCGGCTTCGGCATGGTCTTTGCCGCCTGCGACCTGACCCTGAAGGTCCCGGCCGCGCTGAAGTTCTTCGATCCCCAATCGCTGCGCGATGAAAAAAAATTCCTGCGCGTGCAGCGGGAGATTAACCTGTCGCGGCGGATCAGCGACCCGCGCATCGTCAAGATATTCTCATTGGAGAACTGGTCGGGGATCTGGTTCATGGCCATGGAGCTGGTCCAGGGGCGGAACCTGAAAGAGAGGCTGAAGGAATCGGGGCCTTTCCGCTGGGAGGAATTCCGCCCCCTGTTCTTGGAGATCCTCCGGGGAGTGGGGAGCCTGCACGAGCAGGGCATCATTCATCGCGACCTGAAGCCGTCCAACATCATGGTCGACACGGAGGGGAAGATCAAGATCCTCGACTTCGGCCTGGCCAAGGAGATCGGCGACCTGGAAAAAACATCCTCCATCGGCGAGATCGTCGGCTCGCCCTACTACCTCTCCCCTGAGCAGATCCAGGGGCTGGAGCTGGACGAGGCCTCGGACATCTATCAGCTGGGCATCCTCCTCTACCAGGCGCTGACCAACGCCTACCCTTTCCCGGACACGACCACCATGAACCTGGTGCTGATGCACCTGAGCCATCCCCCCGATCGCGTCGCGGCCCGGGGAGCGAACGTGCCGGCGGTGGTCGAGTATACCGTGGCCAGGGCGCTGGCCAAGAAACCGCGGGACCGCTTCGGCGGCGCCGCGGCGATGAGCGACTGCCTGCGCAAGGGCAGCACACCGCTGAGCCATTCCCTGGCGCGCCGCATTCCCAGGGTTTTGCGGCGCGCGACGGCGCTGGCGGCAGTACTGCTCATTGCCTATGCAGCATCCATGCTGACTCTGGGATCACGGTCCGTGCATTCCCTGGAAACCGCCCAAACCCTGATCAAGGCAAAAAATCGTTTCGGCCGGATCGTCTGGCAAAAGGATTTCGCCCCCTTCGCCGTCCACTTGGTCCATATCGTCCGCAAAACGAGAGCTTGGAACTGGCACAGCGAACAAAATCCCGTGAATGACATCAAGCTTTCATTCTTGAACAACCTGGGGAATCAACCGTCTCCGCTTACCATGGTCTTCCTCTCCCATCCCGCCAACGGGATATTCGCCGGGGACTGTTCGGTCAATTCCGATCGCATCGACAACCAGCTGGCCATCCTCGATCCCAGGGGAAAACTGATCGGCCAGGCATCCTACGGCAATACATTCAACCTGACAGCCTATGATTTCGCCCCCGTATTTTCCATGGCCAATTTCAAGAAACTGGGAATTGGCAGGGAAAATAAAAATCTGACCGTGTTCCAATTCCAGAATTTTCAGGGCATGTACCCATCCGCCCTGGTTTTGGACATGCATGGAGCCTTTTTTGTGCTGTGCAGCCCCGGTTCGATCGAAGACATCCAGGTTCTGAAAAACGATGACCGTGAAGTGTCCCTGTTGATCCTGGGCGCCAACAACTTGGTCTCGCATCTGGGCTATCTGACCGAATGGGGCCTCTCTCCGTCCAAAGAGCGCCATCGGGAAATTTTCCCGAGTTACAATCGCGACAGCGACTTTTCACCGGCCGATTTCATGGCCTTCGTCCCCCCGAACACCAAGATCATTGAAAACCACTGGCTCAGCAGGGGCCACGCAATCCTGTTCGACAAGCAGGAGCATGAAACGATCACCGTGCATCGCGACGGCAAACTGAAGGTGAACCGCAAGGGTCAGGTACTGGTTTTCCGCGACCGGCCGGAAATTCTGGCTCAGGCAAACGGCCTGATCAATGAAAGCACCCAACAGAAAACGGTCAACCGCAATCCCGAAAAGGCGCTTGAATTGATCCGCAAAGCCGTCAATTTGCCGGTGCAGAATCCTTTCCTGAGATCGGCACTTTTCTATATGAAAGGGGATTGTGAAACTGCATTGGGCCGGTACGAAGCCGGGAAAAAGAGCCTGGAAGAAGCATTGCGGTATTTCCCGCGGAACAATGATGCGATCCAAAGGCTCCTGGAAATCATTTTTTTTGAGCACGGCCCGCGGCCGGCCATTGCGGACATGGAGCGATCCTTTTCCCAAAGCCGGAATTTTTCCGGTCTGGGCAACGTGGGCATGCGCCTTTTCAAGGGCAACCTGCATCTGGCCGCGGGGCAGATGGAGAAGGCGCGAGAGTACTTCGAGAAGATCTACCAGGAGAATTATCCTTATGCCAGGAACCCCCTTTCCGGGATCCTGGAGTTGTTCAAGGGCAATTTCCGGCAAGCATACCGCCATCTTCGCCAGGGGGAAACCCAGCCGCCCGCATTTTTCATCGTCAGGGAGTACAGGCTGCTCCTGGCCCGCAGCATGATCCTGGCCCAAGCGGAACCGGATCGCGCCCGCTGGATCCTGGAGGACCTGGCCAAGTTCTCCCTGCGCCAGGGGCACCTGACCGAGATTTCCCTTTGCTACCTGCTGGCCAGGGAAGGCAAGACCGAGGAAGTCCGCGAGCGGGTCGGCCCGGCGTTCGCCAAGCTCAGAAAGATCGCGGCGGGCGACTTTGAGACCCGCCTCTGGTTCTGGTATGACGCCTTTGTCTATGCCCGGACGATGGAGTTGCTTGGCGATCGCGCCGCGGCCCGCGCAGGATACCGCCTCTGCCTGGAAGCCAATCCCCACACCGCCCTGGCCGCCGAGGCAAGGAAGGCCCTGGCACGGCACTGAAAACCCCGGTTCACGTCAGGAAGCCCCGTGGGGGGCGCTTTCTGCTATAATGGCGGCTCATGGCCGAGAGAACCCTTGCTGAGATCGCTAAACTCTGCGCCGACTGCGGCACCTGCCAGTCAGCCTGCCCGGTCTACCGGGCCGAGCTTAGCGAGCCCAATTCGCCGCGCGGCAAGGTCAACCTGGTCAAGGCGCTGGCCGACGGGCGCCTCGACCGGAACCCGCGCAACCGTTCCCTGCTCTACCAGTGCCTGGTCTGCGGCGGCTGCGAGCACGCCTGCCCCCAGGGAGTCGAATTCACCGCCATGATGATCGGGCAGCGCGACCGCCTGGCCGGCGGGCGCCGCATCCCCTGGCCCAAGAAGGCCGCCCTCTTCCTCTACCAGGGATTCATCCTGCGCAGGGTCCTCTGGCTGCCGCGCCTGCTGGCGCGAACGCCGCTCAAGAGGAAGCTTTCCCTGCCCGCCTTCGAAAAGGCCGGCTTGAAGAAGATCCGCGGCGGCGGCGCGGAGAAAAAACACGACGTACTGCTCTTCCCGGGCTGCGTCTTCACCTACTTCTATCCGCGCAAGACGGCCGAGATCAAGGCGCTGCTCGAGAGCCTGGGGTTCAGCGTCCTCTATCCCGCCGGGCTGCAGTGCTGCGGCTTCCCCTACCTCTCGCAGGGCTGGGGGGAGAAGTTCGCGAAGCTGAAAAAAAAGAACGAGGCCGTTTTCCGGAGCTTCCGTTTCCGGCAGGTCGTCGTTCCCTGCTCGACCGGGGCGCTGGCTTTCAGAAAATACTACGATCTGCCGGGAGTCGGGATCTTCACCTTGAACGAATTCCTCTTCCTGAAAGCTCCCGGCGCGGCCGTCGACCCGGCTTTCGCCGAGGGACTCACCGGCTCCTTCACCTACCACGACCCCTGCCACGACCTGCACTCGCTGCGCCTGCAGCGGGAGGCGCGCCATTTCCTGGAACGGTTCGGCCCGCGTTTCCGCGACGACAAGGAACCGCTGTGCTGCGGATTCGGCGGAATCTTCAAGGTCGGTTTCCCGGCCACGTCGAAGCGGATCCTGGCCAGGAAAACA
This sequence comes from Candidatus Aminicenantes bacterium UBA2199, assembly GCA_002327965.1. Lineage (GTDB taxonomy): Bacteria > Acidobacteriota > Aminicenantia > UBA2199 > UBA2199 > UBA2199. The sequence continues at coordinate 26,727 of DCVB01000058.1, read as the reverse complement.
TCGCGGCTGGGTGAACTGGGCGCCGCCGCCGTGGTCACCTCCTGCCCCGGCTGTTACCTGCAATTGAAAGAAAACCTTGACGTGCCGGTTTATTTCTTCAGCGACCTGTTCGAGAAATAACATGCCTTCGTGACGCGTAACGCGTGACGCATGACATGCAGACACAAAACATCTGACATTAGACTTGATAAGACTAAAATTCCAAGCACCAAATCCCAAATTCCAAATAAATTTCAAATTCCAAATTCCAATAACCAAAACTAAAACCCTTTTCAGTTCCTTGTCTTCGTTTTGGTCATTGATTCATTGGTGCTTGGTGCATGTTTGTGATTTGGTGCTTTGGATTTGGAATTTTGGTCTTCTCGCGTCACGCGTTACGTGTCACGCGTCACGAAAGTCCGTCTCCGATAACGTCTTGTTGGGTTGACAGGATGGCCCCAATCCCCTAAAATCGGGCCATGGAAGCCAAAGAAATAGCCGACGTGCAGTTGAAGGAACTGATCGATACCATCCAGCGCGAGGGGGTGGACAAGGCGCGCCAGGAGAGCGAGTCGCTGCTGAAACAGGCCCGGGCCCAGGCCGACGAGATCGTATCCGCCGCCCGCGCCCGAGCCGATGAGCTGCTCTCCGGCGCCCGGCGCGAGCAGGAGCGGCTGGAACGCGCCGGCCGCGAGTCGCTGCAGCAGGCGGCCCGGGACCTGATGCTGAAGGTCCGCAAGCAGCTGGAAGCCCTGTTCGCCGCGCTCCTGAAGGAGAAGGCCGGCAAGGCGCTCGGGGACAGGGAGATCACCGCCGCCATCGCCGCCCTGATCGCCAATTGGACGCCCGACCGCCAGGATGAGATCGAGGTCCTGCTGCCCAAGGAGCGCTTCGACCCCATGGCCAAGGCGCTGCGCCAGGCCCTGGCCGGCAGGATCGCCGCCGGCATCGAGATCAAGGCTTCCGCCGACGTGACCGACGGCTTCCGCGTCTCGGAAAAGGACGGGAACGCCTATTACGATTTCTCCGCCGCCAGCATCGCCGAGAATCTCGCCGTTTTCCTCAACCCGGTCATGGCCGGCATCGTCGCCGACGCCCTGAAGCAGGACGAGTAAGTTGACCCAGTATTACTACCTGGTGGCGTCGCTGCCCATGCTGCGCCCCGACGATCCGCCGCCGCTGGACAGCCCGGCCTTTCTGGAACTGTGCCGCGAACAGGCGGCGGCGGAAGACCATGCCCTGCTGGCGCGCATCTCCCTGGACTCGCTCGAGCTCCTGCCCGGGGACCCTGCCGCCTGGGGGGACTATGCATTATGGGAGACGGCCCTGCGCGACGAACTGGCCGTGCAGCGCGCCCAGCGCCTGGGCCTGGACCCGGAACCGTTCCTGCGCCCGGCGCCGTTCTTCGCCGGCCTGACCGCCGTCGCCCGGGAAGCACTGGGCGCCGGGACGCCCAGGGAGGTCGAGGCCGCCCTCGACCGCAGGCGCTGGTCCCGCCTCGACGAGATCGAAACCGGCACCCAGTTCAGCCTGGGGCGCCTGGTCGTATACCGCCTGAAGCTGCTGCTCCTGGAGCGTCGCCAGCGTTTCCAGCCCGAGCCCGGCCGCCAGGCGTTCCAGAACGAATTCAGCCGCATCCTGGATGGCGCTTCCGCCTGGACGGACGCCGTTGCGGGCCGGCCGGGCATGGAGACATGAAATGACGAAAGGAAGGGTCGTCGGCATCAACGGCAACATGGTCACCGTCGAGGTGGCGGGCGATGTCACCATGAACGAGGTCGCCTACGTGTCCTGCGCCGGAAAGAAGCTCAAGTCGGAGGTCATCCGCATCCGCGGCCGCCTGGCCGAGATGCAGGTCTTCGAGATGTCGCGGGGCATCGGCGTCGGCGACGAGGTCGAGTTCACGGCGGAGCTGCTCTCGGTGCGCCTGGGTCCCGGCCTGCTGGCCCAGGTCTACGACGGCCTGCAGAACCCGCTGCCGGAATTGGCCGCCCAGTGCGGCTTCTTTCTCGAGCGCGGCGTCTACCTCAGCCCCCTCGACGAGAAAAAGGAGTGGCCGTTCACCCCGACGGCCAGCCCCGGCGACACGGTCACGGCCGGCGACGCGCTGGGGACCGTCCCCGAGGGCATTTTCAGCCACCGCATCATGGTCCCGTTCCAGTTCCGCGAACCCCTGCGGATCGAGCGCATCGTCCCAGTCGGCGCTTATCGCATCCTCGACACCATCGCCGAGCTCAGCGACGAAAAAGGGGGCCGTTTCCCGGTCACCATGACCTTCACCTGGCCGGTCAAACGCCCGGTCACCTGCTACCGCGAGCGCCTGCGGCCAGCGGATCCCATGGTCACCCAGATCCGCATCATCGACACCTTCATCCCCGTCGCCCGCGGGGGCACCTACTGCATCCCGGGACCGTTCGGCGCCGGCAAGACCGTCCTGCAGCAGGTGACCAGCCGCAACGCCGACGTCGACATCGTCATTATCGCCGCCTGCGGCGAGCGGGCCGGCGAGGTCGTCGAGACGCTGCGCGAGTTCCCCAAGCTGGCCGATCCCCGCACCGGCCGCATGCTGATGGAGCGCACCATCATCATCTGCAACACCAGCTCCATGCCGGTCGCCGCCCGCGAGGCGTCGGTCTACACCGCCATCACCCTGGCCGAATACTACCGCCAGATGGGGCTGCACATCCTGCTGCTGGCCGACTCCACGTCGCGCTGGGCCCAGGCGCTGCGCGAGATGTCGGGGCGCCTGGAGGAGATCCCCGGCGAGGAGGCGTTCCCCGCCTACCTGGAGTCGGTCATCGCCGGCTTTTACGAGCGCGCCGGCCTGGTGCGCCTGCGCGACAGAAGCACCGGGTCGATCACCATCGGCGGCACGGTCAGCCCGGCCGGCGGCAACTTCGACGAGCCGGTGACCCAGTCGACACTGAAGGTGGTCGGGGCCTTTCACGGGCTTTCGCGCGAGCGCTCGGACGCCCGCAAATACCCGGCCATCCACCCGCTGGAAAGCTGGAGCAAGTACCCCGGGCTCATTCACGCGGCGGGGACCGAGTACGCCCGCGACATCCTCTTCCGCGGCAACGAGGTCGGCCAAATGATGAAAGTGGTCGGCGAGGAGGGCACCGCGCTGGAAGACTACGAACTGTACCTCAAGAGCGAGTTCATCGACTCGGTCTACCTGCAGCAGGACTCCTACGACCCGGTCGACGCCGCCGTGCCCACCGAGCGCCAGCGCCATGTCTTCCGCCTGCTCTTCAAGGTCCTGGCCTCCCGCTTCGACTTCGGCAGCAAGGAGATGGCCCGCTTCTTCTTCAACCAGCTGCGCCAGAAGTTCCTCGACTACAACGGCGCGCCCTGGCAGAGCGACGATTTCAGGCGCTACGAAGACGAGATCCTGTCTTTCCTGGAAACGAAACGCAGCGGCGAGGACGAAGAGGGGGACCGGATCCTGAAGGAACTCGGCGGCGTGACGGCAGGGGGGGCCTCATGAAAAAGATCTACAGCCGGATCGAGGCCATCGCCGGCAACGTCATCACCGTCCACGCCGGCGGCGTGCGCAACGGCGAGCTGGCCGTGGTCAGCTCCGCGGGACGGTCGTCCCTGGCCGAGGTCATCCGCCTCCACAAGGAGAAGGTATCGCTGCAGGTGTTCGCCGGCAGCCGCGGCATATCGACCGGCGACCGGGTGCGCTTTCTAGGTCACCCCATGCGCGTCTCTTTCTCCGCCGATCTGCTCGGGCGCATCTTCGACGGCGGGGGCAAGCCCCGCGACCATGGGCCGGAGCTGGACGAGAACATGATCGAGATCGGCGGCCCGGCCGTCAACCCGGCCCAGCGCATCATTCCCCGGAACATGATCCGCACCAACATCCCCATGATCGACCTGTTCAACTCCCTGGTGGAATCGCAGAAACTTCCCGTCTTCTCGGTGTCGGGCGAGCCCTACAATCCGCTGCTGGCACGCATTGCCCTGCAGGCCGAGGTCGACCTGATCATCCTGGGCGGCATGGGTCTCAAGCACGACGACTACCTTTTTTTCCGGGAGACCCTGGAAAAGGGCGGCGCCCTGAACCGCACCGTCTTCTTCATCCATACCGCCTCCGACCCCATCGTCGAATGCCTGCTGGTGCCCGACATCGCCCTGGCCGTCGCCGAAGGCTTCGCCCTGCAGGGCAGGAAGGTGCTGGTCCTGCTGAGCGACATGACCAATTTCGCCGACGCCCTCAAGGAGATCGCCATCACCATGGAGCAGGTGCCGTCCAACCGCGGTTATCCCGGCGACCTGTACAGTCAGCTGGCCGCGCGCTACGAGAAGGCGGTCGACTTTTCCGGGGCGGGGTCGATCACCATCCTGGGCGTCACCACCATGCCCGGCGACGACGTCACCCACCCGGTGCCGGACAATACCGGCTACATCACCGAGGGGCAGTATTACCTCAAGAACGGCCGCATCGAACCCTTCGGCTCGCTTTCGCGGCTCAAGCAGCTGGTCAACAATCAGACCCGCGGCGACCACCGCGCCCTGATGGACAGCATGATCACCCTCTATGCCGCCTACAAGGAGTCGCTGGAAAAGAAGGCCATGGGCTTCAAGATGACCGACTGGGACCGGAAGCTGCTGAAGTACGGCGTGATCTTCGAGCGCGAGATGATGGACCTTTCGGTGAACATCCCGCTGGAGACCGCCCTGGACAACGGTTGGCGCATCCTCGCCTCCTGCTTCTCCCCTGAGGAGACCCGGCTGCGCAGTGAACTGCTCCACAAATACTGGCCCTCCCGGGAGGGCGAAACCGACTGAGCATGCCGGCGGTGAAACTGACCAAGAGCGAGCTGAAGCGCCAGAAGGACGCCCTCAAGCGCTTCCGGCGCTACCTGCCGACCCTGATCCTCAAGAAACAGCAGTTGCAGATGGTCATCCGCCAGGTGGAGGGCCGACTGGAAGAAAAGACCCGCCAGCGCGATGAAACGCTCGCCGCCGCCGGGGCCTGGCTGGAGCTGTTCGCCGAGCCGTTCTCCTTCCAGGATTGGCTGACGGTAAAGGGCGTCGAGACGGAGCCGGCCAACGTCGCCGGCGTGGAGATCCCGGTATTCAAATCCATGGAGTTCGCCACCCAGGGTCATGATCTTTTCCTGACGCCGCCCTGGGTCGACGCCGGCCTGGACCTTTTCGCCGGCCTGGCCCGGCTCGAGGTCGAGATCGGGCTGCTGCGCCGGCAGGTCGCCCTGCTGGCGGCCGAACTGCGGGTAACCAGCCAGCGGGTGAACCTCTTTGAAAAGGTCAAGATCCCCCAGGCGCTGGAGAGCATCCGCAGGATCCACATCTATCTCGGCGACCAGCAGACCGCCGCCGTGGTCCGGGGCAAGATCGCCAAGAACAACCTGCTGGACAGGCTGGAAGCATCATGATCGTCCCCATGAAGAAGGCCACGGTGATCACCCGCAAGGGCGAGAGGCAGGAGGCGCTGCGCCAGCTCCGCAGGTTGGGCGTATTGCACCTGAGCGACGTTCCCGCCCAGGTCCCTTCGGCCCAGGAATGGCGGGAAAAGAGGGACCTGCTCGAGAAGGCGCTCGCCGCGATCGGATCAATACCCGGGAAGAAAGAATGGCCCGAAGTCGGCTTGGAAGCCCCCTCGCCGGGGAGCGTGTCGGAGGGCGGCGAACCGGACTTCAGGGCCGCCATGGAGGCAGCCCGCGCCATCCTGGACCGGCGGGACGCCGTTCTCGCTCTCGACGAGGAGCTGGCCGGGCTGGAAAAGGAAGCGCTGCGCCTGCGCGACTGGCAGGGTGTTTCGCTCCCCGACCTGCGCGCCATCCGCGACCAGGGCTACGAGGTGCGCTTCTTCGAGGTTCCGCCCGGTCAACTGGATCGACTCCCCTCCGGACAGGGCGTTTTCGTCGTCCGCCGCCGCAAGACGCTGCTGTGGATCGCCGTGGTCCTCGCCGCCGGCGCCGCCTGCGACTGCGATCTCAAACCGCTCGCGCCGCCGCCGCGCGGCGCCGCTGCGCTGGAGGAACTGCAGGCGGTAAAACGCTCCGACCGCTCGCGGCTGCTGCGCGAGCTGGACGAAATGGGCGCGGAAGCGGTCGGCCTGGAACTCGCCCTGCGGGAAGCGGGCCGCGAGATCGAGATGGCCGAAGCGTCGGCGGCCATGGGCCACACCGAGGCGCTCTCCTACCTGGCCGGCTTCCTGCCGGCCGGGCAGTCCGGGGAGCTGAAGGATTTCTGCCGCCGCAACGGCTGGGCGCTGCTGCTGCGCGAACCCGCCGCCGACGACGACGTGCCGACGATCGTACGCAACCGGCGCTGGATCGACATCATCCGCCCGGTTTTCCAACTGCTGGGCACGGTCCCCGGCTACCGCGAATTCGACATCAGTTTCTTTTTCCTGGCTTTTTTCGCTTTCTTTTTCGCCGTGATCATCGGCGATGCCGGCTACGGCCTGGTATTGCTGCTGGGGACTCTCTTCTTCATGAACCGCCAGCGCCGCCGGGGGCAGCCGGCTTCCAAGACGCTGTGGCTGATGATGCTGATGAGCGCCTGCACCGTGGCCTGGGGGGCGCTGACCGGCACCTGGTTCGGCTCCGCCCGCCTGGCCGCGCTGCCCTGGCTCTCCTGGATGACCGTCCCGGCCATCGCCTCTTTCAACCCGCGCAGCAGCGAGACCATCAAGATCATCTGCTTCGTCGCCGGCACCATCCAGATCTCCATCGCCCATGCGTGGAATTTCATCCGCCAGGCCGGGGAGAAGCCGTTCATCCGCTCGCTGGCCCAGTTGGGCTGGCTTTCGCTGGTGCTGGGCCTCTACCACCTGGTGCTGAACCTGGTCCTCAGCGGCGAGCGTTTCCCGGTTCCCGCTTATGCCGCCTGGATGATGGCGGCCGGGCTGGTGATGATCATCGTCTTCTCGCAGCAGCGGGGGCGCTTCTTTCACGGCGTCGTCATGGGCCTGGCCAACCTGATGACCACCTTCCTGAACGGCATCAGCGCCTTCTCCGACATCATCTCCTATATCCGCCTGTTCGCCGTCGGCCTGGCCACCGTCGAGATCGCCAAGAGCTTCAACGCCATGGCCGCGAACATGGCCGGCGGCGTTCCGGGCATCGTCCTGGCCGCCGTCGTGCTGCTGCTGGGGCATGCCATGAACCTGGCCATGGGGGCCCTCTCCGTCATCGTCCACGGCGTGCGCCTGAACATGCTGGAATTCTCCGGCCACATGGGCATGGAGTGGACCGGCCGGCCATACAAACCATTTAAGGAGTGAACCATGAACTTCAGCTTGATCGGCATCGGCGCGGCCCTGGCCTTCGCCGCCATCGGCTCGGCCCTGGGGGCCGGAGCCGCCGGCATGGCCGCGGTCGGCGCCTGGAAAAAGTGCTTCGCCCTCGACAAGCCCGCCCCGTTCATGCTGGTGGCCTTCGTCGGCGCCCCGCTGACGCAGACGATCTACGGCTTCATCCTGATGAACTCGCTGAAGACCGCGGCCGGCAAGATCGATCCCGGGCTGCTGCTGGGCGTGGGCGTGTTCGGCGGCATCGCCATGGGCTTCTCGGCCTGGCTGCAGGGCCGGGCCGGCGCCTGCGCCGCCGACGCGCTGGCCGAGACCGGCAAGGGTTTCGGCAACTACATCATGGTGCTGGGCCTGATCGAGACCGTGGCCCTGTTCGTGATGGTCTTCATGCTGGGAGTCATTGGCTGAAATTCTAAAGCAAAGTGCTGGTGATCGTGCACAGCTGTCCAAAACAAATCGCTTTTCGGACGGACAGCACTCTCTATAAGGGGTTTCGGGTCTGATGACCCGGTTTTGGGGATGAGGTTGCATCCTTGGCTTGCCGCTGCCGCGAATCCCCCTCAGCCCAGAAGCCCCAGGGCGATGGCCACGAACGCCGGCCCGTTGAACAGCCCGTGGATGAAGATGCCCACCAGCGTGTTGCGCGTTTTGTGGAAGGCGTAGGGGATGACCAGGATGGCCGGGAGCGCCATCAGCATCACGCCGGGGCCGAAGGGGAGATGGAAGACGAGCCACAGGCCCGAGCACAGCACCCAGGCGCCGCGGCCCCGCAGCCGGCCCTGGATATAACCGCGCCACAGCAGCTCCTCGCCCACGATGTTGAGAAAGAACATCGGCAGCCAGGCCAGCAGCAGCAGCCGCTCGACGCCGGCCAACGGCCGCATCTCCATGAACCAGGGCGTGGTCGAAGGCATCGCCCAGCCGAAATGACGGCATAGCAGCCATACGGCGCCGAAAACCGTTCCGGTCAGCAGGAGCACGGCAAGAAGCCCGGCCAGGGACCAGCGCCAGTCCCTGCCGCTGAACGGCTTGAGATGCAGGGCGGCCAGGGTCTCCCTCATGCCCCGGTTGCCCTCGGCAAAGGCGCGCCACAGGGCGAACATGAGCAGCGGCGCGAACAGGAAGCCGCCGGTGACGAACCAGTACAGGGCGGGGTGCCAGGCATAATTCGCCTTCAGCAGCGGCAGCAGGGTGCGCAACAGCAGGTAGAACCAGGCGGTGAAAAACAAGAAGACCGCCGCCGCCGCGGCGGGGGACAGCCGGGGAACGCGGGCCGGCGGAAGCCCGTCAGACGGCAGCACCGCTCGCTCCCGCCGCTTCGTCGATCATTTTCATGGTCTGCGCTTCGACCTCGCGGGCCACGCGCTCCAGGGCCGGGTCGCTGGAGAGCGCCGCCAGCATCGCCGTGGGCAGCACCATACCGATGCGCGTACCGCCCTTTTCAGTGTACACCGAGATGCGGCAGGGCAGCGCCATGTTCAACCGCATGTCGGCCGCCATCACCTTCGCGGCCTGGGCCGGATGGCAGACTTCGAAGATACGGCACTGCTCGGGAAAATCAATCCCCTTGCCGCGCAGGGTGGCACCCACGTCGTGCACATGCAGGACGCCGAAGCCGTGACGCTGGACCGCGGCGTCCAGATCCATTGCCGCCTGATCGAACCCTTTTTCGCTTTTGACGATATAGAACATGTTGCCTTTCCTCCTGCTTGAATACCGGGACTGAAGTCTAGGCTGTCCGTCCTCGCATCCCGATGATAGCAAAAATCGGCTGCCCGGTCGAGAAGCCGGCGCGAGGCGGCCTGCCCAAAGGCCCGTCCCCCCGCTCCCCGAAACGCATCAACCAGCGCATCTGGCATCTCTTCCCGCCTTTCGCCTGCATTTGCTGTTGAATTCCGATCAGAGTGGCGGTATCATTCACCTGTCGTTTCAAAGGAGGGAAGGATGAAATTCAAGACGTTGATGACCATCAAGGCGGTCGTCTGCCTGGGCTTCGGACCCGTGTTGCTGTTTTTCCCGGCCTGGATCCTGGGCCTGCTGGGAACCGCCTATTGCTCCGGCGCGGCGCTGACCGCCCGCGAGTACGGAGCGGCGCTGGTTGGCAATCTGCTGCTGACCTGGCTGGCCCGCAACGCGGACCAGGGTGTGGCACGACGGGCCATCATCTGGAACCTGTTTGTCTACGACCTCATCGGCCTCGTCGCCACGGTGGTTCTGATCCTGCAGGGAGTGCTGAACCCGCTCGGCTGGGGCATCGTCGCCGTCTACCTCTTCTTCACCATCGGCTTCGGGGCCTTCGCGCTGCGCAAGGAGAAGGCCATCTCATAGAAAATCACGTGCCCATCCCCGCGGCCGGAGCGTCCGGCCCCCCAGGGATATTTCTATTTTTGTCATTTCCCCTTTCTCCCATTATAATCGACTCAAGGAACGCGGGAATGACAGAAAGAAGACATCCGCTCACCTGCGTGCCCTGATTGGCGGCGGCGGAGGCAAACGGCGCTGGAGTTGCTGGTCCTGCTGGACGGGGGGCCGGCCGACACCTTTTGCGAGCGCGTGCCGCCCGTGGGCAGGGGCCGTTGAGTGGCCGCAAAACGCTTGGAGGAACTGAACCATGGAATGCAAAAAGGAAAGGAACCTGAAGAACTGCAACTGCAGCTACGAGCCCTGCTCGCGGAAAGGAACATGCTGTGACTGCCTGGCTTATCACCTCAGGAGCCGCGAGCTGCCGGCCTGCTGTTTTCCCCGCGAGGCCGAGCGCTCCTACGACCGCTCGTTCGAGCACTTCGCCAGGCTCGTGGCCCAGAACAAGATCTGAGCGGGAAGCCGGCGCGTCCTGATCTCGGCTGACGGCTGACGGCATACGGTAAGAAAAATATTCCAAGCACCAAATCCCAATCCCCTGTCGGGGACAGTGACCCAAACGAAGAAGTTGAAGATTTGAAGACTATAGGAGCTCAAGAATTGAAGGGTCCGGACAGATATCGATCGTTCGCTGATAATCCGTCAACCCTTCCACGCTTCTACCCGTCAACGAGCGCTTGCTCTTGGTTTTGGTCATTGGAATTTGAAATTTGGAATTTGTTTGTTTTTTGGAATTTGGGATTTGGAATTTAAGTCTTCGTATTGCATCTTCTTTTCCCGTAAACGGAAGAGTTGTCAAAGGAAACTCAGCCGTTCCCCTTGCTTTCCCCACCCCGTTTCCCTATCATCCCTTTCTGGAGGTGAGCCATGAAAAGATCGATCATCCCGGCGCTGCTGCTGGCCGTTGCCTCGGGCCTCTTCTCCGCGCCTCCCGCCCCCTTCTCCCCCGAGGAATGCACGGGCCGCCGCGCCCGGCTGATGGCCGCCGCCGGCGAGGGCTTGATCATTCTGTTCGGCGAAACCGACGCCCCCCCGGGCGCCCGCTTCCGCCAGGACAACGACTTCTTCTACCTGACGGGCTGCGACGACCGCGGCGCGGTGCTGGTCATGCTGGCGGCGCGCGGGGAAGCCCATCTCTTCCTTCCCGAGCAGGGCCCGCGCGAGATCATGGTCGATGGCGCCAACCTGCTGCGGCAGCAGGAAGCCGCTTCCCGCTGGCAACTGACCCGGGTGGCCGGCCTGTCGGCCCTCGACGAGTTCCTGGCGCGTCAAATGCGCATGGCCCGGCCCGTGGTCCACGCCCGCCTCTCCATGGGCGACACCCTCGACTCCGACCGCGGCGAGGCGCAGCTCTACGCGGCCCGGCGCCGCCGCAGTCACTTCAACGATCACCCCGGCCCCGACCGGGCGCGCGCTGCCAAGCTGCGCTCGCTCTTTCCCCAGGCGGAACTACGCGACATCGCACCGCTCATCGACAGGCTGCGGCTGATTAAGAGCCCCGCCGAGATCGAATCACTGCGCCGCAACGGCCGGCTGTCGGCCGAGGCAATGCGCCAGGCCATGCTGCGTACGCGCCCCGGCGAGCGCGAGTGGGCGCTGGAGGGGGCGGCCGTCGGCTGGGTGCTGGGCCATGGAGCCCGCGGGCTGGCCTTCCAGCCCATTGTCGCCTCCGGCCCGAACGCCTGTACCTGGCACTACGACCGCAACGACCGGCTGATGGCCGCCGGCGAGCTGGTGCTGATGGATTTCGGCGCCGACCTCGACCACCTGTGCATGGACATCAGCCGCACCTGGCCGGTATCGGGCACGTTCAGCCCCGAGCAGCGCGAGATCTACCGGGCGGTGCTGGAGGTGCAGAAGGCCACCATCGCCGCCTGCCGCCCCGGACGCAACGCCGCCGAGATCCGCAGGATCGCCGCCGCCGACCTGGCCGCGCGCCAGGTCGACGCGCGCGGCCTGCGCTGCGACATCCATCACTTCGTCGGGCTGGCCACCCATGACGGGGCGCCGCTCGACGCGCCGCTGCTGGAGGGGATGGTGCTGGCCGTCGAGCCGGGCATCTACTACCCCGAACAGGGGATCGGCGTGCGCATCGAGGACACCATCCTGATCACCGCCGACGGCTGCGAGGTGCTCAGCGCCGCCGTGCCCAAGGAGATCGGGGAGATCGAAGAGCTGTTCAAGAACCGGAACTAGCCAGCGGCTGAAAAGCACAGCCGGGCTTCAGGGGTTCCAAGTTCCAGGTTCCACGTTCCACGTTGGCCTTTCCTTTTTCAGACGGTTCGCGGTTTTGCATGGCGCATCGCGATTGCCCGAGGCCTTGATGCGGGATTCACTGACTGTGGAATTTCGCTTGACTTTGCCGAGTCCCGCTCCTACCATTGAGCCAGGGAGAAAGCGGCCTTTCCTCCGTGATCCTGGTCTGGCATGGGGAACGGCAGAAAGAGCGCTGGGGAGAGAAAAAATGAAAATATTCATTACCGGCGCAACAGGTTTCATCGGGCGCCACCTGGTCGAGCTGCTGGCCCGCTCCGGCCATGAACTGGTCGCCCTGGCCCGGCCGACCAGCGACGCCAGCCGATTGCAGAAGCAAGGCGTCACCCTGGTCACGGGCGATGTCAACAACAGGGAGTCATTGCGCAGCGGCATGCGCGGATGCGCCGGGCTGGTCAACCTGGCGAACGTGTACTCGTTCTGGGAGCCCGACAATCACATCTACGAAGAGGTCAACGTCAGAGGCACGCGAAACGTGATGGAGTGCGCACTGGAGGCCGGCGTCGCCAAGGTGGTGCACGTCAGCTCCGTGGTCGTTTACGGAAAGCCGGAGCAAATCCCGTTCTCCGAGGAAAGCCCCGTCGGACCGCGCCGGTTCAGCCGCTATGCCCGGAGCAAGTACGCGGGCGATCTCATTGCCTGGGATCTGATGAAAAGCAAGGGCTTGCCGCTGGTCATGGTCTACCCGGCGCCGGTCCTGGGCCCGGGGAACCCCATAGCGAAAGGGCCATACATCAAGAATCTTCTCGAGGGCCGCATGCCGGCAACCGTTTTCCCCGCTTCGCTCCTGACCTTGGTCCACGTGAGGGACGTCGCCGCGATCATCGCCGGGGCGTTGGCGAAGAAAGGCAATTTCGGGGAGAAGTACTTCGCCTGCAACCAGGCCCTGTCCTTCGCCGAGATCAATGCGCTGGTCAGGGATATTGCCGGGGTCTCCCTGCCCAAGCTGACCCTGCCGTCCTGGCTGGTCATGGCGAATGCCTCGCTGCTCACCGCCGTTTCCCGCCTGTCCAAAAAACCGCCCCCGTGGGGCATGTCGCTGGACCAGATGGCCACCTGCCGCGCCGGTCTCGAGGCAGACGGCAGCAAGGCAGCAAAAGAACTGGGCATCGTTTACACCCCCATCCGCACGGCGATGGAGGAAGAGATCGCTTACTATCAAGGCAAAGGATAAATCAGCCGCGCCCAGCTCCGGACAATCAGCGGCATTCCGTGCCCCCATCGAAGCCCGCTGCATGCGAATCATGACCTGCAACTGCCATCCCGGTTCACGGCAGGTTCAGATGGCTTGCGGTTTCGCAGGGCGCATCACTCATAATGACAATCCTTTGCATTTCCCGCGATCCATCATACAATGTGAACATGCTGCCGTTGCAATGGATCCAGGCCGCCCCGCTGGGCACCTACATCGCGTTCAGCCTGGCCCTGTTGGGCTGGCATACGGGGGCGGCACTGCTGGGAGCCGCCGTCGCCGACCGGCTGGACGTGAGCGATTCCAGTCTGAACATCAAGAGCGACCTGAAAAAGATGGCCTTCTGCTCGCTGGCCGCGCTGTCCGTCTTCCTCTCCCTGTTCTATTTCACCATCCATCCCGCGGCCTTCATCCTGTACCTGCTCGTCTTCCTCTTTTCCCTCAAGTTCGCCTACCTTGGCGCCAACCACAGCTTCCTGCTGGTCGTTCTCGGCAGCGGCATCGCCGGCATGCTCACCTTCGTCCCCCTCGTCGCCCGGCTGAAGCTGGCGGGAGTTTTCGCCCTGTTCGCGATCCTTTCCGTCGTCCTCCTGTTCCTGCAGCTGCAGCGCCGCCGGAGAGCCCTGGAAGGCAGGGAGGTCGAGAAGGTCCGTGAGCGCCGCATCCGCGAGCAGGTCCGTCGCGACCCCGAGTTCGCCACCTTCTGCTGGCAGTGCCGGTTCTCCTGCGCGGAGGGCTCCCGCTGCCTAATGCGCAACGCCGGGGAAGAGGTCCGCGAGATCCGCATCGGCCCCAAGATTATGTGCCTTTCGTTCAAGGCGAAAGAGTAGGCCTCACCCGGCCCGCAGACCCGGCTTTTTTCTTCTCAGCGTTTCGCTACTTGGCGGGCCAGCCAGACGTAGCCGTATTCCTCCCAGACGCGCTTGCCCTGGCGATGGCTTCCCTGCTGCCGGAATTCGGCGACATGGATGCCGCCCGGCCCTTTGCGGATGATGCCGTCGCCGGCAATGAAGGGGGACCAGCAGGGAAAGACGGCCTCGGTCTTTACGCGGTTGACCTCGTATTCAGGGTTGCCTGCATGGCTACAGGCGGCGGGCCGGCAAGAAATTTGACTTTTGCCGCCCGCTCATCTATAAGCGGATTCAGGATCGCTGGAGGAAAGCAAAAATGAATGAATTCAACATGACGGGGCTGCTCGTCGTATTGGTCATCTTTATCATCATCCTGTTCCTTTCGGGGATCCGCATCGTCCGCCCCACCCATCGCGGGCTGGTCGAGCGGCTGGGCAGGTACAAGCGCTTCGCGCACGCCGGCTTCAACTGGATCATCCCGGTCATCGACCGCCTGTACCAGGTCAACACCACCGAGCAGATGGTCGACGCCCTGCCGCAGGAGATCATCACCAACGACAACCTCAATGCCCGCGTCGACGCCCAGGTCTATTTCCGGGTCAAGCCCGACGAGGAGAACGTCAAGAACTCGCAGTACAACGTCAACAACTACCAGTACCAGATCGTCAACCTGGCGCGCACCACGCTGCGCAACATCATCGGCACCATGACCCTGAAGTCGGCCAACTCCGAGCGCAGCAAGATCAATTCCGAGCTGCTCAAGACCCTGTGCGACGAGACGGCCAGCTGGGGCATCGACGTGGTGCGCACCGAGCTCAAGGAGATCGATCCGCCCAAGGACGTGCAGGAGACGATGAACAAGGTGGTCAAGGCCGAGAACGAAAAGATCGCCGCCGTCGACTTCGCCACGGCCACCGAGACGGCGGCCGACGGCCAGAAAAGGGCGGAGATCAAGAAAGCGGAAGGCGTCCGCCAGGCGGCGATCCTGGCCGCCGAAGGCGAGGCCCAGGCGATCAAGCTGGTCAACGAGGCGGCCAACCAGTACTTCGTCGGCAACGCCCAGCTGCTGAAGAAGCTGCAGGCGCTGGAGGCCTCGCTGAAGGACAACGCCAAGATCGTCGTCCCCCTGGGCTCCGACCTGGTCAACGTCATCGGCGAGATGGCCGGGATGGTGCCGGTCAAGAAATAGGCGAAAAGGGAACGGGACGCCAGGCGGGTGAACACCGCCTTTCCAGCGAAAATCACGTTGGCCTTTCTTTTTTCTCCGGGCGTCCAGCCATCCGCCCAGTCCAGAAATTGAATGTCTTTACCTCAAGGCAAAAACCGCCCGAACCGGGTTGTGGTCGCTGTTTGCGAAATCCAGGTCATGGACAGCGACCCGGTGCACCGCGACATTGTCCGACACCAGGAAGCCGTCGATGACCGCGACGAAGCTCTCGCCCGGCCGGTAGGGAGTGGAACTGGCCCGCACCGTGGGCCGGTCAGCGTCGAGCGCCCAAACAAACCCCGGCGGCGTGAAACCAGGCGGCAGCGCCATGTACCAGGCGGGGGCGGCCCGGGTCATGGGGAACCGTTGCGGATCGCTGCCGGGGAGCCCATGGTTCCAGTCGCCGCCGGCGATGACGTGTCGGCCGTTGCGGTATTCCGCCAGCAGCCGCTGCCGCAGCCAGTCCAGCTGCCGGCGGCGGATCCTGCCGCCTCGGTCGAAGACCGACAGGTGCAGGTTGAACAGCACCAGCTCGCCGCCTCCCTTGAGCGGCAGCCGGCATTCGCTCACGCAGCGGTCCAGTTCGGCCAGCTGCCGCGGCCAGGCCTCCCTGCCGGGCAGTCGATGGCGCCGCGCCGAGCTTGCCCGGAAGCGGGAGAAGGTGAGCAGGCCGCTCTCCACCGCGCCCATGGGCCGGGTCAGGGGCACCGGCACCCAGGGCACCTTGTAGTTCAGGGCAAAGACGGCGCCGTGACCGGCCAGGCGTTGCTGCAGTTCGTCCATCTGGTCGACCCGCTGGCTGCGTGAAGACCGGCGGTCCACCTCCTGCAGCAGGATCAGGTCGGCCGGCTCCCCGGCCAGGAAAGCGGCGATGCGCCGCAGGTTGGTTCGCGTTTGCTCCAAACTGGCGGAGCGTGAGCCCCGGCCGCCGTCCATGAAAAAATCGGCGCCGGCATCCATGCCGCAATAGCCGATGTTGAAACTGAGGACGGAGAACGGCGTCCCCTTCTCCAGTGGGGCCGCGGCGTTGTTGCGGATCTCCAGCGCCAGCAGCTCCGGCGGCCGGTAATCGGTCGCGGTCATGAATGCCAGGTAAATGAGGACGATCAGAAGCAGCAAGCCGGCGGCCCAAGCCGCAGCCATCAGGAGCCCGCGCATAATGAGATGCTCAAGGGAAGAGATAGGGAAGAATGAGGGAAAGACAGAGAGAAAGCAGAGCAAGAAGGAATTTCTGAAAGGGCTTTTCTCACTTTCTCCTCCCTCTCTCTTCCCTGGTTTTTCCCTTTGCCTTTCCCTGAGCTTCGCCGTGCGCCGTCTGCCGTAAGCCCAGCCCTCTTTAAAACGGCACGACCGCCTGCAGGCTCGGACCCAGGCGGGCGGCCAGCTTTTCCAGCAGCTCGAGGTCGCCCGGGGTGAAATCGGGCCCCGGCTCGCTGAAGGCGCTGCGCTTGCGCGAGATCTGCATCACGCCCAGGCGCCGGCCGTCGGCGGCGATGGCGGCCCCCATCATTTTCCAGATGCGGCGCGACTCCCCGTCCGCCTCCTTGACGTACTCATACTCGACCATGTGCTCCCGCTGCTGCAGGCGGTTGTCGAGGAACGAATCGCCGCTGCGGAAGATCCGGGCGGCGATGGGCAGCTTCGACTTGACCGATAATTCCTTGGCCTCGGCCAGGAAATCGGGCCAGAGGAAAGACAGGGTGTTGCCTTTGTTCCACAGGATGGCCACTTCGGCCGGCTCGACGCCGAAGGCGCCGGCCAGGAAACCGGCCACGCGCTGCACGGCTACCCGGAACCGTTGCTCGGCGGAAATCTCGGACGTGGTGATCAGCGTGCGCAATTCCTCGATCAGGGCATTGACGTCGTTCATGGTTCGGGTCTCCTCCGCCGTATCTTACCGCAGCCGCTTCCGGCGTTCAAGCTTTTTTCCAACTGCAGGCGCCGATGAGTACTTCGGTCATTGGCAAATTATCGAAAAAAACCAATTCAAGGCAGACCGCTTGCCGGTCAAAGCCCTGATTTATTTAAAAACGCCGAAATGGCTCAGGATCGACCACGGAACAATGAAGATGATGATCGTCGAGATACATCCGCCACCCAGTTTCTTCGCTCCCCGGCCGGCCGCGATGGCCCGCAGAATCTTGCTCATTCCCCCCCCTGCTTCGCCATCCGCCAGCTGATCACCCCCTGGACCAGGTTGACCCCGCAGGCCATGCCGCTGGTGAAGAACAGCAGGAACCTGCCCAGCGTTGCGCCGCCCTGGGTGTAAAAGACGACGGCCACGCAAAGGAAGACGATACTGAGCGCGAAAAATCGGATCGCATTTCGTTTCATGTCAGGAACCCTCCCGGTCTTGGCGTTGATGATGTGAACATGTCATCATTACCGCTTCGCCCCGGCCGTGTCAAGCGCCCCCCTTTCACCTTGCTTCCGTCGTGCGTTGGACAGGGTTTTCTGTGCTACAATACGTCGATGTCCCCACGCCCCAAGCTCCTGCCGCCGGTGGCGGCCATCGTCGCCGGCGGCACGCTGGCCATGGCCGGTTACGAAATGGTACGCTCGGCCTCCGCCTCGGTCTTCCTGGCCCACCACTCGGCCGCGCGGCTGCCCGAGGCGCTGATGCTGGTGCCGCTGGCCATGTTCGCCTTCACCTGGCTGTTCAGCGTGTCGCTGCGCCGGCTGGGAGCGGCCCGCACCTTCATCGCCACCCTGCTGCTCTCCGCGCTGGTGCTGGCCTCGGCGGCGGCGGCCGTGCGCCGGGGCGTCCCCGGCGCCGCCTTCATGCTCTACATCTTCGGCCAGGCCTATATCGTCTTTATCGTCGAGGAGGTGTGGGCCTTCATCAACAGCCTGTTTGTCCCCGCCCAGGGCAAGCGCTGGAATGGCATGATCATCGCGGTCAGCACCGCCGGCTCGATCACGGGCGGCCTGCTCACCGGCCGGCTCTCCATGGCCATCGGCTCGGAGCGCATCGTCTGGATCGCCGCCGGGCTTACCGTTACCGCCTCGCTGCTGGGCTGGCTGGCTTTCCGCCTGGCCGGAACCCAGCCGACCCCGCCCGACCGGCCGCCGGCCAGGCTGGCCGATCACTTCGCCTGGGACCTGCTGCGCACCGGCCCCACCATCCGCCGCCTGGCCGGAATCGTGGTCGCCGCCCAGTCGGTGGCGGTGCTGCTGGACATCGCCTTCCACCGGGCGCTGCAGGACGCCATGCCGCTGCAGGACCCGCGCACCGCTTTTCTCGGCTACTTCTGGTCGGCGGTCAACCTGTTTGCGCTGGCGCTGCAGCTCGGCCTCACTCCGCTCGTGCTCTCGCGCGTGCCGTTGCGCCGCGTCCACGCGGCCATCCCGCTGCTCTTCGGCCTGGCCGCCCTGGGCGCGGTGGCCTTTCCCATCCTGCCCGTGCTGGGCGCCGTTTTCTTCCTCTCCAAGACGGTCGACTACTCCGTTTTCCGCGCCGCCAAGGAGGTCCTTTACATTCCCCTCTCCTTCACCGCCCGCTACCGCGCCAAGATGACCGTGGACGCCCTGATCTACCGCTCCTCCAAGGGGGTGGTCTCGGCCCTGCTCACCCTTTCCGGCCGCGCCTTCGGCTTCCTGCCCCTGCGCCTCTACCCGCTGCTGGTGGTGTTCGTCTGCGGCGCATGGAACCGCTTCACCCGGGGACTGCCGGAGCCCAGCCAGAAAACTGGATCGGATGCTCGCGGCGCATAAGTCGCAAAGAAGAAAAAGTTTTAGTGTTAGCAGGAGGCCAGGGTGAGATCCGATAACAGTGTCAGTGACAGTGTCAGTGTCCGCAAGAAACCGGTGGAATATATTTTTGATCGGGTTTTCATGATTGGAAATTTCTCTTTTCTTACTTTTTACTTTTGCCTTTTGCCTTGGCGGTCTTTTTCCCCTGAGATATTTCCACAGAACTTCCATTCAGTTATCTTAAGGAGGGATCCATGAAGAGAACAACACATTTTGCCCTGGCTTTGCTGATACTTATGCCGCCCCTGGCCGTTCTGGCCGATGACGTTACCCCCCCGACCGTGACCTGGAACGCCCCGGGAGAAGGAACCTGCTGGCAGATCGACGCCACCCATCCTGAGCTGGGGCTGGTAATCTCGGCCGAGGACCCCAGCGGCGTCAAGCAGGGGCAGATCTGGAGAAAGAAGGGCCGCTACGGCCTGACCGCCGACTTCCGCTCCTGGCCCAGCCTCTGGGGCCGTACCTATGCCCGAGACGGCGTCGCTCCCCCCGCGGTGCGCGAAACCCTGCTGTTCCGCATGCTGGGCTTCGAGGAGGGCGTGTACACCTATATCGCCGAGTTCGCCGACATGGCGCGCCACAACAGCCGCCGGGCTGTGCTTCATGTTTCCATTGATTTTACGCCGCCGAAGGTAGCCATCACCTCGCCCAGCGCCGGCAAGGTCGTCTGCCGCGACCAGGATCTGAGCGTCAGCGTCTCTGCCAGTGACAGCGGCTGCGGCGTCGCCCAGGTCCAGCTCTACCTGAACTCGGTGACCTCGACCACCCCGGTTTCCGTCGACACCACCCGCCCCTACCAGCTGACCGTCCCCAAGAATCTTCTGCGCGGCGACCCGCTGCGCATCATCGTCAGGGCCATCGACCGCTCGGGCCGCTTTGCCGACGCCGAGGTATCGGTGCGGCCAATCCTCTTCTGCCTCATGGGCGGCACGGTCCGCAGGTAGATCCGATCTGACAAGCCGGATCCGGCGAATACCAGGCAACGAACCCGCAAGGAAACGCACCCTACCCTGACGGGAGCCCTCCGCAAGCCGTCAGCCATCCAGCAAAGCCGCTGATTTCTTCTCTACCTCGTGCAGCTCCATGTCCCGCTGGTATTCCCAGGCTGCTCCACAAGCGTTCCGTTCATGCTGTGGTCGTTCACCACGCTCCCGGTGCAGGTATCGGTGTATTCGGCCTTGGGCCAGTAGACCGTGAATTGGACCGTCGTGCCGGTGACTTGGTACGTTCCGGTTCCGACCTGGGTGTCCGGGGGGAAGGTCACCTGGACGCTGCCCGATGCCAGGGAACCGGCGAAGGTGATGTTTCCCCCCGTATAGTAGTAGGTCCCTGCATAGACCATGTTGATCGTCCAATTCCCCAGGATACTGAAGACGTCTTCTTCCTTGCTGGATTTGCACGAAGAAGCAAAGGCCAGGAATGCCAGCAGAATGAAAACGGCCAAAACGGTTTTTTTTCTCATGAGATCCCCTCCTGGCATGCACAGTAACTCCCGGAACGGCAAATGTCAACACCCATCATGCCGGCCCGGTTCGAGCTTCTTGAAATTCGGACCGCCAGCCGCTATGATGGGGAACGCCCGTCCCGCCGGGGCGCAACGGAGCTTTCATGGAGATCCTGGACATCGCGGCCCTGCTGCTGACGCTGGCGGCCGTCTTCAGCTACCTGAACCACCGCTTCATCCGCCTGCCGACGACCATCGGCATCATGCTCATCGCCATCGTCATGTCGCTGGCCCTGCTCCTGCTAGACCGGCTGCAGGTGACCGATGTTTATTCCGCCGCCTGCAGGCTGTTCGCCAGCGTCGACTTCGACGAGACGCTGCTGCACGGCATGCTGAGCTTCCTGCTCTTTGCCGGCGCCCTGCATGTCAACCTCGATGACCTGCTGCGCCACAAGTGGGTGATCGGCTTGTTGGCGACGGCGGGCGTGGCCCTCAGCGCCCTGCTGGTCGGCGTCCTGGCCGCGATCGTCTTCTCGCTGGCGGGCATCGCCATGCCTTTCCTGTACGCGCTGCTGTTCGGGGCGCTGATCGCCCCCACCGATCCCGTGGCCGTGCTGAGCATGCTGAAGACCGCCGGCATCCCCAGGAGCCTGGAGGTCAAGATCGCCGGCGAGAGCCTGTTCAACGACGGGGTGGCCGTGGTCGCGTTCCTGATGGTCCTGGGCGCGATCCGCGGCGGCAGCGTCACCCTCCCCGGCATGGCCCTGCTGTTCATCCAGGAGGTGGGGGGCGGCATCGTCTTCGGGCTGGCCGCCGGCTGGGTCTGCTATCTCATGCTCAAAAGCGTCGACAACTACCAGGTGGAGATCCTGCTCACCCTGGCCCTGGTCATGGGCGGCTACGCCCTCGCCGACGCCCTGCACCTCTCCGGCCCCATCGCCATCGTGGTGGCCGGCCTGCTGATCGGCAACCGCGGCCGCCTGCTGGCCATGAGCCCGGGCACGCGCGGGCACCTCGACTCGTTCTGGGAACTGATGGACGAGTTCCTGAACGCCATCCTCTTCCTGCTCATCGGCCTGGAGATCCTGGTGATCTCGATCTCGCGCCCGGTCCTGCTCGCCGGCCTGCTGCTCATCCCCGCCGTGCTGCTGGCGCGGCTGGCCAGCATCGGCCTGCCGGTGCTGCTGCTGCGCTCCTTCTTCGCCTTCAGCCCGGGCGTGGTGTCCATCCTGACCTGGGGCGGCCTGCGCGGCGGCATCTCGGTGGCGCTGGTGCTATCGCTGCCCGCCGGCGCCGAGCGCGACACGCTGCTGGCGGTCACCTACATCGTGGTCGTCTTTTCCATACTGGTCCAGGGGCTGACCCTGAAGAGATTCTTCGCCGCGTCACCGCTCAAGGAGCCGGCAAAGCCGGACAACTAGATCCGTGACCGCCACAGTGATGGCCAGAAAATGCGGGCGCTTGCCATTTAAGATATAAATGGTTATAATTTGCGCGCGGCACGACGGCCATTGTTTGAGACCGTCAAACCAAGGAGAATGTCATCCATGTTTTGCAACCAATGCCAGGAAACAGCGAAAAACACGGGCTGCACCATCAAGGGCGTCTGCGGCAAGACGGAAGCGACGTCCAATATCCAGGACCTGCTGATCCATGCCTGCCGGGGGCTTTCCCTTGTCACCATGGCCGCCCGCCGACAGGGGATCGACACCCGGCGCGAAGGTCGCCACATCGCCGATTGCCTGTTCATGACCATCACCAATGCCAATTTCGATGACGAATCGATTGTGCGGGCCATCGAGGCTTGCCTGGCCCTCCGGGATGAACTTAAAAAGCAAGGTCCCCGCTGGCGATTGGCCCGATGCGGCCTCCTGGAGCGCTACCGGCCGGGACGAGTTTGATAGGAAAGCGGAACAGGTGGGTGTTCTGACCTATGACAAGGACGAGGACGTGCGGGCATTGAAGCAATATGTGCTGTACGGCCTGAAGGGGATCGCCGCCTACGCCGAGCACGCATCCAACCTGGGGCACGAGGATCCCGAAATATTCGCCTTCATGGAGGAGTCCCTGGCCATGATCGGCCGGGCGATGGACCGCGACGCCATGCTGGCCTGGGTGCTGCGCACCGGCGAGTTCGGCGTCCGCGTGATGGCCCTGCTCGACCAGGCCAACACCACGGCCTACGGCAAGCCCGAGATCACCCGGGTCAGCATCGGCGCGGGCAGGAATCCCGGCATCCTGGTCAGCGGCCACGACCTGAAGGACCTGGAGCAGCTGCTGATCCAGAGCGCCGGCCAGGGGATCGACGTCTACACCCATTCGGAAATGCTGCCGGCCCACGCCTACCCGCAGCTGAAAAAATATCCGCACCTGGTCGGGAACTACGGGAACGCCTGGCACCGGCAGCTGGAGGAGTTCGAGTCGTTCAACGGCCCGATCCTGTTCACCACCAACTGCCTGGTGCCGCCGCGCAAGAACGCGACCTACTCCGGGCGCGTCTTCACCACCGGGGCGGCGGGCATGCCCGGATGGCAGCACCTAGAAAGGAAACTGGCCGACGGCCGGAAGGATTTTTCGCAGATCATCGCCCTGGCCAAGACCTGTCCGCCGCCACGGGAGATCGAGAACGGAAAGATCACCATCGGTTTCGCCCACGACCAGGTGCTGGCGCTGGCCGACAAGATCCTGGCGGCGGTCAAAAGCGGCGCCATCCGCAAGTTCGTCGTCATGTCGGGCTGCGACGCCCGGCAGCACAGCCGTGAATACTACCGCGAATTCGCCAAGAACCTTCCCGCCGACACGGTGATCCTCACCTCGGGCTGCGCCAAGTACCGCTACAACAAGCTGGGCCTGGGCGACATCGGCGGCATCCCCAGGGTGCTGGACGCCGGCCAGTGCAACGACTCCTATTCCTGGGCCCGGGTCGCCCTGGCGCTGAAGGACGCGCTCAAGCTGGAGGACATCAACCAGTTGCCCATCGTGTTCAACATCGCCTGGTACGAGCAGAAAGCGGTCATCGTCCACCTGGCCCTGCTGTACCTGGGCATCCGCAATACGCTCATCGGGCCGACGCTTCCGGGATTCCTGACCCCGGGGTTGCTGAAGATCGTCGGCGAGAAATTCGGCGTGCGGACGATCACGACCGTCGATCAGGACATGAAGAGCTTCGGTCTGGGCAACGGCGCGGGCTGACCGTCAGAAACGGCAAAACAACCCGGCCCGGAAGCCTCCGCCGCCGAGGTCGAGCCGGAAAAATGTCTTAAACTAAGATTTCCGGTCCCTCGTATATCACAGTAAGGAAACGCCTGTGAAAATGACTTCATTCTGCCTGAGTGCATTGCTTCTTTTCTTTACAGCCTCGCTGGCCGCCCGGGAACCCCTGAAGCCCCTGCGCACCCCGGTGCCGCCGGTGATCGACGGTGTGCTCGACGATGCGGCCTGGAGGGAGGCACGGGAGATCGACGGCTTCAAGACCTTCATCCCCGACTTCGGCAAGGATCTCTCCGAGCGAACCTCGGCCTACATGGCCTACGACGCGGAAAACCTGTACTTCGCCTTCCGCTGTCACGACCGTTCGCCGGAGCGCATCAAGGCGAGCATGGCCAGCCGTGACACGATCATGACCGACGATTTCGTCTGCATCAACCTGGACAGCTTCAACGACCAGCAGGCGCTCTACGCCTTCTACGTCAACCCCCTGGGCATTCAGGGCGACAGCCGCTTCGCCAGCAACGTGGAGGATTTCAGCGCCGATTTCATCTGGTCGAGCGCCGGGCGACTCCACCCGGACGGCTACGCGGTGGAGTTGAGCATCCCCTTCAAGACCATCCGCTACGCGGGGAAAGAGCGGGTGGAGATGGCGATATTCTTCGAGCGTTTCATCAGCCGCACCACCGAGCACGGGTCCTTCCCGGAAATGGACCCGGCCAAGGGCTACGCTTTTCTCTCCCAGATGCAGCCCCTCGAGCTCCGCGACATCCGGCGCTACACCCTGCTGGAGGTGCTGCCCTCGGTCGTGGTCAACCTCCGGCACGAACAGAGCGCGGGCAGCCTGCAGCGCAGCGAGTCCAGCGTCGAGCCCGGCGTCACCGGCAAGCTGGGACTGACCTCCAAGCTGGTCCTCGACCTCGCCTGGAACCCCGACTTCAGCCAGGTGGAGTCGGACGCCGGACAGGTCGACGCCAACCTGCGCAACGCGCTCTACTATTCCGAGAAGCGGCCGTTCTTTCTCGAAGGCAGCGAGATCTTCCAGCTGGCCGGCTCCAGCCCCTTCCAGGCCGCCGTGCACACCCGGCAGATCGTCGACCCGCTGCTGGGATTCAAGCTGTCCGGAAAACTGGGCGACAAGAATACCCTGGCGGCCATTTTCGCCCTCGACGAGGTCGGGGACGACCCCCTGCATGCCGGATCCGGAGCGGAGAAGTCCGCATCCGTGATTTTCCGCTTCAAGCGGGCCCTGAGCAAGGACGGCTATCTGGGTGCGTTCTACACCGGCCGCGAGCAGGGCGACGATTTCAACCGCCTGGCAGGACTCGACGGCCAGTTCCGGCTTTCGCGCTCGGAAATGCTCAGCTTCCACGGCTTCGCCTCCTTCACCGACAACCCGGTGCTGCCGGACAGGAAGGGCCTGGCCCTTGCCGCGAATTATACTTACTCGACACGCGATCTCGAGATCGAAACCGGAGCCTTCTCGATCGGCAGCGGTTTCTTCAGCGAGAGCGGCTATCTGAGGCGCGGGGGCCTGAGCGGAATCGAGGCCGAGGTCGCCCCGAAGTTCTATCCGCCATCCGTATTCTTCCGCAAGATCAGGCCCTATGCCACCGCCGCCGCATATCGCGACCACGAGAGCCGCCTGAACGAAGGCCTGGGCCGGATCGGCGTCGACCTGCTGCTGCCGGGCAACACCGGGCTGACCGTGGATGCCTGGACGGCCAGCGAGATCTACCTCGGCCGGCGCTTCGATGTCAGCACCTGGCGGCTGATCGCCAACAGCTGGGTCAACAAGAAGCTGTACCTGTATCTTTCATTCCGCCGCGGCAACCAGGTCCGTTACGTGCAGGAACCGTTCCAAGGCTACGGAAGCACGTTCAGCGGCATCATCCGCTACCTGCCCCACGAGAAGATCCAATGGGAGCTCCGCCTGACCCACGCCGACCTGTTCGCCAGGACCGGCGGCCTCAAGGTCTATGAATGCAACATCCTGCGCAACAAGCTCACCTATCAGCTGAACCGGCATCTCTTTTTCCGCGGCGTGCTCGAGTACAACGATTTCCGGAAAAAACTCCTGAGCGATCTCCTGGTCTCGTTCACCTACATACCCGGGACAGTGATCCAGCTGGGCTATGGCTCGCTGTACGAAAAAACCCGCTGGCAGGATGACGCATACCGCCCCGACGACCGCTTCCTGGAGATGAAACGCGCTCTTTTCTTCAAAGCCTCTTATCTCTGGCGGCTGTAACCGGCCCGCGACCACCTCCAGCAGCGCATACGCCCCCAGCCGCTATTCGATCGTCTCCAGGAACTGCCGGGCCATGCCGCCCACATCGCTGTCGGTACGGATGCCGCCCCAGGGGTCCTGCGGCCGCACCAGGTTGACGACGACGATATCGGCGCCGTTGAAGATGGCGCTGCGCGCCTCCTTGAGCCCCACGCCGCCGGCGGCCGAGATCAGCGACGCGAACTTGCTGCGCACGCGGTTGACGTGTCGGTACTGGATCATCTTGCCGCGCGTCGATTCCTCGTCGCGGCCCAGGTGCAGCACCACCACGTCGGGCGGCTTCTTCAACCTCATCAGCACCTGCAGCGGATCGCGCACGCCCAGCATGTCGATCATCGAGTCCACCCGCAGCTCGGCGCAGCCGGCGACGAACATGTCCAGCGACTCGACGGGAGAGCTGCCCAGCACGGTCGCCGCCGTCGCCCCGGCGTCGCGCACCATCTCCACCTCGGCGCGGGCGCCGTCCACCGTTTTCAGGTCGGCGACCAGCGGGCCTTTCCAGATGGCGCGCATCGTGCGGATGCCGGCCAGCCCCTCGCGCTTGATGAACGGCGTGCCGGCCTCGATCAGGATGCGCCCGCTCCTGGGGATCCGGGGCAGCAGGCGCAGCACCATGGAGCTGTCGTAGTTGAAGGCGATCTGCAGATAGCGGACGTTGCTGTCCAGCATGGGCCGGGCGGCCTATTTCTTGTCCTCGCCGACGATCGAGCCGAGCACGCGGCCGAGGTCGGAGGGAAGGAAGAGGACGATCTTCTCGCTCGGGTCGGCGGCGATGTCGCGGATCGTCTGCAGCGTGCGCAGGTGCAGGGCCCCCGAGCTCTTGGCCAAATTCTCGGCCGCCTGGCGCAGGTTCTCCGAGGCCGACAGCTCGCCGCTGGAGTTGA
>DCVB01000127.1 GCA_002327965.1 Candidatus Aminicenantes bacterium UBA2199 | reverse complement strand
GCGGCGTTGATGTACTGGGTGGTGATGGTGTTGTTCTGGTTGGTCTGGATGGGGATGCGCTCGCCCTGGGTGATCTCGGCCGGCATGTTGTTCTGGGTGGTGGCCCGCGGCGAGGAGATGATGCGCGCCTTGCCTTTCGAGGTCAGGGCGCTCAGGGCCACATCGAGGTTGAAGGTGCCGGCGATATTGCCCAGGCTGATCTTGGGGAACACCACGCTGTCCGCCGTCGGCACGTTGACCACGTAGCCGGAGGGGTTGGTCTTGCTTTCCACCACGCCGCCGACCTGGACGGAGTTGGGGAAGACCAGGTTGGTCTGGTTGCCGTAGGAGGAGTTGGCGACGGCGTTCATGCCCCACTGGATGCCGAAGGTGCTCAGCGACTCGCTGGACGTCTCGACGATGCGCGCCTCGATCTGCACCTGGGGATTGGCCGCGTCCAGGGTGTCGATCAGGCCGTCGATGACCTTGATGCGATCGGGCACCTCGGAGATGATCAGGGTGTTCGTGCGTTCGTCGGTGACCAGCTCGCCGCGCGGGCTCATCTGCTTCTTCAGGATGGCCTGGATGTCCTTGACCTTGGCGAAGCTGAGGGTGCGGGTGGAGACCTCGAGGTTGCCCTCCTGCTCACGCGCTTCGCGAAGTTCCTGGCGGCGCTTGGCCTCCTGGGCCAGGTCCTCGACCTTGCCGATGCGCAGGATGTTCCCCTCCTGGATCATGTCCAGGCCGTTGACCTTGAGCATGATCTCCAGGGCCTGGTCCCAGGGCACCTGCACCAGTTCGCAGGTGAATTTGCCGGTGACATTGGGGTTGATGACCATGTTCAGCCCCGAGACCTTGGCGATGAACTTCAGGATATTGCTGATGTCGGCGTTCTTGAAGGAAAAATCGTAGGGCTCGCCGGAATACTGCGGCCGGCCCTCGTCCACGGTCCGCCGACGGAAGTTCAGGTCGATGGGCGCTTCCTGCGGGGGAGGCGCGACGGCCTGGGCCGTCTCTTCCTCGGCCTTGGATTTTTCCGGACCGAAGAACTGGCGGGATCGGGCAACGGCGTCCGTCCCCGGGAGGGACTGGGCCAGCAGCTGCTTGCCGTCGCTCGGCGGCTGGGCGGCGGGCTCACTCTTCAAGACGGCCTGAACCGGGACGGGCGGCACGGGAGACGGATGTTCGGGTGCGGCTGCCGCTGCCTGGGCCAGCTCGGGTGCCTGGGCCACCGCCTGGGAATCATCGAAGAACTCCACCTGCAGCAGATTGCCTCTGGCCTGCACGGCAAAGTGCTTCAGGTAGTCGAGGTCGAAGACGACGCGGTAGACATCGCTGGAGTTGTTGCCGCCGCGGATGCCCTTGACGTTTTTCAGGTTCACAGCCTTGTTTATTTTCCGCGATTGGGCGTTCTTCAGGTCGATGGCCAGGCGCACCGGATGCTGCTCGATGGGGATGACGCGGTATTCGGTCTCGCGGGAAAGCGCCAGCTCGAAGCGGATGCGCCCCGGTTCCTGGGCGGCGACCCGCACATCGTGCAGGCTGACCCGGCC
Organism: Candidatus Aminicenantes bacterium UBA2199; assembly: GCA_002327965.1. Lineage (GTDB taxonomy): Bacteria > Acidobacteriota > Aminicenantia > UBA2199 > UBA2199 > UBA2199. The sequence goes on along the minus strand of DCVB01000127.1, from coordinate 51,043 downwards.
GTTGACGGTCCTGGAAGCGGGCGCAGGCGGGGGAGCGGTTTTTTCGGCGACCGGCGTCAGGACGGGGGGCTGCGGCACGCCGGCGGCGGCCAGGCCCTTCAGCACGGGGAATTCGATGTAGAGCCCGGTCTGGTTGGTGAAGACTCGGTAGTTGGCCTCGCCTTTGAGCAGGATCTCGACATCGGAATAGTCGGCGCCCCGCTGCACCTTCAAGGCCTGGACCACCGGGGAGTCAAAGGCAAGGGAGGTGTCGCTGACCTGGAAATCGGCGTCCTGGATGCGCATGACCAGGCGCTTCAGGTTATCCTTCTCCGGGTAGAAGATGTCGGGGATGGGCAGGATCTTGTCGGTCTGCAGGTGCAGCTGCACGAAATCCTCGCCCGGGAAGTACTCGATCTTGCTGATGGTCACCTTGGCGTCGAGTCCCGGGCCGACGGATAAAATGAAAAGTATCAACAAAATCCTAGTTGTCGCTTTTCTCATTCATCTCCTCCTCTTCAGGATTTAAGGTCTTTATGATAACGCGGTCTCTTTGTCCGGCCAGGGCCACGGTGAGGCTCTTCTTGAAGCTGACGGAATTCCTGTCCATGGCCACGACCTCGCCGTCGTAGACCTTGTCGCCGATGCCCACCACGTAGGGGCGGGTATCCGGCCCCTTGAGCAGCGCCTTGAACTCACCCTGGGCGAAGACAATGCCCTCGAGTTCCAGCTCGTCGATCATCAGCCCGGCGATGCCCTCGATGGCCTCGCGGTTCTCCTTGACGCTCTTGCCCTGCAGCAGGTTCCAGAACGGGTCGCGGCGGCCTTCCGGGTTGTAGACGAACTCTCCGGGTTGGATACTGACCATCTCGGCCTCATCCTCCCCTTCCGGCGCCGGGACATCCAGCGGGATCTCCTGCGCCTGCAGGAACAGGGGAAACAGAAAAAGCAATGCCAGCAGGATCTTCATTTAAATCCCTCCCATGTCCCCCTCGGGCTCGGCGGTCCTGCGGGGGGCGGCGCGTTTGGCGGCGGGTTTTTTCGCCGGGGTGCCTTCGCGATAAATATAGGTGGTGGCGTTGAAATTGGCCTTGATCGTGTAATCGTAGCTCAGGCTCTTCAGCGGCGAGATGTGCAACCCGTCAATGGTGAAGATCTTCTTCAGCCGCGACACCTGGTCGAAGAAGATGCCCAGGTTGTGGAAGTTGCCCTCCAGGCTGATGGCGATCGGCCTCTCGAAGTAGTAGTCACGGGGGGTTTCCTTGCTGAAATTGAAGGTGGAGGTGCGCAAGCGGGCATTGGAGGCGATGGCCTGGATCTTGCGCAGGTGCTGGGCGAACTCCATTTTCTCGGGCAGGATGCCCTTCAGCTCCTCCAGGATCTTCTCGTTGGCCGCCTTCTCCTCTTTCAGCTTTTCCAGCTTGGCCTCGCTCTTCTCGGCCTTGCGGATCTCCTCTTGGAGCTTTTCGCTGCGCTGGACGATGGAACTGATCTCGTCCTGGGTCGGCGAGTAATGGATGAAATAGAAAATGCCGAACAGGACCGCGCCGACCAGCAAAAAGACCAGCAACTGCCCGTACCAGGGAAAATTTTGGATATCCATGCTTACACCGCCTTCTTGGTTTCGGGCCGGGGCACGAACACGCAGTTGATGCGGAACTCGAAGATGTCGATGCCGGCCTCCCGCTTGCGGGAACTCGAGGTGATCTGCACGTTGGTGAAGAAACTCGAATTCTGCAGGTTATTGATCAGGTCGGCGATCAGGTTGTTGGACAAAGCCTTGCCGCTGATGGCCACCGCCCCGCCGCGATAGGTCAGGTCGGTCAGCCAGACCCATTCCGGCAGGGAGCGCGAGATCTTGTCCATCATCAGGACCGCGTCCTTCTGCTTCAGCTTCAGGTCGCTGATGATCTTGATCTTGCTGTCCAGCTCCTTTTTGGTTTTCTCGATCTGTTCCAGCTCCTTCAGGACCTTTTCCAGCTCGGCCTTGCGCAGCGTCCGTTCCTCGAGAAGCTTCTTCTGGCTGGACAGCTCGCCCGCCTGCAGGAAGTACATCAACCCGATGCCGACCACGGTGAGGGCGATGGCGCCGACCAGGGCCGGGATGTTCAGCCGGCTGGGCTTGGCCTCCTCGGCGAAGCTGACGGTCGCGCCCCCTCCGGCGGCGACATCCTTCTTCTCCGGTCGTAAAAGGTTGATCTTGATCATTTCGCATCCCCCACGGCCCGCAGCGCCAGTCCGACGGCGACGGTGTACACCGGGGCCATGTCTTTGATGAAGTTCAGATCAAATTTCTTATAGTTGACGTCGATGTTGTTGAACGGATTGACCACCTCGACCGGAATGTCGAACTCCTGGGAGAAGAAATCGGTGATCGCCTCCAGGTTGGCGCTGCCGCCGCTGAGCAGGATATTGTCGATCCGTCCCTCGGTGGTGTTGGAGCGGTAGAACTCGAAGGTTTTCTTGATCTCGTTGCGCAGGTCGTTGAGCACGATATTGATGATCGGCTTGACGGCGGCGGTGGAGATCCCCTCCACCGGGCGCCCCTTCTTGACCGCCTCGGCCTTCTCGTACTTGAGATTCAGTTCTTTCTGCAGCAGGTCGGTGAACTGGTTGCCGCCGAAGGCGATATCGCGGACGAACACCGGATGGCCGGCCTTGGAAATGACCACGTTGGAGATCGAGGCTCCGATGTTGATGATGGCCAGGACTTTGTCGCGGTACAGCTCGTAATTGAGCAGGACGCTGTTCAGCGCGGCGAAGGAATCCAGGTCGACGATGTCGGCAGCCTTGCTGGCGCTGGTGATCACGTTGAGGTAATCGTTCAGCTTCTCCTTGCGCACGGCGGAAAGGACGACCCCCACGCGGTCGGGGGGGGAATCGGGCGATTCGATAACCTCGTAGTCGATGTTGACCTCGTCGGGAGTGAACGGGATGTGCGGCCGGGCCTCCCAGAGGATGTGCTCGTGCATCTCGTCGGGGTTCAGGCGCTGGACCTCGATGCGCTTGACGATGACCGAACTGCCCGAGACGGAGAAGGCGATGCGGTTGGTTTTGGCCTTGCTGTCGTAGAAAACGTGCTGGATGGCCTCGGCCACCGCCGTCGAGTCCATGATGCTTCCCTCCACGATCGACTGGTAAGGCACGGGCTCGTAGCCGATGGAGACCAGCTCATAGCGCATTTCCGACCCTTTCTTTTTAGGCTTCAGCTCCACCAGCTTCAGGGAGAATGAGCCTATGTCAAGACCGACAATGGGTTTGGATTTTTTAAAACTGACAAAAGCCATGGCACTCTCCACGGTATGTGATTTTCATACTGCAAATTTTTTAACATAAGGAAAAATAAATGTCAAGTCATTAATTGTTTTTTTTATAGATTTATCGGCGATATGGAAATGCAGACACCCCCTTAAGCCAAAACAGACCTTGCTTATGGAGTTTTTTTGATGAAGATGTCCTATAATTAAGTTTAAATAGAAATCAACCGCAATGGGTCGAAACCGATGCTTTTATCCCTGTTTTTCTTCTCCCATAGGGCCGTCGGGAAAGATCAGGGGGTATTTTCGATGTCGGCCAGATTTTCGATATTGACGATATCGACCTGGCGGTTCCTGTCGCGTGCGGCGCGCTTCAGCAAACCGGCGAGAACCCTGCCGCTGCCGATCTCCGCAAAACGGCCGGCGGCCGGGTCGCCGAGCATGGCCTCCATCGTCTCGTGCCAGCGCACCGGGAGCGATACCTGCCGCTTCAGCCCTTCGCGCGCTTCGGCGGCGCGAGTGACCTTGTGCACCTGCCAATTGTTGATGACCGGGAAGCGGGGATCGGCGAACTCCACCCGGTCGAGGTCCGCGGCCAGCTTTTCCTCGGCCGGCAGCATCAATTCCGAGTGAAAGGGGGCGGATACCGGCAGGAAGACCGACTTGACCCCGAGGCGGCGCACCGCCTCTTCCACCGCCGCTTTTTCTCCCGATATCACCACCTGGCCGGCGCTGTTCCAGTTGGCGATATTCACCACGGGCTTCACCCCGCCGGGTTCGGCGGGCAGCCCTGCCAGTTCGGTGTTCACGGTCTCGATGACCGCACGGATATCATCGATGGCGGCTCCGATCAGGGCGGCCATGGCCCCCTTGCCGACCGGGACCGCTTCCTGCATGTACCGGCCGCGCTTGTGAACCAATTCCAGCGCGTCCTCGAAGCGGAATACCCCGGCGCACAACAGGGCCGAATATTCTCCCAGGCTGTGGCCGGCGGCCAGCAGCGGCTCCTTTTCCCACAGTACATACAGGATGTAGGACACGGTCAGCAGCGCCGGCTGGGTGTTGCAGGTCAGCTTCAGCTCGTCCTCGGGGCCCTTGAAGCAGATGCGCGACAGGGGATAACCGAGAACCTCGTCGGCCCGGCGGAACGTCTTGTTGGCGAACTCGCTTTTCTCGAACAGGTCAAGCCCCATGCCCACGGCCTGCGAGCCCTGGCCGGGGAACAGGAAAATACGCTCGTTCATCGGTCATCCTCCTTGGGTAAGATCCTTTCCAGCCGCAGGCGGCCGAAACCGCCCTGGCCGTTCTTGCTGCGCAATCCCAGCCAGATCTCGTCGGACAGCAACTCGCCGTCAGCGGGGCGCAACCGCAGCCGGCGGAACATTTCCCGGATCATGAATCCCTTCCACAGCGGCACGTCGGGAAAAGCCTCGCCGCAGATCTCCAGTTCGTCATCGCCCACGGCGGCGGCGTGAAAACGCAAGCGGAAAGGATATTTCTGATTCACCGTCACATGCGCCCTGACGATCTTTTCCATCAGGCCCGCCATGTGGTTCAGGTCGGCGGAGAGATCAAGCTCCTCCCCGCTCCATTCGCTTGGGAATGCGGTCGACGGCTCCTGGCCGTCCGTGCCCGGCATGAATCGCTGATTGAACAGCGTCAGCATGTGGGCCAGCATGGGAAAAACATTGAAATAGGAACCGGTCCGGGCCGGATGGTGACGGTAGACCGGCTCCAATCCCATGACAATGTCCAGGTAGGCGCCGGAAACGTCGCGCCGGAAAGAAAAAAGCTGCGGCCCCGTTGCCTGCAGGCGATGGGGGAACTTCTTGAACCTGGCGGCCCGGACGGAGAATTCTGGGGCCTGTTGCCGCCAGCGGGCCAGCAATTCCCCGCTGAAAACCTCGGCGCCGCCGGGTTCATCACCGTCGGTGACCAGCAGGGCCAGTGTTTTGCCGCCGAAGCCCATGGTTCTCAGGACATATGCGGGGCGCGGCAGGCCGGCATAGGCGAAGCCGGTGGAGCCGTCCTCCCGGCGGAAAGCCCGCAAGTCGACGGCAGCCGATGCCTCGTAAAAGATCCGCAGGGGGAAAAGCAGCAGCACTCGCGAGATGGCACCGCCGCGGATGGCAAATTCAAGGCGATATGCCGGCAGGGCGGCCCCCCCGTTCCTGGAGTCCGCAAGGTCCTTGTCGGGGACCTTTCCGGCAGGCAGGAGGGCGGCGCACAGGATGCAAAAAAAGAAGACGAGGCGCGACCATCTCATTTTTTCGTTGCGCTCAATGTCGCCTGAACCTGCTCATCGCTCAAACCTTCCGGCTCCAGGCCGGCGCCCCTCAGCAGCAGGAAGAGGGCCGCCGCCTTTTCCACCATCTCGACCCGGTCCAGCGCCTGGTCCATGGTGCTTCCCGAGGCGATGACTCCATGCTTGTCCCAGAGGGCCAGGCGGTGCTTCTTCAGCTTCTCCCTGCTGGCCTTGGCCAGGGCGATGGAGCCGGTCACGGAATAGGGAATCAGCCCGAGCATCTCCGGGATGAAAAGCCGGGTTTCATGGTGCATGCGGAACAGGCGGTCGTTCATCTCCTTTTCAGAATCAAATACATGGCTGAGTGCGATCAGGCTCAGGGGGTGGCAATGAAGTACAGCCCGCTCGCTGCTGCGGCTCTCCTTGAACAGCGAGTGCAGCCCGGCATGGGTGGGCCATTCGCCGGTCAGCGGCCCCGCACCATCGACGAGCCAGAGCCGGTGGCGGTCGAGGACCTGGACCAGGCACAGGCACCCGGCAGGATCGCCGGCGAGATGGCGCATGCGGCTGCCGCTGGCGGTGACCAGGAAGCGGTCGCCGATCAGGTCGGTCATGTCGACAACGGCTTCCAGGATTCGCCCCGGAGCCGGGGCGGACCGACCGGCGGCCGGCTCGAGGCGCAACGACATGTTGCCGCCGCTGGCCTCGGCCCAGCCTCTGGCGGCAAGTACCGCGGCCACGCCCTGGAAATGACGGGTCTCCGGCAGTTGGGGGATGATGGCGGTCGGCTGCATGCGAAAAGTGTAGCTTGTTTCACGGCTGCCGTCAAGGCGGCCGGCAGTAAGGGCATCCCGGATCTCGGTGCCGTATCGGCCTTCGCAACCTGGGAGCGCGGCGGGTCTTCCGTCCCGGCGCAACTTCGGAAGGCAACCGGCAAGGGGAAACGCCGCCTGCACGGCGCGCATGCTCGGGGAACTTCTCCCTGCCTGCGGACGCTCAGCGACAGAAGCGGTAGAGAACGTAGTTGGCCCACAGAAACGGATGGGCCAGGGACAGCTGGATGTCATCGCGGATGGCGATGGTTTTGCCGAACAGGGCCAATTTGGCGCTGCGCAGTGCCGCGGCACCGTCCTCGCCCCCAGGTACCGGCGGTAGAACAGCGGCACCAATTGGGAACTGATCTCGTCCACCGGCCAAAGACTGGCGATCAGCCCCCGCACGCCCGAACGGCGGAAAGCGGCCGTCATGCCGCTGACGAGCTTGAAGCCGAGCAGGTTCCGCTCGGATGTCTCGCAGGCGCTCAGGATCACCAGTTCCGCCTGCAGCCGGAGATCGAGGATCTTCCGCGCATCGCAGAAAGGCGGCTCCCTGCCGGCAGCAGAGAACAGGAAGGCCGAGCGCTGCGGATCCTTCTGGTCATTAAAGAAATGGGTGGCCAGGTGGACCAGCCTGGCCTGGGGAGCGAAGCGAAAAAAATTCTCCAGGTTGAATTCGGCTCCCAGGAAGATCCGCCGCCGCTTGCCGCTGAACAGCTTTTCCAGGTCGAGCACTTCCTGGCGGGTCGAGGGGATGGCGGTGAAGGCACTGGCGATCGCCGGGTTTCCGTCCGCGGGCGAAGAGGGCGAACCCGCCGGGAGGGCGGTGATCAGCGGGTTGCCGAACGCGGCCAGGTCGTAAGCGTACTTCAGCGGGGCACGGAAGGAGCGGAGGAAATCGGCCAGGGAAAAGAAATAGGAAACGTTGAATTCCTGGATCACGTACTCGGCGGCTTCATATTCGGAGAACAGGGCATCGTTGTTCGGGAAATGATCGTCAAATCCCGACACCAGCGCCTCGAAAGGCAGCTTGAACAGCTCGCCGTCGGGAATGATGATGAGCTCATCGGCCTGGGGAAAACGCTCCACGACCTTCTTCAGCAGGACATTGTACAGGCGCTGGGCCAGCCCCATGTCAAAATGGATGCGCAAATAATCGACCTTGCCGTCGGCGAAGGCCTCCAACGGATCGACCAGCTGCTGCACCATGGCCGCGACCTGGGAGCGGCCGAACGGCAGGAACTGGTAGCCGGCCTGGTTGGCGCCGAAATAGAAGACGAGGACCCGGTCTTCCAGCAGCACGTATTTCAACAGCAGTTGGGAAGCAGCCAGGCTTTCGCGCAGTGGCCCGATGCCGCAGGATGGGTTAAGCTCAAGGGCCGTGCCCCGGTCCGCCCTCCGGGAGCGGTCGTTGGCCTGGATGAACTTCTGCGCCAGTTGCAGCAGCTCCCGCAGGCTCTTCCGGGCCCCCGGACAGTCACCGGCGTTGAACCGAGCGAGGGATCGCGCCGCTCCGAGCAGAAGCTCGCGCTCTACCTTCGCATTCCCGGGATGCTTCCCCCAATCCAGTTCAAACAACGGGTGGGTCCGGATCTCGGCAACACCGAGCGCCGACTCGATGAAGCGCAGTTCCGTCTCCGACTCATGGCAGGCCAGCAGCCGCTCTATGATGGCGGCCAGGTCCTGCTGCAGCCCGGGCAGCCCCCCGTCGCTCGGAGAGCTGCCTGCCGCCGCCGGCAAGGCCAGCAGGAAAAGGGCGGAGCATAAGCTGACCCATCTCTTCATTACCGGGAATTATAGCGGAAGCAGTATTTTTTTTCAATTTGTTGAAGAAAAAGAGATAAAAGTATAGAATTTGCATTTAAGAAAGGATGTGAACCATGAAAATGCTGCTGCTTTTCCTGCTGGCCTTCGGGGTCCTGAACGCCGAGGACACTCCCGACTTCAAGACCAGCGGCATTCTGCTGGTGCAGGATGGCTTCATCGCCCTGAAGATCGAGAATTCCTCGCCCCGGGATTGGGTCCCGACGGCCACCGACCGGGACAAGGTTTTTATCAGCCTCTCCATCAACGGCATCAAAAGGGCCGAATACCAGGTCAAGTCGGTCGATCCGACGATCTTTCTCGGGAAAAGCCTGATCGTCTTCAAGACGAACTTCCGGGCCATCACCCCGCTGAGGATCCGTGTTGCGTTGAACGAGGACAAGGCCCTGCCGGAAAGTGATTTCAGCAATAACATACTGGAAATCGATCTGAAGCCCGCGCCCTGAGAGATGGACGACGAGCGATTTTTCGAGAAACTGCGCGCCCGTGACCCTGAGGCGCAAAAGGAATTGATCCGCACGTTCACCCCCCGCATCTTCACCTATTTCCGCAACCGCATCAAGGGTGAGAGCTATTACGAGGACCTGGTACAGGATGTTTTCAGTGCCTTTTTCAACGGCCTCGACCAGGGCAAGCTGGCCGGGGCGGCCTGGATCGCCCCTTTCATGTTCGGCATCGCCAAGCGCGTCCTGTACAACTATTTCTACAAGCAGAAAAAGAACAGCGACATTCAAAAGAACATCAGTTCCATCTGCGAGCTCTGCAGCGATTTCACCGAATCCGAGCGGCTGGAGAACCAGCGGCTGCGGGAAGTGCTGAACCGACTGATCCTCGGCCTGCCGCGCGTCGACCGCCTGATCCTGAACGCGTTCTACCTGCAGGAACGGAAGATCGGCGAGATCGCCGAGTTGACGGGCCGTTCCCACCATTACGTCAGCGTGCGCAAGGAACGGGCCATTAAAAGAATACGCGCCGAGATAATGCGCAAGAACTTGTATTGAACAGATAGAGGGAACATGAAATGCCATGAATTTCAAAGCCTGATCGACGCGTACCTGAGGGAAACGATCGACGAGCCCCGGCGCGAGCAGTTCGAGGAGCACTTTTTCCGGTGCCGGAAGTGCTTTCTCGGCCTGAAGATCAACGAAACCCTGCAGAACAGGGAGGTGAGCATCCCCGTCGGGGAACGGCCGCGTCGTTTCACGCTCAGGGTTCTCCGGCCCGCCATGGCCATGGCCGCGCTTTTCCTGCTGGTCCTCACCTCCGTCCTGCTGCTGCGGCGCGACCCGCCATCGCAGCGCCTGGATGAGCTCTCCCGCTTCGACCTGCCCCTGTACCACCAGGGGGAAATGCGCGGCGGGGAGGAGAGCGGCTCTCTTCTGGAGCAGGAATTCTCACTGGCCATGCGCTCGTTCCAGGAAAGGGACTTCCGCTCCGCCCTGGAGATCCTCGATCGCCCCTCCTACACGGCCGCCGGCTCTCCCAAGTACGATTTCTTCCGCGCCATCAGCCTGCTCGGAGCCGGCGAAGCGGAACGCGCCGGAGAGATCCTCGATGGCATCATCCAGGCCATGGATCCCGCCTATTTCGACGAAGCGATCTACTACAAAGGGTTCGCATTGCTGCGCCAGGGGAAGCGGCGACAGGCCCTCGCCCAGTTCGAGAAGCTGGCCAACATGCTCAGTCCCATGGCCGGCAAGGCAAGGGTCATGGTCCAAAAGCTCAAGGCACTCTGAAATTAACGAAAATCACTCGGGAAAAAGCGAAAGGAGGACGGCGTGGGGTGAAATTCGGACTTTTTTCCTTTTCCCAGATGCCTTACGCCGGGTTTCTTTCAGCCCGGTTCAATTGATGTAGCCGAGTGCCTTCAGTTCCTGCAGGGCTTTTTCATCCAATTCCCGGCTTCGCTGTTGAAACTGCGGCTTTTTCTTCTGGTACCTTGTATAGCGGATCGGGTTCCTGAAAGAAAAGACCTTGAACAGCGGCTTGCCGTCCATATCCCGATCCAGCGGCAGTCCCTGCAGGTACAGGACGGTGGGAGCGATATCGAAAATAGAGGCCAGGGCGATCTTCCCAGGCAGGACCCCTGGACCCTTAATCATGATGATCCCGTTCGGAGCCTTTTCCATGCCGTTGACATGGTTGTACAACAGGGAACGGTCGCGCTGGAAAAAATGGAAACTGTGGTCGGAAAGGATGATGAAGTATGCGTCCTTGTTCTTCTCGCTGCTCAAATAATCCTCGAGGATGACCTCGAAGTTGCGATAGACGGGGTACAGGATGTCGGCTACCCGTGCATAGGCCCCAGGATTCTCCAATTCCCAGGAAGGCGCATCGGTGAATGTCGAAGACCATTTTTCCTTGCTGGCCTCGTCCACGAAGCAATCGTAGGCGAAATGCTGGACGACATCGGCCATTTTGAAATAGCTGGCGAAAAAATCGAATTCCTCCGTCCGGAAAAGATGGGAGGCCAGCTTCTGCACCAGGTTTTCCTGTATGACGAATTCAGCATATTTTTTCAGGATGCCGTGATCGGTGTATTGGCGCCCGCCGCCCTGCTCGTTGAACAGGCGCGGGAAATCGGGCAATCCCGTTTCCCTCAGGGCCTTCTCATAATCACCATCGACGAATCTCTCGAAATCGGCGGCCAGTGAGGGAGGATAGACGGTATTGTCCACTTTTCCCTGCTTGTCGTCACGATGCTGGAAGGCCCTCATGCGGTAATAATCGGACACGTTCACGCCATTGAGCGGCTGGGGCGGAAAGCTCAAATACCAGTTGACCAGCACGCTGCGCCGGTTGCCGGCGCCGAGCATTTCCCAGATCAGGGGCTGGCGGATGTCCGTTGAGTTGAAAATCTGGTACTTGCCCGTGGCCATTGACCTTTTCTTGCTGCGGAAATCGTCGATGCCATGCTTGGCGGTGGTCTTGCCGGTGGCGATACTGGTCCAGATGATGGGGCTCTTGGCCGGGGTGGTCGTACGCAGCGTCCCCCAGGCGGATTGCTCTTTCAGCTTCTTGAAAAGGGGCAGGCGCCCCTGGGCGATGAGCGGGTCGATATGCTCCCACCCGGCGCCGTCCAATCCCACGATCACCACGCGCGGATGGGTGCGCTTCTTCGCTCCGCCGCAGCCACCCAGAGAAAACACCCATATGGAAATCAGCAAGCAAAAGGCGGCATTCTTCATGATTCTCATAAAAATATTTTAGCAGATGGCCGCGGCGACTGTCAAACGCCGACCCGGCATGGCCCCGTCCGGCCGACCCGTTGATTGACAAGCGGAGGGAAGTATGCTATAAAATGTCACTTGCCAGGAAACCAGGTGCAAGGTCAATTATGATCATACAGGTCAATAAAATTTCCGACAAGGGCTACTCGCTGAACGATACCATCGACATCGACAACGCCCAGCTGATCGAGGAGGGGAGTTTTTTCCTCGAGGCCGTCGACTTCCAGGTCAAACTCAAGAGGCAGGACCGGCGCATCCAGGCCCAGGGCTCCATGCAGACGGCCATTTCCCTGGTGTGCGTGCGCTGCCTGGAACAGTTCGAGCTCAAGATCAACTCGCGCTTCGACATCATCCTGTTTCCCAAGGAGATGATCGAGACCCGCAGCACCGCCCTCGACGAGGAGGAACTGGAGTACATTTTTTTCGAAAACGACCAGATCGACCTGGAGAAGATTCTGGTCGAGCAGGTCAACCTGTTCGTCCCTTTCAAGCCCGTCTGCAAGACCGACTGCAAGGGCATCTGCCCCGGCTGCGGCGCCAACCTGAACCACGGCGCCTGTCCCTGTGACCAAGCGAAGAACGAGATAAAATTCCTGTTTGAGAAAGTGAAGAGGTGAACCATGGCCCAGCCCAAGCGCAGGCACTCCCATTCCCGCAAGAATAAACGCCGTTCCCACGACGCCCTGAAGGTCGAGGGGCTCTCCGTCTGCCCCAAGTGCAACGAGCCCAAGCTCCCCCACCGCATCTGCGGCAACTGCGGTTTCTACCAGGGGAAACAGATCGTCAAGGGCAGCGAAGCCTGAAAACGGCATGGGAACGGTCCGTATAGCCGTTGACGCCATGGGTGGCGATCATGCTCCTGCCGTCGTCATTGAGGGCGTGGCGGACTACATCCGCGCGAACAGCCACAATGAAGCGTACAAGATCATCCTGGTCGGCAAGGAAAAAGAAATCCAGAAGGAATTGAAAAAGTATCCCAACATCAGGCTCGACCGCCTGGAGATCGTCGACGCCCTGGAGGAGATCTCCATGAAGGAGCAGTTTCTCTCCTACTGGCGCAAGCGCGAGCAGACCTCGATCAAGAAGGCCATCGACCTGGTCAGGGACATGAAAGCGGAAGCCATGGTCTCCGCCGGCAACACCGGGGCCGTCATGGCCCTGGCCAAGAACGGCCTGGGCGCCATGAAGAACATCGACCGCCCGGCCCTGGCCACCATGCTGCCCACCCTGAAGGGCAACTCGCTGCTGGTCGACGTCGGCGCCAACACCGAATCCAAGCCCCACAACCTGGTCGAGTTCGCCCTGATGGGCAAAGTCTACCTGGAGAACATTTTCGGCATACAGAACCCGCGCATCGGCCTGATGAACATCGGCGAGGAGGAGGTCAAGGGCAACGAACTGACCAAGGCCACCCACAACCTGCTCAAGCAGCTGGACATCAACTTCGTCGGCAATGTCGAGGGCCGCGACATCTACATCGGCGAGGTCGACCTGATCGTTACCGACGGCTTCACCGGCAACGTCACCCTGAAGGTCTCCGAGGGAGTGGTGGAGGTCATGCTCTCGATGCTCAAGCGCGAGATCATGTCCAATATTTTCTCCAAGATCGGCTTCTTCTTCCTGAAGCATTCCCTGAAGCGCATCAAGAAAAAGCTGGATTATTCCGAATACGGCGGCGCCCTGCTGCTGGGTGTCAACGGCATCGTCATCATCGGCCACGGCGGCTCCAACGCCAAGGCCATCAAGAATGCCATCCACCTCAGCTACAAGTTCGTGAGCGAGCGGGTGCTGGACAAGATCTCGGATGAGATCGGCAAGATGCAGAAATCCCTCAAGGAGCTGAAATATGTCTGAACCGGCCGTCCCGCCGCGCAACGACGCGGCCGCACCGCCGCGCACCGACGCGGCCGCACCGCCGCGCAACGACGCGGCACGCAACGCCGTCGTCACCGGCGCGGCGCGCGGCATCGGCAAGGCCATCGCCGTGCGCCTGGCCCAAGCGGGAATGAATGTCATCGTCTCCGACATCATGGGCGAGGAAGCCGAAAAGACCGCCCAAGAGATCGGCGGCATGGGCGTGCGCGCCCTGGCCCTCCGCAGCGACGTATCCGATCCCGGCGATGCCGAGGCGCTGGCCAAGTTCGCCGTCGCCGAGTTCGGCTCGATCGACATCCTGGTGAACAACGCCGGCATCACGCGCGACAACCTCTCGATCCGCATGAGCGCAAGCGACTGGGACCTGGTCCTGGGGATCAATCTCAAGGGAACCTTCCTCTGCTCGCAGGCCGCCGCCAGGGAAATGATGAAGAAGCGCTTCGGCCGCATCGTCAACCTGGCCTCGGTCAGCGGCATCCTCGGGACCGCCGGCCAGGCGAACTACGCCGCCTCCAAGGCCGGCGTCATCGCCCTGACCAAGTCCATGGCCCGCGAACTCGGCGGCCGCAACATCACCGTCAACGCGGTCGCTCCCGGTTTCATCCTGACCGAAATGACCGAGAAGCTCCCCGAAAGCGTCAAGGAAGCCTACGTGGCGCAGATCGCCCTCAAAAGAGCGGGCAGCCCGGAAGAGGTGGCGGAAGCCGTCCATTTCCTGGTATCGCCGGCAGCGCAATACATCACCGGGACCGTGCTGAACGTTTCCGGCGGACTCTTGATCTAAAAATCCAAGGAGGAAAAAATGAAGAAAGAAGAAATCCTGAGCAAGGTAAAAGCCGTGGTGGCCGAGAAACTGAACGTCGGCGAGGACCAGGTGACCGAGGAAGCCAAGTTCGTCGAGGATTTGGGAGCCGATTCCCTGGACCAGGTCGAGCTGATCATGGCCCTGGAGGACGAATTCGAGCTCAAGATCCCCGAGGAGGAGGCCGAGAAGCTGACGACCGTGGGTTCGGCCGTCGAATACGTCCTGAAAAAAGCCCAGTAAGCCCCTGTCCGCTACCATGGATCCATTTATAAGCAAGACCATACCTTTGCGCCGGGTGGTCATTACCGGCATCGGCCTGATCACCCCGACAGGAAAGAACAAGGACGAGAACTGGGAAAACATCCGCAACGGCCGCGGCGGTATCGGGCCCATCACCCGTTTTGACGCCCAGCACCATGCCAGCCGCATCGCCGGCGAGGTCAAGAATTACGATCCCTACCAGTACTTCGACCGCAAGGACCTGAGGAAGTACGACCCGTTCATCCAGTTCGCCCTGATCGCCTCGGACGAGGCGTTCAAGGACTCGGGGTTGGACCTGGGGGTGCTGGACAAGGAACGGTCGGGCGTCTATATCGGCTCCGGCATCGGCGGCATCCAGACCATCGAGATCAACAAGGAGATCCTGCTGCAGAAAGGCCCCGACCGTATCTCACCCTTCTTCCTGCCCGCCTGCATCGCCAACCTCGCCGCCGGCCAGGTCTCCATCCGCTTCGGCTTCAAGGGGCCCAACATGGCCAACTGCACCGCCTGTGCCACCGGCAGCCACGCCATCGGCGACTGCATGCGCATCATCCAGCGCGGCGATGCCGACATCATGCTCGCCGGCGGCGCCGAGTACCCCATCACTCCCCTGGGCGTGGCCGGCTTCACCGCCATGCGCGCTCTTTCCACGCGCAACGACCATCCGGAAAAGGCCTCCCGGCCCTTCGACAAGGAACGCGACGGCTTCGTCGTCGCCGAGGGCTCCGCGATGTTGATGCTGGAATCCCTGGAACACGCCCACCGGCGCGGGGCGCGCATTTACGCCGAAGTGGCCGGCTACGGGTTCACCGGCGACGCCTACCACATGACCGCCCCCGATCCCGACGCCGACGGCGCCTACCGGGCCATGAGGAACGCCCTGGCCGACGCCGGGGTGAAACCCGAGGACATCATCTATGTCAACGCCCACGGCACATCGACCGAGCTCAACGACAAGGTGGAAACCCATGCCATCAAGCGCCTGTTCGGCGAGCATGCCCGCAGGCTGGCCATCAGTTCGACCAAGTCGATGACCGGCCACATGCTCGGCGCCACCGGCAGCGCCGAGGCCGCCTTCACCGCCCTGGCCATCACCCACTCCTTCATCCCCCCGACCATCAATTACGAAACGCCCGACCCCGATTGCGACCTGAACTACACGCCCAACCAGGGCGTGGCGCGCGAGATCCCCTGGGCCGTCTCCAACTCCTTCGGCTTCGGGGGCACCAATGCCTCGCTGGTGCTGAAAAAATTCAATGAATAAGTAAACGGGGGGGGACGCTGTCCCCTCCCGTTTTTTTTTCAGGGAAGAACCAATGAAAAGATCCAGGCTCCCGTTGGCATTGTGCCTCCTGCTGCTGTCGTTCCCGGCAGCGGCCGGCGATCCCCCGCAGCGGACCGCGGATCTTCCTGCGGCGCTCCCGGTCATCGTCCTGACTCACCCCACCCTCTTCCAGGTCAGGAACATCGTCGAATTGTACGAAAGGGACATCCTGCCACTGCCCACCTTCGTCCTGTTGGGGATCTACCATGAGGACGAGTTCGCCAACCCGGAAGAGGCCGAGGCGTACCGCGACTCCTTCGACTTCGTCCGCGAGAACGATATTTCCTGGGTGCGCTTCCGCAAGCTCAGCGGCCGGGTGGGGATCGCGAACCTGTTCAGGGAGAACGCCTGGAGCCCGCAATTCAGGGAGATCTTCGCAGCGGCCAGCGGCATCATCTTCACCGGCGGCATGGACATCCCACCGGCGCTCTACGGCCGGGGAACCAGCCTGCTCAGCGAGCCGACGACGCCGGCGCGCCATGCGTACGAAATATCGCTTCTCTTCCACCTGTTGGGCGGCAGCCGCGATCCCTCATTCGTCCCGCTGCTCGCCGCCCGCCCGGACTTCCCCATCTTGGCCATCTGCCTCGGCCTGCAGAGCCTGAACGTGGCCCTGGGAGGTACGCTGGTCCAGGACATTCCCACTGAGATCTATGATTGCAAGACGGTCGAGGACGTGCTGGGAGGAGACGCCGACCGCATTCATTCCGGTGCTTACCTGGAGAAGCTGCATCCCCATGACCCCGACCTGGCATCGCCGTTCCACCGCATCCGCCTGGCCACGGATAGCATCTTCATAAAAAAAATGGGCGTTGCCGGCAGCGATACCCCCTCGGTCGCCACCTCCCACCACCAGGCGATCGACCGGTTGGGCGCCGGCTTGCGCGTCACCGCCACCTCTATGGACAACCGGATCGTCGAGGCTGTCGAGCATGCCCGCTTCACGAACGTCCTGGGCGTCCAGTTCCATCCCGAGCGTCACACCCTGTATCGCAAGGGGCTTTTCCAGCGCCTCCGCCCCGGCGATCCGCTGGATTTCAATCCCCGGGCCTTCCTGAAAGCCAATCCCTCCTCTTACGAATTCCACCGGGCGATCTGGAAGTGGTTCACAGAACAAGTGCTTGCAGAACAGAAATCGGTTGAGGGTAGACGGTTTACGGTTGACGGTCAGAAAAAGGAATACTAAGACTTAAATCCCAAATCCCAAGCACCAAATCCCAAATAAATCCCAAAATCCAAATTCCAATTTCCAAAACGAAAGCCCCTTGCAAGGAATTCTCTTTGTTTTGGTCAAAGTCCCCGCAAGGGGATTGGGTAATTGGAATTTGGAGCTTGTTTGGGATTTGGAATTTGGTGCTTGGAATTTAATTCTTCACATGTCACGCGTTACGCGTCACTCGTCACGTAGTTCTTGGAAATTACAACGGGTATTTGCTCTCGATGTAGTCCTTCAAATGCCTGATCTGATAGTCCTTGTCCTTGATCATGGCCTTGATGATGTCGCCGATGGAGATCATGCCCGTGACCTTGTCCTTTTCATCGACCACCGGAATGTGGCGGATGTGGTTCTGGGTCATGGCGCCCATCAGGTCGTTGACGTCGTCCTCGGCCCGGGCCACGATCAGCTTCTCGCGCGGCGTCATGACGTCCCTGACGGCCAGCCCCTTGACGTTGGCCTGGCTGCGGTAGCAGCTGCGCATGATGTCGCGCTCGGAGACGATGCCCTGGACGTTCTGTTTTCCGTCCAGGACGATCAGGGCGCCGATATTTCTGGCGCTCATCTCCTGCAGGGCGTCGCTGACGATGGCGTCGACATGAATGGAGAACACTTCCCTGCCCTTGCTTTCCAATATTTTTTCAGCCTTCATGCTTCCTCCTCGGCGGCCGGTGCCCGCGCCTTGGGCCACAGCCTACACGAATCGTTAAAAAAAAGCAAACCAAGAAGGAAGAGAGAGGAAAGACAGCGGGAGGGCAGAGGGAAGACAAAGTGGGAAAGAGGCCCATGTAAGCGCTTTTCCCACTCTCTCTGCCCTCATTCTTCCCTCTCTCTTCCCTCTGACTTCCCTATAACTATTGACGGGGAAGTTTAACCTGATACAATATGGCTTCAAATCCAAAAACGAGGTGTTTCCATGGAAAAATACAGTTCCCAGCAGCTGATGGACATCGAGCACCAGTTCGGCGCCCATAACTACCACCCCCTGGAAGTGGTCATCGCCAAGGCCGAGGGCATCTGGGTCGAGGACCCGGAAGGCAAGCGCTATATCGACATGCTGTCGGCCTACTCGGCCGTCAACCAGGGCCACCGACACCCGGCCATCATCAAGGCCCTGAAAGACCAGGCCGACGTCCTGACCCTGACCTCACGCGCCTTTTTCAATGACCGCTGGCCCCTGTTCGCCAGGAAGCTCTCCGATCTCACCGGCAAGGAGATGATCCTGCCGATGAACACCGGCGCCGAGGCGGTGGAGACGGCCATCAAGACCATGCGCAAGTGGGGCTACCTGGTCAAGCAGGTCGAGGCCGACAAGGCCGAGATCATCGTGTTCTGCGAGAATTTCCACGGCCGCACGACCACCATCGTCTCCTTCTCGACCGACCCCGAAGGACACGATTACTACGGCCCCTACACGCCCGGATTCACCATCGTTCCCTACGACGACCTGCAGGCGGTGGAAAAGGCGATCAGCCGGAACACGGTCGGCATCCTGGTCGAGCCCATCCAGGGCGAGGCCGGCGTCGTGGTCCCCAGCGAGGGTTTTCTGGCCGGGTTGGGCCGGATCGCCAAGCAGCACAACGTCCTGCTGGCCGTGGATGAGATCCAGACCGGCTTCTGCCGCACCGGCAAGCTGTTCGCCTTCCAGTACGAGGACGTCGATCCCGACATCATCATCATGGGCAAGGCCCTGGGCGGCGGCGTCTTCCCGGTCTCGGCCGTGGCCGCCAACAAGGACGTGCTCGGCGTCTTCAAGCCCGGCACCCATGGCTCGACCTTCGGCGGCAACCCCCTGGGCTGCTCCGTGGCCATGGCCGCCATCGACGTCCTGAACGACGAGAAACTGGCCGAGCGCTCCAGCGAGATGGGCGCCTATTTCATGGCCCGGCTGCGCGACCTGCAGGCCAAATCCGACAAGATCAAGCTGGTGCGCGGCAAAGGGCTTCTGATCGGCCTGGTCCTCAACGAGTCGGCCGGCAAGGCCCGCCAGTACACGACCGCCCTGAAAGCCAAGGGGCTGCTCTGCAAGGAGACCCACGACTGGATCATCCGCTTCGCCCCGCCGCTGGTCATCACCCGGGCCGACATCGACTTCGCCATGGAGAAGATCCGGGAAGTCCTGGGCTAGATGATCGTCCTCCGGGCCGACCTGTCGCCGCGCACCGGGCTGCGGTCCCTGCGCCGCTGCGCCTGGCTGGCCGCGCTGCTGAAAAAACAGGGCCATGTCCTGCTCTGCTGCCGCGAGAACAAGGCGGCGGCGAAATTCCTGGCCGAAAAGGGAATTCTGTTCTCATTGATCAGGGACCCGGGGGCGATCGATCTTTCCAAGGCCAAGGCGATCGTTTTCGACGTGGAGCCGTTCTCGGTCCAGGATGCGGCTCTCCTGGACAAGGCAAAAACGAACGGCGTCAAGGCCATTCAGTTCGTCCCGGTCGCCGGGCAGCCGCAGGCGGCCGATATCCTCCTCTCGTCATGGGGCGACGAGCGGAGCGTTCTCCTGCACCACAAGTTCCGTCACTTCAACAAGGCCAGGAGAAAATACCGGGGAAAAGCCAGGAATGTCTTCATCCACCTGGGCGACATGCTCCCCTACCGAGACCTGCGCGCCGTTGTCGACGTCCTGCATCGCCTGCGCTACCGCATGAAGATCGCGCCAGGGCTGAACCTGAAAAAAGCCGACAAGCGCAACCTGATGAAGATCTATCCCGGCGTCCACTTCTGCGGCAGGAGCGAGAGCCCGGCCCGCGCCTACTTCGAAGCCGACCTGGCCCTGATACCGCCCGGCGAGGAAGCGTTCGAGGCGGCATGCACCGGCACTCCGGCGCTGTACCTGGCCCTGGAGAAGGGCCAGGAAGCCCAGGCCGATTCACTGGCCGCCAGGGGGCTGGGCGTTAGAATCCCCTCCCTGGCCGATTTTGCGGTTGATGGCGTCCGCGAAGCCCTCGCGCCGCTGGACCGGGAGACCCGCGAAAAGATGGGCGCCGTCGGCAAGGTGCTGGTCGACGGGCTGGGCGTGCAGCGGTTCTTCAAGGTCCTTGGGGAACAGGGCATAATCGAATAGGACGTACTCGGCAGACGGCACACGGTACAGGAACGAGATTCCGTTAGGCGTTAGGCGTCATGCGTTAGGCGAAAAGAAGGGAGGTTGACCTTCGTGACACGTAACGCGTGACGCGTGACATGTGAAGAATTATATTCCAAGCACCAAATTCCAATTACCCAATCCTCTGGCGGGGACGTTGACCCAAACGAAGAAAAAAGTATTGCAAGGGGCCTTCGTTTTGGAAATTGGAATTTGAATTTTGGGATTTATTTGGAATTTGGTGCTTGTGATTTGGAATTTAAGTCTTCGTATTGCAGTTTTCCGACCGTCAACCGTAAACCGTCAACCGTCCACCGATTTCATCAAAGGATCAGCACCAGCCCCGTCGCCAGGGCGATCATGACGAAAATGGGGACGGCCATGTAGCGGTAGACGTCCAGCAGCGAGGCACCGAAGTACTCGTTGGTCAGGATCAGGCAGAGATGGAGCGGCGAGACCAGGATGCCGGCAAAGCCGACGACGTACATGTAGAGGCAAAGGTAGAAATAATTGGGCAGGTGTTGGATCAGCGGCAGCAGCACCGGGAAGGCGATGGCGATGTAGGCGGTATTGACCCCGGTCAAAAAACCGACGGTGAAAGAGACCAGGAATATGAAAAGAACGACCAGGCCCAGCGAGAAGTGCATGGTCCTGAGGGTGTCGAAGGCCGAAGAGGCCTGCAGCACGCGCTGGAAGACGATGACCGCGGCGATGACCAGCAGGCTGCGGATCGTCGTTTTCCCGAAGAGGATGGATGCGATCTCCTTGGGCCCGACCTTCTTCCAGATGCCCAGCGCCACGGTGACCAGCAGCAGCGCCCAGTGCAGGGGCAGCGGCAGCAGCGGCGGCAACTTGGCGAAGAACAGCACGATCACGGCCAGGATCGGCCAGGTACCGGCGAAGAAATCGCGCGCCGTGGCGTGCATGCCGTTGCCGGGAGCCGGGCGCACGGGGCCGACGCGGTGGCGCCGGAAATACAGGAAGGCGACGGCCAGACCCATGATGATGTGCAGGATGGAGAAAGGCAGCTGGAAAAGGATGATGCGCCGCATCGGGATACGCGACAGGGTCTGGAAAAGGAGCAGGCCGGCATAGAGCGGCCAGATCAACTCCCAGTCGTGGCGGAACCAAAAGTTCAGGAAGGCGCTGAAGGCCGGTTTCAGCTTCATCTTGTCGGTGGAAACCTGAACCAGGGGTGCCGAAAGCAGCGCGCCGCCCGGCATGGGCAGGAAGCCGATGATCGCCGGCGAGACCATGGCCACCAGCCGCTTGTCGCGCACCACGGTGTTCAGCGAATTGATCAGGCGGTCGTACATCCGGCGGCTTTTCTGCACGGCGCCGATGGTCTGCACCAGGACGATGATCAGGAAGAGCTCGAGCGTCTCGCGGTCACGCAACCCCTGCCAGGCGCTGTGGGCGGCCTGCAGCAGGTTGCCCCGGAACAGGACGACGGTGAGCAGGGTGATGGCCAGGACGGCGAGAGAGAGCTCGACCTTCCAGCGCAGGAGCAGGATGAGCAGCACGACCAGCAGCAGGAATTTGGCGGCCAGGAGCATGGGCAAAGCCTCTTTGCACGGTGCGGGCGCAAGGCCGATTATAAACAAAAGCGCGGCCGAGTGCAAATCGCCGTTCATGATGATTTATGGATGAGGCCAGTTGATCCCCTTGATTTTTCAGGGCGATTAATGGTATGAAGACGTTTCCCCCGGCCCGCGCCGAATACGTGATCGAAAAACGAGGAGAAAATGACAGAAGCCATCAAACGGACGCTCCGCGACTCGGCCCCCACCCGCTGGCTGATGCTGGTCATGGTCAGCGTGCTGATGTTCGCCACCTACTGGTTCCAGGATTTCCTCTCCGGGCTCAAGCCGCTGATGGAAAGCCAGATGGGGATCACCTCCAGCCAGTTCGGCACCATCATCGGCATGACCACGTTCGCCAATGTCTTCGGCATGATCATCGTCGGCGGCATCGTCCTGGACAAGTGGGGCATCCGCCTGACCGCCTTCATCTTCGGCGGCGTGACCATCCTGGGCACCGTGATCATGGCCCTGGGCGCCAACGGCGTCTTGGGCTCCGGCGCCGACAGCAAACTGGCGGCCATGATCGTCGGCCGCGTCCTCTTCGGCGTGGGACTGGAGACCACCTGCGTGCTGGTCACGCGCACGGTCGTCAAGTGGTTCAAGGGCTACGAGCTGGCCCTGGCCCTGGCCATCAACATGGGCATCGGCCGCCTGGGCTCGGCGCTGGGCACCGCCATCTCGCCCGACATCGCCGGCAAGAATCCCCCGACGGCCATCACCTTCGCCGCCGGACTGATCGTGCTGGGAGTCCTGTTCTACTTCATCTACCTGATCTTCGACGTGCGCATCGACCGGCAGCTCAAGGAGGAGGCGGGTGCCTGCGACGAAGAGCCGTTCCGCTTCTCCGACCTGGGCAAGCTGGCGACCGACCGCTCGTTCATCGCCATCGCCCTGCTGTGCGTGGCGTTCTACTCGGCCGTCTTCCCCTTCATGCAGTACGCCCCCGACCTGCTGGTGAACAAGTTCGGCTTCTCCTACGTGCTTCCCGAGTCGGCGCGCATCGTCCTGTTCGGCTCCGGCAGCCTGGGCAACGTCTCCATTTACGTGGCCTTTTTCCTGTTCGGCATCCTTTTTTCCATCCTGCCCACCTACCTGAAAAAAAGATCGACGCGCCTGGCCCTGATGGCGGCCATGCTGGTCCTTTTCGCCGCCTTCCTCTACGCCCTGCGCGGCACCCTGGCGGTCTGGCTGCACAACGGGCCCAAGGCGGCCGGGCTGATCCCGCTGGGCACGATCCTGTTCACGCCCATCTTCGGCCGCATCGTCGACAAAAGGGGCAAGGCGGCGTCCTTGATGATGCTGGGCTCGCTGCTGCTTATTTTCGCCCACCTCTCCCTTTCGGTCTTCAACTCGGAGCTGCTCTGCTACCTGGGGCTGCTGTCGCTGGGCATCGCCTTCTCGCTCGTGCCGGCGGCCATGTGGCCCTCGGTGGCCAAGATCGTCCCCGAGCGCCGGCTGGGGACCGCGTATGCCGCCATGTTCACCGTGCAGAACTGGGGGCTGGGACTCTTTTACAAGGGGATCGGAACGGTGCTCGACAAGGTGAACCCCGAGGTGGTGGCCAAAATGCAGCAACTGCGGAGCGACCTGGCGGGTCAGGGCCTCGACAACGCCGCCATCAGCGAAAGGATCGAGTCCATGCGCCTGGCGGGAGAGATCCCGGTCTACAACTACACCGTGCCCATCCTGATGCTGGTCGGCTGCGGCGTGATCTCCATCTTCCTGGCCTTCTATCTCAAGAAAGCCAGCAACCGGCAGGGTTACGAACTCGAGTTGCCCTCGAACAGGAAATAGCGGAAGGCCGGCCTGGCATGTCGCGAAAAGGGACGGCATGTTTCCTGGCCATCCTGGCCGCGGTGCTTCCGCTTCTGGCGCGAGGCGACAGCGCATCCGGCCTGCGCCCAGTGCTCCAGCAACAACTGGATGCGCTGGTCGCTTCCTCGGGGATTCCGGGCGCCACCCTGGCCGTCAGGCTGCCCGGCGGAAAGTCCATTCGCCTGGCCTCGGGATTCGCCGATGCCGAGAGGCGGCGGCCGATGTCCCCTGGCGCCCGGATGCTCTCGGGAAGCATCGGCAAGACCTTTGTCGCCGCCGTCGTCCTGCAGCTGGAGGAAGAGGGGCGGCTGAGCATCGAAGACCCCCTGGCCCGCTATTTCCCCGGCGAGGAATGGCTGCTCTCCCTGGCCAACGGCGCTCAGGTCAGCCTGCGCATGCTGCTCAGCCACACCGGCGGCCTCCCCGAATATGTCGAGGAACCGCGGCTGTGGGCGGACGTCAAGCGCTGGCCGGACAAGGCCTGGACGCCCCGGGAGCGCCTGGCCTACATCATGGGCAAGCCTCCCCGTCATGCGGCCGGCTGCGGCTGGAGCTACGCCGACACGAACTACATTCTCCTGGGCATGGTCATCGAGAAGGTCACCGGGAACTCCTACTACCGTGAGCTGGCCAGGCGGATATTGCGGCCGGCCCGTCTGGCGCATACGACCCCGGCCGTGGGGAGAAAGCTGCCGGGAATGGTGCCGGGTTACTCCCGGCTGGACGAACCCTTCGCCATCCAGGGCCGGGTGCTGGACGCCGGCGGCCGCTACCTTTTCGATCCCCAGCTGGAATGGACCGGTGGAGGCCTGATCAGCAATTCAGCGGACCTGGCCGCCTGGGCCGCATATCTTTTCGAGGGCCGGGCTTTCTCCGGCACGCAGCTGGGGAAAATGCTGGCACGGGTCAAGGCCACCGCCGAGTGGGACTACGGTTTGGGCGCGATCATCCGCGATGCCGGCCACGGGACCTCCTTCGGGCATGCCGGGTTCGCCCCGGGCTACAGCTCCATCATGGAGTACGTCCCCGCCGGGCGTTTCGCCATTGCGCTGCAGTTCAACTGCGATTACGTCTCCCTGGCGGCCGGGAAGACCCGCCATGAGATCGCATCCGAGTTTATCGGTTCCATCAGCGCCTTCCTGAAACCCGGGGCCGCGTCGAACAAAGTGCCATAGCGGGAAGCACCGGGCGATAATCAGGGAGAACGGCGATCGTTCGCTCTCCGGCAACGCCGTCTCATGCATCCCCCCCTTCTCGGGAACCTTCAGCAAATTTCGGCGTCACGACAGCCCGTTGCCTCATTCCAGCTCCTGGAACCAGCCGTCCTCCAGCCCCAACCGGACCGCCTCGTCCCTGACCCGGCGCCACTCCTCCACGAGCAGGCGGCGGTCGAACGGCGGCCGCCCGGAGGCGCGGTGGGCCGGAAAATACTGGCTCATCAGGCTGAGCCAGGAACGCCGGAACGGGCCGGCGGCGATCGCCTGCAAAACCTCGATGGAATTCTGCGCCTGGCCCGGGAGGATCAGGTGGCGGATCACCGTGCCGCGCACGGCGACCCCCGCGTCATCGAGCGCCAGCGGGCCGGCCTGGCGGAACATTTCGCCGATGGCGGGGTGGGCATGAGCGAAATAATCCTTCACCCCGGACACGTCCAGGGCCAGCTGCCGGGAGCCTTCCGACGACCCGTATTTCAGGTCGGGCAGGTAGATGTCAACGATCCCCGCCAGCTCGGCGACCACCTCAACGCGCTCGTAGCCGCTGGTATTGCAGACCAGGGGGATGCGCAGGCCGCGGGCGGCGGCGAGCTCCAGAGCCGCGACCACGTGAAAGTAGTATGGGGTCGGCGACACCAGGTTGATGTTGTGGGCGCCGCGCTTCTGCAGCGAGAGGAAGATGCCGGCCAGCTGTTCGATCGTGTATTCCTCTCCGTGGGCCAACTGCGAGATCGGGTAATTCTGGCAGAAGAGGCACTTGAGGGTGCAGCCCGAAAAGAAGACGGTGCCCGATCCCCGGGTCCCCGAAATGGGCGGCTCCTCGCCGAAATGGAGGTTGTGCGCGGCGACGCGGACATCCTTCCCAGCCAGGCAAACGCCGGGCCGGTCCTGCGCGCGCCGGGCGCCGCAGCGTCGCGGGCACAGGCTGCAGGGGCTGAAGCGCGCGGCGAAGAATTCGCGCTTGCGCCGCCAGGCGGCAGCGTCCAGGCCAAGGTAGCCGGGGTTGTTCAGCCGTTCCACTCGAAGTCGTTGCCCAGGAATACCCGGCGGGTGTTCTCCTCGCGCACCACCTCGGCCGGCGTGCCGCTGCTCAGGATGCGCCCCTTGTGAATGATATAGGCCGTGTCGGTGATGTAGAACGTGTCGCGGACATTGTGGTCGGTGATGACGATGCCGATGCCCCGCTCCTTGAGCTTGAGAATGATCTTCTGGATGTCCAGGATGGTGATGGGATCAATGCCGGTGAACGGCTCGTCCAGGAAAAGGAAACGCGGCTTCATGATCATGGAACGGGCGATCTCCAGCCGCCGCTTCTCGCCCCCGGAGAGCTGGTAGGCCATGGAGTCCCTGACCTGGAGGAGCCCGAAGTCTCCGAGCAGCTCCAGGGACCTGTCGCGGGCTTCGCTCTCCCCTGCATAGAGCTGCAGCACCATGTTCAGGTTGTCGAACACCGAGGCCCTCATGAAGACCGAATGCTGCTGCGGCAGGTAGATCAGCCCCTTCTGCGAGCGTTCATAGGAGGGGATGCCGTCCACGCTCTCGCCGTTGAGCTCCACGCTTCCGCCATCAGGCCTGACGATCCCGGCCATCATCAGGAAGCTGGTGGTCTTGCCGGCGCCGTTGCGTCCCAGCAGGGCGGTGACGGAGCCGGAAGCGAAATCCAGACTGATGCGGTCGACCACCGCCACCCGGTCGTAGACCTTGGTCAGGTCGCGGGTGCGCAGCCGGTCCATCACAGCCCGAGCTGCGGGGCGATGCGCTGCATGGCGCCCAGGCAGAGCGTCAGGAACTCGTCCAGGGTCAGGTCCAACCGGGCGCAGCCCTCCATCTGCCCGCGCGACGCCCCCTTGGCGAAGGATTTCTCCTTGAAGCGCTTGTTCAGGAACGGCAGGTCGAGGGCGGCCAGCTTTTTTTCGGGGTGCATCAGGGCGCAGGCGACAATGAAGCCGCTGGCCGGGTCGATGGCCAGCAGGGAAAGGTCCATGGTCGAGGATGGCTCGACCCGCAGGTTGTGGGCCTTGATGGCATGGATGATCTCCCCATCCAAACCCATCCCGGCCAGCATCTCGGCGGTCTTGTCTCCGTGCGCTTCCGGCGTCCCGGCCGTGAACTCATAGTCCAGGTCGTGCAGCAGCCCCGCCAGCGCCCAGGGCTCCGGGTCCTGGTGGAAGTGGACGGCGAAATCCCTCATGCAGGCCTCGACGGCCAGGCAGTGCTTGACCAGATTGCGGTTGTGCAGATGCTGCTCGACCAACAACAGCGCTTGTTCGCGGGTCATGACTCGCTCCTTGAGAGCCGAATTATATGCCGGGAAGCCCGGCATTGCAAGCCTTTCCCGATTTGTTTCCCGGGACCGTTTGTGATAAAATCCGCACCGGAAAGGGAATCCGCAGGGGATTTTCCGAATCAAGGAGGAATCATGACCCCAGAACAGCCCAAGGTCCCGTTCTCCCAGGCTGAGCCGGAAAGGAAATCGAAAAAATTCTACTATGTCATCAGCGCCCTGGCGCTGGTGATCGTCGTGCTGGCATTTCTCCTGTTCAAGGGCCCGGCCGGGCCGAAGGCTTCGCCGAAAATGAAGCAGATGGAGGAAACGGTCCAGCAGATCCAGCAGCTGGAATCAAGCATCCAGGAGAAGCAGAACGAGGTGTTCGCCATCCTGAGCGATTACAAGAAAAAGACCGGCGAGGACCTGCCCGAGGTCAATATCATGAACCTATCCCCCGAGCAGAAAAAAGTGCTGGAAGATAAGATCAAGAACGAGAAGGACGTCTCGATCAAGTCGCTGCTGCAGGACATTCTGGACAAGAACAGCGACATCCAGAACCTCAATGCCCGCGTCCAGGAGCTGGAAACGCTGCTGCCCAAGCCGCACCTGGTCGAAAAAGGCGAGAACCATTACCAGATCGCTATGAACTTCCTGCTGAACGAGAAAGGGGTGGACAAGGCCCGGGCCATGGAACTGGTCGAGCGCACCGCCCTTTTCGAGCCGATCGTGCCCGGTTTCAAGATCTGGAACTTCTTCGCCGAGGACGAGTACGGCACGTTCATCACCCAGGGAACGGCCCCCATCTCGCCCAACCAGATCCAGAGAAAAGTGAAGAAGGAGCTGGTCGACGCCAAGGACAAGGCCATCTCCGAGAAGGAAAAGCTGCAGAGCGACATCAACGAGATGGAGGCGCGCCGCGTCGAGCTGATCTCCCAGCTGGACCTGCTCAACCAGGAAAAACAGAACATGCTGGCGCGCATGAGCGATCTCAACGACCAGAACCAGGAAATGCAGACCTCCCTGAACTCGGTGCACTACGCCCTGGGACGGGCCAAGGTACTGGCGGAGAAAGGGATCATCAAGGGCGGTTTCCTGCGGTCCACCAAGCTGCAGAAGGTCGACCCCGCCCTGTTCGACCGGTCGCTGGACCTGCGCACCGACCCCGTGATCACCATCAACGCCTCTGACCTCCAATTGCCCAGGATCAGTGATATCACCATCTATCCGGCCTATTTCAAGACCGGCACCGATTTCAAGGTGGAGTTCGACATCACCCGTCAGAACGCGACCATCACCTTTCTCGACGCCCAGAAGTTCATGAGCGAAAAGATCGCCATCGCAGTCCAGTAATAACCGGGGCGCGCTGCCGCGCGCCCTTTTTCTTACCGGCATCATCATGGCCTTGCTCGGGAAAATCCTCGCCATCGCCAAGGGCGGTGCCGGCATCGTCCGCGACGGGGAGAGGACCGTCTTCGTCCCCGGGGTCGTCGCCGGGGAAACGGTGGAGTATTCGATCAGCGGCCGTTCCCGCTCCGTCTTGCAGGGAAAGCTGCTGCGCGTGCTGCAGGCCTCCCCGCAGCGCGTCGAGCCTCCGTGCCCCCATTACGGCGATTGCGGCGGCTGCAACCTGCAGCATATGAGCTACGGCGAGCAGTTGCGCAGCAAGGCGGGGATCCTGGCCGACAACCTCAGGAGGATCGGCGGCTATGAACCGGTTTCCCCGACCGCGACGCTGGCCTCGCCCGCTGAGCGCTACCGCTGCAAGGCCGAGTTCCAGGTGCGTGACGGTGCCGGCGGCTTCTTTGCCCGCGATTCGCAGCGGGTCATCGCCATCAACGGCTGCCGGCTCCTGCCGCAGGCGGTCGAGCAGCATTTTCTCTCCCAGCGCCGGTTAACGGCCCAATGCGCCAAAGGCCGCATCCTGACCGTCAGCAACGGCTGTGACCTGGCCTCATGCCTGGAGACCCCCGGTCACGGCGAACAATGGCTCAGCAGCGAACGCCGGGTGCGCTTCCAGGTCGGACCTCATGCCATCCTCGTCGCCCCCGGCAACTTCGTCCAGGCCAACCGCTTCCAGCTGCCGTCCATGCTGGGGCTGCTGCAGCGGGTCCTTGACCGGGAACGCCCCACTGCGGCCGCCGACCTTTTCTGCGGCGGCGGCTTCCTCACCCTGCCGCTGGCCGCGTGCTGCCAGCGGGTGCTGGCCCTGGAAAACGATCCCGGCAACCTGGCCGCCCTGCGCGGCAACCTGGACTTGAACAAGGCGGACAACGTCCGCGTCGTCCAGGCCGACGCCTTGCACGCCGGGCTGCCCGGCACCGAGTTTTTCGTCGTCGACCCCCCCCGGGGAGGCCTCTCGCCAAGGCTCATCGCCGCGCTGGCTGCAAGCGGAGCGAAAACGATCGTCTATTTCTCCTGCGACTCGGCCACGTTCGCCCGCGACCTGCGCCTCTTCCTGGACCGGGGCTTCACGCCGGACGAACTGCAGCTGATCGACAATTTCCCGCACAGCGATCATTTCGAAATATTCTCGGTGCTCAAGAGAGCGGCAAGGCGGAATGTACCGGGAGAAGATATCGTTATGCGCAAGGCGTGACGAGAAAGAAGGGAAATCGGCGCAAGGTCCAGTGCGTAAGGCGCAAGGTGGAAGAACGGGCCAAAAGGAAAAGGGAAATGGCAATCGGTGTAGGGTTTAGGGTGTAAGGTAGCCATCTTTTCTTACCTTGAACCTTAAGCCCTCAACCTTAAACCGATTTCAATCAATGGCAGCCACCGTCTACCGTCAACCGATTGCTTTCATTTCTTGCTGACACTGACACTGTCCCTGTCACTTTTTTTGTCAAATCCCGGGACTTATGCTATTTTTAATGCATGAAAAAGTTCGTCCTATCTTCCCTTTTGCTGTTCCTGGCCATCGGGTTGCACGCCGGCCACGACGACCTCAGCTGCTTCACCATCGTCGTGGGCAAGAAGGCCAGCACCGACGGCTCGGTGCTGTTGGCCCATAACGAGGACGACAGCGGCCGCCTGCTGGTCAATATCCACAAGGTGCCGGCCCGATCATTTCTCCGCAACGAGGCCTTTGCCCTGAGAAACGGCCTGCTGCTGCCGCAGCCCGGCGCCGCGCCGGGCCTGCTGTGGCTTGAAATACCGGGATGCGAGTTCGCCGACTCCTACATCAGCGAGCTCGGCGTGGCCGTCGCTTCCGACGCCTGCCCGTCGCGCGAGGACAGGGGCGAACTGAGCGACGGCGGCATCGGCTTCAGCCTCAGGCGCCTGATCGCCGAACGGGCCACAAGCGCCCGCGAGGGCGTGCGCATCGCCGGCGACCTGATCGCCCGCCTGGGCTACAGCGCCTCGGGACGCACCTATATCATCGCCGACGCCCACGAAGGCTGGCTGCTGCACGCGGTCAAGGGCAAGCGCTGGATCGCCGCCCGCGTCCCGGATAACGAGGCAGCCGTCATCGCCAACCGCTACACCATCACCCGCATCGACCTGAGCGACAGGGACCGCTTCCTGGGGTCTCCCGACATCATCGAGTATGCCGTTCGCCGCGGCTGGTACGATCCCCGCCGCGACGGCGAATTCGAGTTCGCCAGGGCCTATTCCGATCCCGGCGCTTATGCCGACATGCGCAACGTCCTGCGCCAGTGGCGGGGCACTCACCTGCTGGCCGCCAAGCCCCCCAAGCTGGAATCCCCGCTGCCGTTCTCTTTCAGGACCCGCCACAACCTGCGCCCGCACGACCTGTTCAAAGTACTGCGCGATCACTACGAGGGGAGCAAGCATGATCTGAGCGACCGCTACCGTAACGGCTCGCCCAACTCGGGCAAGAACCGCACCATCTGCACCGAGTCCACCCAGTACGCCTTCGTCGCCCACTTGCGCTCCTGGCCCGACGCCGACATCGCCCACGTCGTCTGGATTGCTCCGCGCCGTCCCGACAGCAACGCCTTTTCCCCCTGGTACCCGTCGATGGCCGCCACGCCCAGCGGTTCAAGCCGCGAAAAGGCCGACAGCGCATGGAAAAACCATTTCGCTCCCCTCCCGGCCCAGGCGTTCGAGGATCCCACCCTGGCCTTCACCACCTATGCCCGGCTATCCGAGGCGGTCGACCGCCAGTACCGCGGCCGCATCGAAAAAGTCCAGAAGATCTGGCGCAACTTCGAGGAATTCCTGTTTGAAGACCTGAAGGACCATGAAAAGGAGTTTTCCTACCTGCTGCAAAGAGATCGCAGCCTGGCCCGGCGCATCATCGACAACTACATCCACGGGCTGGATTACCGCAAATGGTTCCTGGCTGCCGAGCTGCTGAATGAGATGAAATAGGCTCGGCGGGCAGCCAGCGTGACCCGGGGAACGGACCAATGAAAAAGGGGAAAAGCTCGAAATCGGTGATCCTGGCCGCCTTCGTGGCCAACCTGTTCATCGCCGTGGTCAAGTACGTCGTGGCGTTCTTCACGGCGTCTTCGGCCATGCTAGCGGAGGCCATCCATTCCAGCGCCGACACGCTGAACCAGGTACTGCTCTTCGTCGGCATGCGCAAGGCCGCCAGGAAGGCCGACGAGTTGCATGCCTTCGGCTTTTCCGGCGAAGCCTACTTCTGGTCCTTCATCGTGGCCATCATCCTCTTCACCACCGGCGCCATCTTCTCCATCTACGAGGGGGTGCACAAGCTGCGCCACCCGGCGCCGGTCGATCACCTGCCCGTTGCCCTGCTGGTCCTGGTCGTGGCCATCTTCGCCGAGGCCGTCTCGTTGCGCGTCGCCGTCAGGAGGATCAACGCCGAGCGCGGAGCGGTTGGACTGGCCGCTTACCTGCACCGGACGAAGAAGGCCGAACTGGTGGTGGTCTTTCTGGAGGACACGGCCGCCCTTCTCGGCCTGGCCATCGCCCTGGCCGCGCTGCTGACCGAGTACCTCACCGGCATCCTCTTCTTCGACGGACTGGCCTCGATCCTTATCGGCGTGCTGCTGGGCATCACGGCGCTGGTGATGGGCTATGAGACCAAGTCGCTGATCATCGGCGAAAGCGCCGACCCGGCGCTGCTGCGCCAGGTCCGCGAGTTGCTGCTGAAAGAGGAGAGCATCGCCCGCGTCATCCACATCCGCTCCCTGCACCTGGGCGCCGACGACATCCTGCTGGCCGTCAAGGCCGAATTCGACCCGCGGCTGAACAACCAGCAGATCTGCAGCCTGATCAACGCCATCGAGGCCGATATCCGCCGCCAGTACCCCGAGATCACCAAGATATTCATCGAACCGGACATCTACCGCCCGGCGTAGCTTTTTCCGCTCACGGGCTTATTCCCCCCTTGTTCTTCAGGATATGCAGGTAGAGGACGATGCCGGCGCCTCCGAGCGCCTGCAGGACGATCATCAGCCCGTGAGACAGGGGCAGCACCGGGAACGGCCGCAACAGGCCGACGATCAGGAGCGAGACCAGCAGGGCCGCGGCGGCGTAGAAGATCTTGAGTGGCTTCATCTCCCGGCGGTTGAGACCGATCAGCGAGCACCAGCCCAGCGCAGTGAGGAACACGAGGCAGGCGCTGGTCATTTCCGGCGAAGCCGGCGCCGGCCGGTAGAGCAGCAGGAACAAGCCCAGCGGCAGCAGGGCGAACAGCACCGGAAAGGCCAGTTGAGACAGTCTTTTCATGAGAACCCATGATAAAAAAACTGCACGGGAAAGTCAATGGCATGTCGTTCCCGCCGCCGGCCGCGCGGTTTACTTTTCACTTGCATTCACCTATAATCCTCCCTGCGGAGGCACGCGTGGAAACATTGAAC
Organism: Candidatus Aminicenantes bacterium UBA2199; assembly: GCA_002327965.1. Classification (GTDB taxonomy): domain Bacteria; phylum Acidobacteriota; class Aminicenantia; order UBA2199; family UBA2199; genus UBA2199. The sequence goes on along the minus strand of DCVB01000127.1, from coordinate 18,460 downwards.
GTTTTGGGCAAGTTCAGCGGCAAGCGCCTTGAGAACATCCCGGTCATCCAGCACAACAACCTGTTCAAGAGGGTGCGGGAGAACTTCCACCTCGAGCTGTTCCTGCGGGGCGGGCACATGCTCTTCTCGCCCTATTATACCGTGCTGCGCGGCGAATCCTTTCCGGAGCTGGCCGGCTTCCTGGCCCAGAACGAGGAATTCATGGACAGCCTGAAGGACTTCATCATCGGCACGCTGTTCATCTACAGCGCCGTGATCGAGGAGAACGCCAGCTACCTGGCCAGCGAGCAGGACGTCCTGATCAGCCGCCTGCGCTACCGCGACCATGGCCGCTTCGAGGTCAAGTTCTATTCCCACTACCAGGACGAGCTGCTGAATTCCTATAACGACAAGATCTACCTCGGCCGCGCCTTCATCGACCTGAAGAAGTTCGACAAGGAACACCTGGGGCTGCACGAGTTGTTCCACTCGCTGCTGGAGCAGAACGCCAAGATCCAGGAACGCGCCGTCCACAAGCTGCGCTACTTCGACGATTACAAGAAGCCTTACCTCGACGAGATCGACTACCTGGTCAAGGAGCTGAACGCCGAGGCGCTGGAACGCATCAAGCTGATCCCCAGGAACGACCTGAAGAGCACGCCGACCGTCACCCTGATCGAGAGCATCGACAACCTGCTGCTGCTGCAGAACCTGATGATCGAGCTGAAGGACTTCACCATCGAGTTCGAGAACAAGCTGCGCCTGGCCGAGGAGACGAACTACGTCAAATATCAGTTCAAGTTCTCCAAGGACCTGACCAACGGCATCGAGTACCTGAGCAAGCTGTACTACCTGATCAGCCACAAGGTCTCGCGCTACTCGCTCCTCTGATGCTCAAATCCTCGCGCTGGATCCGCGAGCAGGCCGAACAGCATCGCCTGCTGGAGCCTTTCGTCGCCTCCTCGGTGCGCGCCGGAGTGGTTTCCTACGGCCTGGGCCCCTTCGGCTACGACCTGCGCCTCGACCGCACCTACCGCCGCCCCGTGCACGCGGCCGCGCCCCTGGACCCGCACCGGGTCTGCGAGTCCGACTTCGAGTCGCTCAGCGCCGACGCCATCCTCATCCCCCCGGGGGAGTTCATCCTGGGCCGCAGCCTGGAGTACTTCCGCATGCCCAGGATGGTCCTGGGCCTGGTCTTCGGCAAGTCCACCTATGCCCGCTGCGGAGTGCTGGTCAACGTCACGCCGCTCGAACCCGAGTGGACGGGGTACCTGACCATTTCCATCGCCAACTGCGGCGCGCGGTCCGCCGTCGTCCACGCCGGCCAGGGCATCGCCCAGGTCGTCTTCGTCGAGAGCTCCGAGGAGCCGCTCCTGTCCTACAAAGACCTCAACGGCAAGTACAACGGCCAGGAGGAGATCACGGTGGCCAGGATCCAGGAAGGCTGAACGCTCCCGCCTTGGCCCGCGTTCTCAGTCGCCCAGGTAGCCCAGGGACTTCAACTCCCGCCGCAGGCCGTCATCCAGCGCGCCGCCGCTGCCGCGGGCGGCGCGCAAACGCCGCAGGTAGGCCGCCAGGCGCTCATGGAACCCTTTCAGGGCCGGCGGCCGGCCCGCGGCCAGGTCGTGCCGCTGTCCCGTATCGCGCAGGTCGTACAGCTCGTGCACCCGGAGTTCGGGAGGCGGCGGGTCGAAGAAGGCCGATGCCCGGCGGTCGATCTGGTTATGGATGAAATGGAAGCGGTCGTCGACAAAGGCGACCTTGGCCGGGATGCCCTTGATGATGGGCGACACCGGCAGGGCCGCGGCCAGGATGCGCGTCGGCCCCCGGCGTACGGCCGGCGCGAAGCCGGGCGGCGCTTTAAGCCCTCCCGCCTGCAGCAGCAGGCTCGGGAGATCGGCGATGGAGGTCAAATGGTCGTCCAGGCCGCGACGCCGGCCGTGCGGGAACTTGATCACCATGGGGATGCGGATCAGCTCCCCGTACAGACTGTGCCCGTGCTCCCAGCTGCCGTGGTCGTAGAACTCCTCGCCGTGGTCGCTGAGGACCGCGATCGTCGCCTGGTCATAAGCCCCTTTTTCCTTCAGGAAGCCGGCCACGCCGCCGACCAGCGCCTGGTCGGCATAATGGATCGCCGTGTCGTACAGGTCGATCAGTTCCCGGCGATCGGCGCTGGCGAGTTCCTTGAAGCAGGCGACCCTCTTGTCGCCCAGGAAATTTCCGGGCCCGAGCAGGTTGCTTTTCAGCCCGGGGTTGATGGCGGTTTTGAAACGCGAGGGGAACTTGTAGGGCGCGTGCGCCTGGTAGGTATGGAGGAACACGAACAGGTCCTCGCCCCAGTGCTGCTCGGCGAAGTCCTTGAAGTGGCGCAACACCTTCCCCGCCGAGTCCATGAGGAACACGTCGCCCGGCTTGTTCGAATAGACCTGGAAGCCGCGGTGAAAGCCGAATTGGGCATCGACGAAGCCGCCGCCGGTGAAAGCGGCGGTGGTGAAGCCGTTCCGCTGGAACACCTCGGCCAGAAGCGGGTAGTCCTCGCCGATGTGGTCGGTCGGGCCCAGCACGCGGTGATCCGGCATGTCCCGGCCGCTGAACAGCGAAACATGGGCCGGCAGCGTCCAGCTGCTGCTGGAGTACGCCCGGCTGAACACTCTCCCGTCGCGGCCCAGGGCGGCCCAGGCCGGGGTCGTGTCGCGGACATAGCCGTGCAGCGAGGTGTGGTCGGCGCGGACCGAGTCCAGGACGATCACGACGAACACCCGCGGCTTTTTCCTGTCGGCGATGAAGCGCGGATTCACCCAGGCGCCGATCCCCCGCCCCCGGGTCTCGAGGGTGACGCGCAGGTCCCTCCAGGAAGGATCCACTTCAACGGCTTCGTGGAAGAACTGCCGTTGCGTGGCGTTCCTTTCATAGGCCAGCCATTTCCTCCCTTGCGACTCGAAATGAACGCGGTAGGAAAGTTGCGAGCCCTGGGGATGGAATATGGAAAAAGCCAGGCGGCGCTTGCCCCCCCTTCCCACGCTCCAGCGGGCGCTCATGTCGTCGACAAAGAACAATGCCTGCTGGGAGACCCCGTTCTCGCGGATGCGACCGGCCCACGGGTTCTCCGCCAGCAGCGTGTTGATCGTTCCCGTTCGCATGACCTTGGCCAGGTCCGGGTCGCCGGCGCGCAATTCCCCCAGCCGCTGCTCGGCGCCGGCCGGGGCGGCGATCGACAAAGCGCAGGCGGCCAGCCCGCTGGGAACGGGTTGGCGCCGGCAGCCGCCGCCGGCCAGCAGCAGCACCGCCGGCAGCAGCGGGCATGCCAGGATGAACTTCCGATTCAGCCTCATTTTTTTTGCCGGGGGATCCGGCGCTTCTCCTGCTTGTGCGGGTCATTATACCACAGAATGGCCGGCCAAGGGATCGGCGGACGGCCGCGGTTGCCTGGGCATGCCTGTCTCGCGTATAATCGGGGCATGAAGCCCGCGGCCAGCAAGGCGGCGTTGCCGTGAAGATCGGCTATCCCTGCCTCAACCGTTCCATCGGCTGCACTCCCAGCCGCACGTTCCGCCTGGCTTCCTATTCCGCCGCCCGGCTTGCCGAGACGGTGCAAGGGAACCTGGACTGCCTGGAGCGCATGCTTGAATTCAACCGCGCCAACGGTTTGCTTTTCCTGCGCATCAGCTCCGACCTGGTCCCCTTTGCCTCGCACCCGGCCTGCGCCTTTCCCTGGCAGCGGGAATTCGCCCCGCGCTTCACCGCCCTGGGGCGGTTCATCCGTTGCCAGCGCATGCGCATCTCCATGCACCCCGACCAGTTCACCCTGATCAATTCAGTGGACGAGGGCATCTTCCGCCGCAGCGCCGCCGAGCTGGAGTATCACGCCCGCGTCCTCGACGCGCTGGGCCTCGACGACACGGCGCGCATCCAGGTTCACGCCGGCGGGGTCTACGGCGACAAGGCAGCCGCGGTCAGCCGCTACTGCTCGCGCGTCGAGCTCCTCGCCGGGGCGGTGCGCCGGCGCCTGGTGGTGGAGAACGACGATCGCCTGTTCACTGTCGCCGACTGCCTGGAGATCCACCGCCGCACCGGGATCCCCGTCCTGTTCGACTCCTTCCATCACCAGCTGAATCACCGCGGCGAGAGCACGGCCGCGGCGCTGGCGCTGGCCGCCGCCACCTGGAAGAAGAAGGACGGTCCGCCCATGATCGATTACAGCTCGCAGAAAAAAGGCGCCCGTCCGGGCAGCCACGCCGAGAGCATCGACCTGCGGCACTTCGCCCGCTTCATCGCCGCCGGCCATGGCCTCGACTTCGACATCATGCTGGAGATCAAGGACAAGGAAAAGAGCGCGCTGCGCGCCCGTCGCCTGCTGGAAAGACAGGGACGGCTGTAGCACGCGGCAAGGAGGTTCGCATGGTCAGGACCCTGGCATTCGCGGCGCTGGTCATCGTCATCTATATGACCGGCGCCTTCATCGCCGCCCTGCTGAAGAGGAACAACGGCATCGCCGACATCGCCTGGGGACCGGGATTCATCGTGACCGGCTGGGCGGTTTTGCTGATCCGCGGCCAGGGTCAGCCACGACAGTGGCTGGTCCTGGCATTGGTCACCATCTGGGGAGGCCGGCTGGCATGGCACATCTTCCGGCGCAATCGGGGCAGGGAGGAGGATTTCCGCTACGCCGCCTGGCGCCGCCAATGGGGCCGCTGGTTCGTCGCCCGCAGCTTCCTGCAGGTCTTCCTGCTGCAGGGGTTCTTCATGCTGCTCATCCTGGCGCCGGTACTGCTCGTCGCCGGGCAGCCGCAGCCGCAGCTGAACTGGCTGGACCTTCTCGGCTCCCTGATGTGGGTCAAGGGCTTTCTTTTCGAGAGCATCGGCGACCGCCAGCTGGCCGCTTTCCGGAGGAACCCCGCCAACCGGGGCCGGCTGATCGGCTCCGGCCTCTGGCGCTACAGCCGCCACCCCAACTATTTCGGCGAGGCGCTCGGCTGGTGGGGCATCGCCGTCATCGCCCTCTCGGCGCCGCGGGGCTGGCTCGGGCTGGCCGGCCCGATCGTCATCACCTTCCTGCTGCTCTTCGTTTCCGGCGTGCCGCTGCTCGAAAAGAAGTATGCAGGCCGTCCCGACTGGGAGGACTACAAGCGGCGCACGCCGATGTTCGTGCCCTGGATCCCCGGGAAATAATAAGACAAAGTTCCATGTTCCATGTTCCACGTTCCATGTTCCATGTTCCAAGTTCCATGTTCGACGATAGAAGGCGATGTTGAAGCGTTGACGAGTTGAAGGGTTGAAGCGTTAAGGCATTACTTCCTGGAGATGCCTTTCCCGAACTCATGAACCCTTGAACTCTTCTACCCTTGAACCAGTGCATAACATCCTTGAATTCTGAGAACTCATCTACCCTTCAACCAGTGCTTGCAATCTTTAGATCATCGAACGTCGAACTTCGAACGTCGAACATCGAACTCCGGTAAACGCCGGGGGGCCGCAAGCCGACCTAGGCGTGGTTCCTGAGCTTGAGTTCCAGCGGATGCGGGTCCAGGTAATACTGGTCCTTGAGATACGGCTCCTGGAACTTGTCGATGTAGTGCTTCAGCAGGGTGACGGGGACGATCAGCGGCACCAGGTTCTGGTGGTACTTCTCCATCAGGCCCAGCATCTCCCTTTTGTCGAAATCATCGAGCTGTTTCTTGAAATAGCCCAGCATGTGCTGCAGCACGTTGACGTTCTTGCGCACCGTGGCCTTCTGTTTCAGGGCCGCCATGAACAGCTCATCGTATTCAGCCAGGATCTCGCTCAAGGGGCGCGTCCCGGCGGCGGCCACGAGCTTCCCGAGCCGCCGGGCCATTTCCGGGCTGTGGGCCATGAGCAGGTATTTATGGCGGCGCTGGAACTCGACCAGTTTTCCGGCCGTGGCATGGCTGTCGGCCAGCTCGCGCCAGCGGCGGTAGGCGAAGATGCGCTCGATGAAATTTTCGCGCAGCCCGATATCCTGCAGCCGGCCCTCCTCCTCCACCGGCAGCAGCTTCAGGCGGTCCATCAGCGCCCGGGCGAAGATCCCCACCCCCTTCTTTTCGGCCATGCCCTTGTCATTGTATACCTTGACGCGTTCCATGCCGCTGGAGGGCGAACGGCTCTTGAAGACAAAGCCGCACAGCCCCGCTTTTTCCAGTTGCGGCAGTTTTCCGGCGATCCAGCGCTCCATCTGCGGCGTGGCATCCAGGCCGGTCTGCCGGGTCAGTAGCCTGGGATTCTCCGGGGCGCCGACCAGGCGGAAGGCCTCGCGCGGCACCGGGAACCCCGACTCGACTTCGGGACAGACAGAGACGTACTCCACGTATGGCCCCAGGATGTTCACCAGGAAGGGGTCGAACTTGTGGCCGCCGTCGAAGCGCACCTTGTTCCCCAGCAGGCAGGAGCTGATGCCCAGCTTGATCTTTCCTTCCATTGAACCTCCCTGAAAATTCAAACGGCCGTTTCCGGGTCGGGCAGGGCGAACAGGCAGAAGGTCCCCGGTCCGGCATGGGCGCCGAGGACGGCGGCGCCGACGACCTGGTACATGGCCGAGATCTTCAGCCGCGATTTGGCCAGTTCGTCCTCCAGACGCAGGGCCGCCTGCGGGTTGTCGGTATAGACGATGCCCAGCGAGTAGGACGCATGGGGATTCAGCTTCCTGAGCAGGCGGCGCACGACCTTGCGTTCCTTGTTGCGGGCGCTGAGCAGGGCCCCTTTGCGGACCAGCCTGCCTTTCTCGAAGGCGACCAGCGGCCGGATGCCGAGCCGGCGCTGCAGCCAGCCGGCCGCCGCGGGCAGGCGGCCGCCGCGCACCGCGTACTCCAGCGACTCGACGTACCCAAGCGAGACCACCTGGCCGCGCCGGCTCTCGACGTCGGCGGCGGCGCTCTCGACGTCCAGACCCGCCTCCAGGAGCCGCACGGCGCGGCAGAAGAGCAGGCCGCTGCCGGCCGAGACGTTGAGCGTGTCGACGATGCGCACCCGGGCCCGGTCGGCCTCCGGCAGCAGGCGCACGGCGGCCAGTGCGTTCTGGAAGGCGCCGCTCAAGCGCGAGGAAAGGCTGAACAGCAGCACCCGGCTCTTGCGGGCCAGGGCGGACTCGAAGGCGGTCTTGAAATCGAGCGGCGCCGGCTGCGACGTCTTGACCGCCAGGTCTTTCTCGGCGCGCATGCGCCGGTACAGCTCCTCCTTGGCGATCTCCAGCCGGTCGCGCAGGTAGCGCTCGTTGAGCAGGATCTGCAGCGGCACGACCCCGACGCCCAGCGCCCGCTCCGTCGCCTCGGGGATATCGACAGCCGAATCGATGAGCCATGCCACGTCGAGCTCCGGGCGTTCCTTGTCCGTTGGGCGCAGCGAATCGACCTTGCGGGAAAGGATCTCGCCGTGGCGGGCGATTTCCGCTTCCGCTGCCTGCGGGTCGTCGGTGTGCAGGTGCAGGTGCAGAAGCCCCTCATCGCCGGCGATCAGCAGCGAATCGCCGTGGGACCTGAGAAGTTCCTTGAAAAATTCCCGGTCCTGCCCGCGGGGCCGCACCGCCCCGCCTGGACGGGGGCGGACCAGCCATTCAGCGCAGAAGGCCAGTTCGGCGGCATCGACGGCCTGCGGCTGCTGGTCGAAGCCAGCTCCGGCATCCTGGACGTCCCCGGCGGCGCCGGAGGCACGGCCGCCCATCGCCACCGACATGCCCTTGAAGAAAAGGAAAAAACCCAGCCCGCCGGCATCGACCACCTTCGCTTTCTTCATTTGCGGCAGCATGTCCCGCGTCTTCTCCAGGATCTCCTTGGCCTTGATGATCGCCTTCTCGAAAATGACCTGGTAGCGCTCGCCGCTCAGCGCCAGGCGCTTGAACTCCTCGGCCGTGTGGCGCAGCACGGTCAGGATCGTCCCTTCGCGGGGATCGGCCACCGAGGCGTAGGTCTCGCGCACCGCTTTTTCCATGGCCAGGCTGAAGTCGGCCGGCCCGATCGCCTCCTGGCCCCTCATGGCCTGGGCGAAGGCGAAAAAAAACTGCGAGAAGATGACCCCGGAATTGCCCTTGGCCGAACGCAGCATCGCCTGGGCCAGGCGGTCGGCCGTCTCGTCCAGGCGCGTTTCCTGCCAGTCGTCCATGCCATCGTAAACAGGCTTCAGGGTATGGACGAGGTTGTCGCCGGTGTCGGCGTCGGCGACCGGGAAGACGTTGATGCGGTTGAGCAGCTCGCGATCCTGGAACAGGTGCTCCATGCCGCGGCGCATGATCTCCTTGAATTTCGTGGCGTCGATCTCCTTCATGCTCATGGTTCCATGGCCTCCATGTCGGCCCAGTTCTCCCCCTTCTTCAGGCTCACGGTCAGCGGCACCCTCAGCTTCACGGCATTCTCCATGCCGTCGCGCACCAGGGCGGCCAGGCGCTTCTCCTCCCCGGGCGGGCACTCGAAGACCAGCTCGTCGTGTACCTGCAGCACCAGCCGGCTCTTCATGGAGCGCAGCCCCTCGTGGATGCGGATCATGGCGATCTTGATGATGTCGGCGGCGCTGCCCTGAACCACGGTGTTGACCGCCATGCGGTTGCCATTCTCCTTGACGGTGCGGTTCGAGCTCTGCACCTCGGGGATGGGGCGCACGCGGCCCGCCAGGGTGCGCACCTCGGGGTTCTTTTCCGCGTCGGCGATGACCCTGTCCATGAAGCGCTTGACGCCGCTGTAGGTCTCGAAGTATCGCTCGATGAATTCCTTGGCTTCGGCGAAGCTCACCCCCAGTTCCCTGGCCAGGGAAAAGGCGCCGCTGCCGTAGAGGATGGAAAAATTGATGATCTTGGCCCGCCGGCGCATCTCGGAGCGCCGGCTGAAGAGATCGCCGCCGAAAACCAGGTCGGCGGTGCGCTGGTGGATGTCCGCCCCTTCGGCGAAGGCGCGCAGCAGGTTGGCGTCCCGGGAAAAATGGGCCATGACCCGCAGTTCGATCTGGGAATAGTCGGCCGAGAGCAGCCGCCGCCCGGGGGCGGCGATGAAGGCCCGGCGCAGGTTGAGCCCCGCCCCCGAGTCGCCGAAAGAAAAGGCGCCGACCGGGATGTTCTGCAGGTTGGGGTTGGATGAGGAGAGGCGGCCGGTGGCCGTGACGGTCTGGTTGAACTGGGTGTGGACGCGGTCGTCGGGATCCAGGTTCTCCAGCAGGCCCTGGACATAGGTGGAGTGCAGTTTCTTGAACGTGCGGTGGGCGATGATCTTCTCGACGACGGGGTACTGCTTGAGCTCGTTGAGCACCTCGATGTCGGTCGACTGCGCCCTGGTCTTGCGCGTCTTCTTGCTCAGCGGCAGGTTCATTTTCTCAAACAACAGCTCGGCCAGCTGCTGGGGGGAGTTCAGGTTGACATCATAGCCGGCCAGCTCGCGCACCTCCTCCTCGGTACGGGCGATCTGCCCGCGCAGGCGGCGGTCTGCTTCCTGCAGGAAGGCCCGGTCGACGCGGATGCCGTGCCATTCCATGTCCAGCAGCACGCCGGCCAGCGGCATCTCGATGTCGCGGTAGAGCTGCAGGAGCTTTTTTTCCTCCAGCAGCGGCAGCAGCTTTTCCGACAGCCGGGCGGAGCCGTCGGCGTCAGCGGCGCAGTAGGCCGCGACCTTCTCGACCGCGATCTCCGCCAGCGGCACCTGGTTCCTGCCCTTGCCGGCCAGTTCCGCGTATGTCATGGGCTGCAGGCCCAGGAACTCGGCGCTCAGCTCCTTCAGCGGGTGGGCGCGGCGGTTGGGAAAGAGCAGGTAGGACATGATCATGGTGTCGTGCTCGACGCCGGCCACCGCCAGTCCCTGGCGCCGGAAGTGCAGCATGTCGAATTTCAGGTTGTGCCCGGTCTTCCTGATCGCGGCGGCGGCGAAGATGTCCGCCATCTCCTCGCGGAATTCATCGAAAGTCAACTGGAATCGGTCCGCCTCCGCGGCGGGGACGAGGAAGGGGACATAATAGACGGCGCCGGGCAGCGCCAGGCCCAGGCCGACGATTTGCGCCGCGGTGAAGTCGAGCGCCGTGGTCTCGATATCCCAGGCGAAGCTCCCCGCCTTGCGTACCCTGGCCGCCAGCGCTTTCAGCCCGGCGCGATCCGTGATCAGCCGCACGGCCGGCCTGGCCTGGGCAGCGACGGCCGCGCCCGGAGCCGGGGCGGCGCCCGACTTCCTCAGCAGGCTGTGGAATTGCAGGCGGCGGTAGAGATCCAGCAGGGGCTCGCCGCAGCGGGGCTGGAAGGGTGGCAGCTCCAGTTCGATGCCCGTCGCCGGAATGCGGTCCAGATCCAGCAGCGGGCGCCACTTGGAGAACAGGTGGGCGTTGGCGGCGATCTTGTCCCGCAGCTTGCCCGGCACCTGGTCCAGGTTCTGCAGCATGGCGTCCAGGCTGCCGAACCGTTCGATCAGCCGCGTCGCCGTCTTGTCGCCGACCCCCGGGATGCCGGGGATGTTGTCCGAGGCGTCGCCGGCCAGCGAGAGGTAATCGACGATCTGCTCGGGGTAAACCCCGAAGAATTGCTTCACCTCGCCGCGGCCCAGCTTTTTCTTCAGCTTGGGGTGATAGACGAAAACGTCCCCGCCCACCAGCTGGAACAGGTCCTTGTCGGCGGAGAAGATCAGCACCTCGCTGCCGGCGGCGGCGTAGCGCTTGGCCAGCAGGGCGATGATGTCGTCGCCCTCGAGGCCCGGCTTCTCCAGCGCATGGATGCCGCGGCCCTCCAGGTACTCGCGCACGGCGGGCAGCTGCTGCACGAGCTCCTCGGGCGGCAGCTGGCGCTTGGCCTTGTACTCGGGGTACAACTCGCGGCGGAAGGTCTTCTCCCTGGAGTCGAAAGCCACGGCCAGGCGGGCGGGGCGCAGCTCCTGGATCAGGCTCTCCACGCGGCTGATGAAACCGAAGACGGCGCCGGTGGGCTCGTTGCCCAGCGTGCGCATGGCCGGGTGGGTGTAGAACGAGCTGAACACGAGGTACATGCCGTCAATGAGCAGGACGCGGTCGGGCACGTTCAGGGGTTTTCGTTCTGCAGGTATTCCAGGACCATCTCATCGAGGGTCTTGTCCTCGATGTCCTGGGTGTCCATGGACATCAGGTGCGAGAATTTACCCTCCTTCAGCTCGCCGATGACCTGGTCGTGCTGGGTCTTCATCAGGCTCTTGACCTTCTTGATCTTCTCGGCCGACTCCAGCAGGTGGGCATAGGAGATGCGCCGCGAAAGGAGGATCTCGCCGTGCAGGTAGACCAGGGTCTCGATCAGCGGATTGCCCTTGCCCTTGTCCTCGGTCTGGATGTGGAACACTTCCTGGCGGTACTTGATGTCGGTATTGTAGCCAACGATCATGGGCCCATCATAAAGAAATCGTTGTCAACTGTCAAGGAGAGCGGCGAACCTTCGTGACGCGTGACGCGTAACGCGTGACGAGTAACTGCAATAAAAGACTTAAATTCCAATTCCCAAAACCAAGAATCAGCGATCGTTGACGGGGTAACAGCCCAGGATCGAGATATGCCCGGATCCTACTAACACTTTCTCTTTTTTGAATTTGGTGCTTTGGTTTTTAGTTTGTCTTCCGCGTCACGCGTTACGCGTCACGCGTCACGTATGGATCGATTATTGCTCTTGGACGAATGCCTTGACGCTCCGGTAGATGCCGGCGGCGTCGATGCCGAAGTGGGCCAGCAACTCCTCGCGCGAGGCCAGGGGCACGTCGCCCTCGCCCACTCCCAGGGCGAGGAACGGGCGCTGGATCCCGGCGTTCTCGAGCTCGGCGCGGACGATCGAGGCGAAGCCGCCGCGCAGCGCGCCGTCCTCGACGGTGACGACCCGGTCGCTGGCGGCGGCCAGCGCCAGGATGCGCTCGCGGTCCAGCGGCTTCAGGAAGCGCACGTTCAGCACCGTCGACTCGATGCCGTCCTCGCTGGCCAGCTTCTCCGCCGCCGCCAGGGCGCGGTATGCCAGCGGGCCCACGGCCAGCATCAGGACCCGGTCGCCGCGGCGCAGGACCTCGCCCTGGCCCAGGGGGAGTTCGTGGAGCTCATCGTCCAGGGGAACGCCGCGTCCCGGTTCCTTGGGAAAGCGGATGAAAGCCGGGCGGTCAAGGCGGCTGGCGGTAAAGACCATGTGCTGCAGTTCGTTCTCGTCCTTGGGCGCCATGAGCACGATGCCGGGGATGGGCTGCAGCAGGGCGATGTCGTAAATGCCCTGGTGGGTGGGCCCGTCACCGCCCACCAGCCCGGCCCGGTCCAGGCCGACCAGCAGGGGCAGGCGCATCAGCGCCGCGTCGTGGATGACCTGGTCGATGGCGCGCTGCAGGAAGGTGGAGTAGACGCCCAGCACCGGGCGGAAGCCGCCCAGGGCCAGGCCGCCGGCAAAATCGAACATGTACTGCTCGGCGATGCCGACATCGAAAAAATTCTCCGGGAATTCCTTTTGCACCGCGTCCAGGCCGGTGCCCTCGGGCATGGCGGCGGTCAGCGCGATGAAGCGGCGGTCGGCGGCGACCAGGCAGCGCACGCTGCGGCCGAAGACCTCGGAATATGACGGGCTCTTGTCCCGCCCCAGGAACTTGCCGTTCTCGATGTTGAAGGGCGCCGAGGAATGGAAGGAACTGGGGTTGTCGCTGGCCGGCTCGTAGCCCTCCCCTTTCCGTGTCACCACATGCAGCAGGACCGGGAAATCGTGCTTCTTGGCCGACTCGAGTTCCTTGATCAGGTCGCGGAAACCGTGGCCGTTGATCGGGCCGATGTACTTGATGCCCAGCTCGTCGAACAGCGAGCCGGGGACCATCAGGGTGCGCATCAGCACCTCGATCTTCCGGGCCAGGTCGAACAGGGTCCGGCCCACCCCGGGGATGGCCTTGAGGACGTTCTGGATCACTTCCTTCATGCGGATGTAGGGGCGCCCCGAGGCCAGGTAGTTCAGGTGGCGGGAGATGCCCCCGACATTGGGCGAGATCGACATCTTGTTGTCGTTGAGGACGATGATCAGGCGCTGCTTCACCTGGCCGATATGGTTCAGCGCCTCCAGGGCGACGCCGCCGGTCAGGGCGCCGTCGCCAATGACGGTCACGATATGGTGCGTCTCTCCCTTGCGGTCGCGGGCGATGGCCAGGCCCGAGGCAAAGCCCAGCGAGGTCGAGGCATGGCCGGTATTGAGCACGTCGTACTCGCTTTCCTCGCGGGCGGGGAAACCGAGCAGCCCCCCGCGCTGGCGGATGGTGCCGATGCGCTCGCGGCGGCCGGTGACGATCTTGTGGGTGTAGCACTGGTGGCCGATGTCCCAGATGATCTGGTCGCGCGGGGCGTCGAACACCCGGTGCAGGGCCAGGGTCAGGTCGACGACTCCCAGGTTGGAGGAGAGATGGCCGCCGTTGCGTGACACCACCTGCACCAGCAGGGTGCGGATCTCGCCGGAAAGCGCCGCCAGGTCGTCCAGGCTGAGCTTCTTGATGTCCGCCGGGGAATCGATCGTTTCCAGCAGCGCCATCATTGGCTCCGATAGAGCATGGTCTTCATCAGGGACAGGAACGGCGGGAAATCGATTCCCAGCTCGCAGACCCGCCCGCAGGCTTCGCGGTAATGCTCGTCGATGCGGGCGCCCACCGTCTCCAGCCCGAAATACAGAACGGCATTGGGGCTCTGGTTGGCGCTGTCCTTGCGCAGCTTCTTTCCCGCCTGCTGTTCATCGCCGGTGATGTCCAGCAGGTCGTCGGCCAGCTGGAAGCCCGTGCCCAGCGCGATGCCGGCCTGTTCCAGCAGGCGCCGCCGTTCAGGGTCGAAACCGGCGATGACGGCGGCGGCCAGCAGCGAGCCCTTGATCAGCTCGGCGGTCTTCAGGCGGTGGATCTCGGCGATGGCGGCGGCGTCACCGGCGAACTCCAGGTCCAGCGCCTGCCCCTGGGCCATGCCCTCCTTGCCGATGCAGCGGGTGACGATGCCCATGATTTCCACCACCTGGGCGGCCGGCAGGGGCGCGGCGGCGATCTTCTCGAAGGCGAAGGTCAGCAGCGTATCGCCGGCCAGCAGCGCCACCGCCTCGTTGAACTGCCTGTGCACCGTGGGCATGCCGCGGCGCAGGTCGTCGTCGTCCATTGCCGGCAGGTCGTCGTGGATCAGCGAGTAGGTGTGGATCATCTCCAGGGCCGAGGCCAGGCCGACATGACGAAGCGCCTCGAGGCGGCAGGCGTCGAGCAGCGTGAGAAAGAGCAGCGGTCGCAGGCGCTTGCCGCTCACCGTCAGGGCATAGTGCATGGCGGCTTCCAGTGTTCCCCGCCGCGGGTCCAGCCCGGTGAGCAGCTCGCGGTCGACGGCAACGCTCAGGCCCTTAAGATAGTCATTCATTTTCTTCGGGTTCGAATTCGGCTTCCTGCAGGTCGCCCTTGGCGTCCTTTTGCAGGATCTTCACCTTCTTTTCGATATCATTGAGCTCCTTTTTCATCTGGGCGCTCAGATTCATCCCCTCTTCGTAAAGGGCAAATCCCGCCTGCAGGGGGACATCGGGGGCTTCCAGCTTCTGCACGATCGTTTCCAGTTTTTTCAGCGCCCCTTCAAAATCGAGTGTCTCTTTCTTCATGATTCACTCCTTGATCACTCTGGCCGCGGTTGAACCGCGGGAAAAGCGGATCTGGATGCGGTCGTCGGCGGCCAGTTCGGCCGCATCACGCACCACCCGCTGCTGGCGGTCGGTGGTGATGGAATAGCCCCGGGCCAGGATGCTTTCCGGGTTCATTCCGGCCAGCCTGGAGGCCAGCAGCCCGATGCGCTCACGCTGCTGCTGCAGCCGTTCGCTGAAACGGCCGCCGACCTGCATGCGCAGATTTTGCACTTGCAGACCGCGGTTTTTCACCAGGCCGAGCATGTCGAAGGCAGCGAAGCGCTGCAGCGAACGGTGCCAGCGGCTGAGCTTGCGGCTCAGCGACTGCTGGAACAAACGGGCCAGGGCGAACTCGCTGCCGTCCAGGCGCTGGGCCAGCTCCTGCAGGCGACCGGGGAAATCGGCCAGGGCCGACTCGCCGCGCAGCTGCTGCAGCGCCGTTCTCCCTACATGCAGGGACGTTTCCATGTGGCGCATGAGGCTGTGGCGCAGAAAATCGATGCGGCCCAGGAACTCGTCCTTCCTGCCGACCACGAGTTCGGCGGCGGCCGACGGCGTGGCCGCGCGCAGGTCGGCGACGAAATCGGCGATGGTGAAATCGGTCTCGTGGCCCACGGCCGAGATCACCGGCAGGCGGCTGCGGTGGACAGCCTCGACCAACGGCGCCTCATTGAAGGCCCACAGGTCCTCGTAGCTGCCGCCGCCGCGGCCGACGATCAGCACGTCCACAGAGGCCTCTGCGGCTACGGCGTTGAAATAATCGATGCCGGCGGCGATCTCCTCTGCGGCTCCCTGGCCCTGCACCCTGGCCGGGTAGATGACGACGGCGATGCCGGGAAAGCGGCGGCGCAGGATGCGCACGATGTCGCGCACGGCCGCCCCGGTCGGCGAAGTGACCACGCCGATGCGCCCGGGCAGCAGCGGCAGCGGCTTCTTGCGCAACGGGTCGAAATAGCCCTTTTCCTCGTAGGCTTTCTTGAGCTTTTCCAGGGCGGCGAAGATGTCGCCCACCCCCTGCAGGCGCAGGTCGCTGGCGATGATCTGCATTTCGCCGCGCAGGGGGTAGACGGAGATCGTGCCGCGCACGACGACCTGCTGTCCGTTCTCCAGTTTCTTCAGCGTGCTGCGCTGCAGGGCGCCGCGGAACATGGCCACCTTCATGGCCCCGGCGCCGTCCTTGAGGGTGAAATAGAGGTGGCCCGAGCTGGCCAGGACCACGCCGGAGGCTTCTCCCAGCACCGCCACCGAGGCGAACTGCGCTTCCAGCGTCCCCTTCAGAAGCTGGGTCAGCTCCGATACCTTGTAGACTTTCTCTTCTAGCTGCTGCATGGTGCCGGAAACGGGCTTTTGCCGCTGGCTGGGATTCCGGGAAAAAAGCGCGTTCTTTTCATGGTTAATTATAGCGCATCCTCCCGCGATCGGCAACCATGCGCACGGGACGCCGGCACCGGAAGGATTGCAATTTCGTCCGCAATCCAGTAAAATACGATTTTAGCACAGTCGAATCGCAATGGATCCAGAGGAAAACTCAATGAGCCATCCAGCAGCCACGAAAACAGCACGCGGTGAAGCGGCGATCGAGCCGCAGGGGAACGGGCGCTGGCACGCTGTCGCCGACGCCTGCTTCCGCTACCGGGCCATCAGCGTCGTGCCGGTCGTTCTGCTCATTTACTTCATCTTCACTCCCGTCGATGCCGGGCGTTTCAACGCCATACTGAATGCCGTCGGGTTCCTGATCGCCTTGATCGGGGCCGCGACGCGCATCAACGCCGTGGGCCATGCCAAGCCCTACACGTCGGGCCGGGAGAATTTTCTCAGGGCCGAAAGCCTCAACACCAGCGGCCTGTACTCGATCGTGCGCAACCCCCTGTATGTCGGCAATTTCCTGATCTACAACGGCCTGCTGATCGCCTACTCCAGCCCCGGCGCCCTGGCGTTCTTCAATGTCTTTTTCGTCATCAACTACCATTTCATCATCCTCTCGGAAGAACGCTACCTGGCCGGCCAATTCGGCCAGGCCTACCGCGACTATCTGGACCGGGTCCCCAAAGTGCTGCTGCGTTTCAGCCTGTACCGGAACAACGACCACCCCTTCCGCCTGACCCGTGCCGTGTACAAGGAAAAGAACACGACGTTCTACTGGGTGTTCTTTTTCGCCGTCACCCTGCTGGTGAAGCAGTACAAGCTCAACAACGGCGTGATCGTTCATTTTTGGTGGCATGCCGTTCCCATCCTGGTGCTGTTCGCGCTGAACGTCATCCTGACCGCGAACCGCAAGCCCAAGCCCGCCTAGAACACAAGCCATCTCGACTTTCGGAGCTTTTGAGCGCCAGTTCAAGGGTTAAAGAGTTGAAGGGTTGAAGAGTTTAAGGGTTGAAGCGTTGAAGCGTTAAGACATTGCTTTCAGGAAATGACTTCTTCCGAACTCATGAACCCTTGAACTCTTCTACCCTTGAACCAGTGCTAAAAAACCTCGAACGTCGAACATCGAACTTCGAACATGGAACATGGAACTTGGAACGTGGAACTTCGAACGTCGAACGTCGAACATCGAACGTCGAACTTCTCTTAATCTTAAACTGTCTCCGGCGGCGGCGCGAACGGCACCTCGGAAACGGGTTCCCGGGCCGGCGGTCGGGCCTTCACCCGCATCATGGGCATCAGGCCGGCAACGGCCAGGAACAGGTTCAGCAGCCGCCGCACCAGGATGACCGCGATGCCGGCTTTCTGCGGGATGCGCAGGATGGCGAACACCGTCATGAAGGTCATTTCATAGATGCCGATACCGGCCGGGATCACCGGCACGATGTTGGCCAGGATGCCCAGGGTGGTGACCAGGAAACTCTTCAGCGGCGTGATCCCGCGCAGGCCGATCAGCAGGAAGGTCAGGTGCATCTCCAGTGCCCAGAGAAGGATCATGGCGATGTACAGCATGAAGACGTACAGGAACGAGCGCCGGTGGCGGGAATAGAAATCGGAAATGATCGCGTCGGTTTCGATCAACCTTCCCCGCTTGCCTTCCATGTATTTGAAACGGATGCGCAGCTTCTTGAGCGTGTCCAGGATCCAGATGAAAAGCCCCTTCTTTTGCTGGCGGAAAAAAAAGAAGATCAGGACGGCGGTGACCGTGGTCAGGGACAGGAAAACGACGCGTTGCGCCGGGGCCATGCGGATGCGCAGCAGGGCGATGAACAAACCGATGCCCATCATCAGCACGGTGGCCATGAGCTCGATCGACTTGTCCAGCACCACCGACGCCAGGGCCTTGTTCTTGGGAACGGTGTCGAGCATGATGGCGCGGATGGCATCGCCGCCCAGCTTGGCCGACGGGGTGAAATGGCCCACCGCGTGGCCAGCCAGCTCGGCGCAGAAAAGAGCGAAGAAGGACGGGCGGTCGGCGTGGCAGCGTGTCAGTACGATGCGCCAGGAGAGGGTGCGGATCACCCAGAACAGGACGCGCAGCAGCAGCAGCCAAAGCAGGGCCATGGGCGAGAGGCGGCCAAGGATGCGCAGCAGCTCCTTGGGGTCGGCACGGACGACGAAATAGGCGAAAAGCCCCAGGCAGAGGAAGGCCGTGATCTTGATTATCTTGCGCTGCATGACGGCGAATCCACGGGGAGATCGTTTAAAATCGCGGGCATCCGGGCTTCATTTTAAGCGCCGCAGAGACAAAAGTCAATCGCCGGCCGCCAACAAGACACCGTGACACGTGACAAGTAGGCGAGGGGTGAGGGGCGAGGGGTGAGGGGTCAGAGGTAAGAAGAAATGGCCATCGGTGTAAGGTTCAGGGCGCAAGGCAACAGCACAGAACGAACTTCGTGACGCGTAACGCGTGACGCGTGACATGAGAAGAATTAAATTCCAAGCACCAAATTCCAAATCCCAAACAAATCCCAAATTCCAAATTCCAAT
>DCVB01000056.1 GCA_002327965.1 Candidatus Aminicenantes bacterium UBA2199 | reverse complement strand
TCGTCAGGCTGCGCCGGCGACTGGGCGTCGCCGTGCGCGGCTTCGGCGACATGACCGTCTCCGAGGTCGCCGCCCTGACCGGCCTCTCCCTTTTTCAGGCCCGGCTGGCGCGGCAGCGCGACTTCGACGAGCCGTTCGTCTTTCAAGGCCGCGGCCGGGAGCGCTTCCTGCGGGCCATCGAAGCCTCGGGCCGGAACTGGACGCGTGGCGAACTGTACCATTTGCTGGGCGACCACGACAAGGGGCGGGCCGTCGGCGTCCTGCTGGAGCATTACCGCCCGGTTCGCGGCCTGAAAGGCGGTCGGGAAGACCCGATCGTCAGCGCCGCCCTGGGCGACGGCCTGAACGACCTGCCCATGCTGCGCCGCGTGGATCGCCCCTTCCTGGTCGGACGGCCCGGAGGCGACCATGCCGCCGGCCTGAATTTTCCCGGACTGGTCCGCACCCGCGGCGCCGGGCCGGTTGGATGGAACGAGGCGGTCATGGCGCTCCTGGACGAGTTTGCCGCCGGCCCGGCCGCGCGCGCGCGGGGATCGCGGCCATGAACCGCGAGGCGCGCCGGATCTTCGCCGCCGCGCTCGCGGCCGCCGACCCCGGCCCGGCCGTTAAGCGCAACCTGGTGTTGCGGGGGGAACGGCTGTTGGCAGGCGGACGCGAGTACCGGCTGGATGCTTTTAACCGCCTGCTGGTCGTGGGCGGCGGCAAGGCCGCCGTGCCCATGGGCGCTGCCGTCGAAGAAATCCTCGGCGACCGGATCAGCGGCGGGCTGCTGGTGACCCGCCGGGGCGCCTCCGGCCTCCTGAGCCGTATCGCCCTGGCCAGGGGATCGCACCCGCTGCCTGACGAGGAGGGCCTGCGCGCCGCGCTCGAGATCCTGGAGATCGCTCGCTCCGCCGACGAGCGCACCCTGGTCTTGTGCCTGCTCTCCGGTGGCGCCTCGGCGCTGCTGGCGGCGCCCGCGCCCGGCCTGGCGCTGGAGGACAAGCAGGCCGTGACCGGCCTGATGCTGCGCTCCGGGGCGTCCATCGANNGAACGCCGTGCGCAAGCACCTGTCGCTGCTCAAGGGCGGACGGCTGGCCCGGGCGGCCCACCCGGCCGCCATGCTGACCCTGGTCCTTTCCGACGTTATCGGCGACCGGCTCGATGTCATCGCCTCGGGGCCCACGGCGCCCGACGCCTCCACCTTCGCCGACGCCGCCGCCGTGATCGCCATGTATGGATTGTGGCCGCAGCTGCCGGCACGGGCGGCGGCATACCTGCGCCGCGGGCTGCAGGGACTGGAGGCGGAAACGGTCCGGCAGGACGATCCCTGCTTCGCGGGCGCGACGCATGTGGTGGTGGGATGCCTTTCCCTGGCGCTGGACGCGGCCGCCGCCCTGGCCGCCGACCTGGGCTTTCGCGTGGAGGTCGTCAGCCGGGAATTGCAGGGGGAAGCGCGCGACGCCGCGCGCTGGCTCGCCGCCAGGGCGCTGCGCGCCCGGGCCGGCCTGCGCGCTGGCGAGAGACTGTGCCTGCTGTCCGGGGGCGAGACGACCGTGACCGTGCGCGGCAACGGCCGGGGCGGCCGCAACCAGGAACTGGCGCTGGCCTTCGCCATGGAGATCGCCACCGCGAAGGGGATCACCCTGTTGTCGGCCGGCAGCGACGGAGTGGACGGCCCGACCGCGGCCGCCGGGGCATGGGTCGACGGCGGCACGGTGAAAACCGCCCGGGATGCCGGGCTCGTTGCCGGGGATTACCTGGCGAACAACGATTCCTTCTCTTTCTTCCATGAGCTGGACATGCGCACCGGCCTGGGCACTCATGTCAAGACCGGGCCGACGGGAACGAATGTCATGGACATCCAGGTCATCCTGCTCGGCGGCGTTGCGCCGGCGGGACGCGAGGCGGAAACGTGATCCGCCGCGGCGAGGTCGTCCGCAGGCTGCGCGGGATCGGCAGGGCCGACATCCTGGTCGGCATCCCGAGCTTCAACAATGCCCGCACCATCGGCCATGTCGTGAGGGCCGTACAGGCGGGGCTGGCGAAGTATTTTCCCGAGCACAAGGCGGTGCTGGTCAATTCCGACGGCGGTTCGCGCGACGGCACTCCGGAGGAGGTCGAGCGGGCGGCGGTAGACGATTTCCAGAGGCTGCTCGTGCGTCACCGCGTGGGCCCCTTTCACAAGTTCAGCATGCCTTATGACGGCATCCCGGGCAAGGGCAGCGCCTTTCGTGCGATCTTCGAGGTCGCTGACGCCCTGGAAGCCCGCGCCTGCGCCGTGGTCGACGCCGACCTGCGCAGCATCACCCCGGAGTGGCTGGAGCTGCTGCTGGGCCCGATCCTGGAAGGGGAGGCCGATTTCGTCGCCCCGCAGTATCACCGCCACAAGTTCGACGGCACCATCACCAACAGCATCGTCTACCCATTGACGCGGGCATTGTACGGCAAGCGGCTGCGCCAGCCCATCGGCGGCGATTTCGGCTTTTCCGGAAGGCTGGCCCGGCATTACATCGGCAAGGACGTCTGGAGCACGGACATCGCCCGCTACGGCGTCGACATCTGGATGACCAGCGAGGCGCTGGCCAACGGCTTTCGGACGGTCCAGGCCTTCCTCGGCGCCAAGATCCACGACGCCAAGGACCCGGCGGCGGACCTGAGCGCCATGATGGCGCAGGTCGTGGGCACCGCCTTCGGCCTCATGTCCGAATACCATGACGTCTGGAAAGGGATCCAGGGCTCGCAAAGCGTCCCGCAGTTCGGCTTTCCCTATACGGTCGGGCTGGAAAGCGTGAGCGTCGACGTGGAGCGCATGCTGGCCATATTTCGCGAGGGCATCCACGGGCTCGGCACGATCTGGCAGGCGGTCCTCGGTTGCGGAGACCTGGAAACCCTGGCGGCGCTGGCGGCCGAGCGCGCGAATGAATTCCGCTTCCCCGCCGGGCTGTGGGCCAGGATCATCTACGACTACGCCCTGGCCTGCCACCGCAAGTCGCTGCCGCGCCAGCACCTGCTCATGTCGCTGGTGCCGTTGTACCTGGGCAAAACGGTTTCCTTCATCCTCGAGGCGACCGACATGGATTCAGAGCGGGCCGAGGCAGAGATCGAGCGCCTGTGCCTGGAATTCGAGTCCGCCAAGCCCTACCTGGTCGGCAACTGGCGTTGATCCCTAAGGGGATCGTTTGACTTTTGCGCTTGGCCGTCGGTATAATGCTTTTTCGCAAACTTCCGGAGGAGACATCCATGAGCAATGAGTTCAAACCGTTCGTTTCCGCGGACATGAACCTGAAGGAATTCACCGTCCGCGCCCTGCTGATCGGCCTCGTCCTGGCGGTCGTGCTCGGCGCGGCCAACGCCTACCTCGGCCTGAAGGCCGGCATGACCATCGCCGCCACCTACCCGGCCGCCGTGCTGGGCATGGCCCTGCTGCGCCTGTTCAAGGACAGCAACATCATCGAGGAGAACTTCACGCGCACCGTCGGCTCCATCGGCGAGTCGGTGGCCGCCGGCGCCATCTTCACCCTGCCGGCCTTTCTCATCGCCGGCGTCTGGTCCCCGGAATTCTTCGGCAGTGTCGGCGGCTGGCTGAAGTCCACGGTGATCATGCTGGTCGGCGGCGTGGTGGGCATCCTTTTCGTCACCTTGCTGCGCCGGGTGATGGTCGAGGACCCCGAACTGAAGTTCCCCGAGTCGGTCGCGGCCTCCGAGATCCACAAGGCGGGGCGCGGCGGCACCACCGGCGCCAAGTACCTTTTCTACGCCATGGGCATCGGCGGTTTCATCGAACTGCTCAAGGGTTTCAACCTGCTGGCCGGCAAATGGGACCAGTTCTCGGCCTTCGCCTCCAAGATCATCCCGCGCACCGGCATTGGCGAGAGTTTCAAGGGCGTGGCCACCGGCGGCGGATTCATGCTCAAGTCCCCGGCACTCAGCCCCGCTTTTCTCGGCGTCGGCTACATCATCGGCCCGCGGCTGGCGGCGCTGAACTTTGCCGGCGGCGTCCTTTCCTGGGGCCTGTTCGTGCCCCTGCTGACGCTGATGCTGGCTCCGCAGTACGAGCCGGCCGTCAGCGCCGGGCTGCTGAGCTGGGCCGAAGTCTCCAATGCCGTCTTCCAGAACATCGTCAAGACCGTGGCCATCGGCGGCATGCTGATGAGCGCCGCTTTCACCCTGTTCAGGATGCGCAAGAGCCTGATCGGCGGCATCCGCCGCTCGATCGGCGACGTCAAGAAGGCGGCCACCACTCAGCAGGCCACCCTGCGCACCGACAAGGACATCAACATCAAGATCGTCTTCGCCTCACTGCTGGGACTGGCCTTGATCACCTTCATCGTCTACTGGTGGTTCATGGGCTTCACCTCCGCCACCCTGGCGCCGGCCCTGGTGGCGGCGCTGGTCATGCTGGTGGCCGGCTTCTTCTTCGCCGCCGTCTCCGGCTACCTGGTCGGCCTGATCGGCTCTTCCAACAACCCGATCTCGGGCCTGACCCTTTCCACCCTGGTCATCGCCGCCATCCTGATGGTCATCCTCGGCGCCAAGGGCATACCCGGGGTGACCGCCACCCTGGCGGTGGCCGGCGTCATCTGCGTGGCCGCCGCCGTGGCCGGCGAGATGCTGCAGGACCTGAAGGTCGGCCACATCCTCGGCGGCACCCCCTGGAAGATGCAGGTCGGCGACCTGATCGGCGTCATCGTTTCCTCGCTGGTCATGTGGATTCCGCTGTTCATCCTTAACGCCGGCGACCTGAAGATGGCGGCGATCAAGGGCTACAAGGGCGGCTTCGGCGGCGAGGTGCTCGCCGCGCCGCAGGCCGGCCTGATGGCCAATCTCTCGCAGGGCATCGTCGGCGGCGAAATGGTCTGGCCGCTGATCGTGGTCGGCATCCTGCTGGCCGTCGGCCTGATCCTGGTGCAGGTCAAGAGCCCGATGCTGGTCTGCGTCGGCATGTACCTCTCCTTCGATACCGTGGCGGCCATCTTCGTCGGCGGCATCATCCGCTGGGTGGTCGACATGCTGATCGCCCGCCGCAAGTACAACGACAACCAGAAATCGCGCGTCGACAACCGCGGCGTGCTGCTGGCATCAGGGTTGATTGCCGGCGAGGCGCTGGTCGGGCTGCTGTTCGCCGCCATCGCCTTCTTCCGCGAGGAAGGCGTGCCGCAGCTGGGCAAGAACCCGACCTACCTGATCAGCGTTCTGATCTTCCTGGCCCTGGGCTACCTGCTGGTCAAGCTGCCGCTGGCCAATGCCGGTGATCCCGACGAACCGGCGGCGCCGGCGGTAATGTAGTGCACGCTGCGCGTGCCCAAGGCAAAAGGCAAAAGTAAAAAGGCAAAAGTAAGAATAAGGCAAATGAAATAGGGTAGGGGCGGCCCCCCGTGGCCGCCCTTATTTTCAAGATGGAAAAAAAAGACAATTTTCTCGACTATGTTCCCGAGCAGAACTGCCCGTGGGACAAGGATGGCAAAGGGCACGTCTATCTCATAAAAGAAAAGACAAGGAACAAACTGCTGAAGAAGGTCATCGCCATGCTGGGGCGCAAACAGGAATTCCACATCCACCTTGACGAACCGGGCACGGCCGCCTGGCTGGCCGCCGACGGCCGCCGCACCATCCTCGAGATCGCCGCCGTCCTGAAGCGGGAGAGCGCGGGCGAAGTGGCCCAGGCCGAGGCGCGCCTGGCCAAGTTCTTCGCCATGCTGGCGCGCGACGGCTTCGTGCGCTGGGGGACGGGTGAGGCGCGGCCGCAGGCAAAATAAATTTCAGCCTTGACATATCGTCTGCGACTGATTACAGTTTGAGCCGAGGATGAATAGTTTGCCCGTTAACAACATAAGGAGGTTTCGATGAAAAAGCCGGATCTCAAACTAGCCAACCTGAATGAACTTTTTCCCGACAACTTCAGCCAGGAGCAGCTGGCCAAGGCCAAGACGGTCTTTCTAAAGGAGCTGGCCTATTCCAGCCACAAGTTCTACGGCGGCAAGATCGCCACCATGCCCAAGGCCGGGGTTTACGGCTTCAACTGGTTCAACGTCTGGTATACTCCGGGAGTCTCCAAGGTCTCCACCACCATCCGCGACGACAACGACACCTCCTTCGAGCTCACCAACCGCGGCAATTTCGTGGCCGTGGTCTCCGACTCCACCCGCGTGCTGGGCGACGGCGACTGCACGCCTTCCGGCGGCCTGGGGGTCATGGAAGGCAAGGCGTTCCTGATGAAGTACCTGGGCGGCGTCGACGGCGTGGCCCTGTGCGTCAACAGCTACAACAAGGAAGGCAGGCACGATCCCGACAAGATCATCGATTTTGTCAAGATGGCCGAGCCGAGCTTCGGCGCCGTCAACCTGGAGGATATTTCCCAGCCGAATTGCTACAAGGTCCTCGACACCCTGCGCGAGGAGTGCAACATCCCGGTCTGGCACGACGACGCGCAGGGGACGGGTTCGGTCACCTTGGCCGGCCTGATCAATGCCTTGCGCGTCGCCGGCAAGGAGTTGAAGAACGTGCGCATCGTGTTCAATGGCGCCGGCGCCTCGAACACCACCATCGCCCGCCTGATCATCCAGGCCGGGGCCGACCCGGCGAAAATGATCATGTTCGATACTCACGGCACCCTGCATCTCGGCCGCGACGACATCCAGGCCGATCCCGCCTTTTACCGCAAATGGGAACTCTGCCAGAAGACGAACCCGGACCGCATCAACGACATGGATAAGGCCATCCATGGCGCCGATGTGCTGATCGCCCTGAGCAAGCCAGGGCCAGACACCATCAAGCCCGCCTGGATCAGCAAGATGGCCCCCAAGGCCATCGTCTTTGCCTGCGCCAACCCGGTGCCGGAGATCTACCCCTACGCGGCCAAGGAAGCCGGCGCCTACATCGTGGCCACCGGCCGCGGCGACTTCCCAAACCAGGTGAACAACTCGCTGGGCTTCCCCGGCATCCTCAAGGGGGCGCTGGTGGTGCGCGCGAAGAAGATCACCGACGAGATGGCCATCGCCGCCGCCTATTCCATGGCCGACTTCGCCCAGAAGAAGGGGATCAACCCCGACCGCATCATGCCCACCATGGACGAGACCGAGGTGTTTGCCCAGGAGGCGGCCGACGTGGCCATGGAAGCCATCAAGAACGGCGTGGCTCGAATTTCCTTCACCTGGCAGGAGGTTTTCGACAAAACCATGGCCGGCATCAAGGAAGCCCGCGAAGCCATGGGGCTGCTGATGAAGGAGGGCTTCATCAGGGAGCCCGATCTCGCGCTGCTGGAGGCCGCGGTCCGGAAGGCCGTGGATGCAGTGAAGTAAGCGGCGTGTTCTTTGCGAGGAAGGGGCACGGCGCGCCGTGCCCCAACGTGAGAGCCGTCCATGCCGAAATTCATTTTTGCCCTTGACTAATCCAAGGGAAAATTATAAAGTAGCGTTTCCGGCTCTGAGATTGACTTAATTGAGGGGAAAATGAAAACAGTGAACCTTTCGCAAGTCAAGGAGAAGGTCAAGCAGGCCGTCCAGGAAGCCAATTTCATCATCGACAAGGACCTGAAAAAGCTTGTCAAGAGCTGTTATCCCACAGAGGAATCACCCGCCGGCCAGGAGGTCCTCAACCAGATCCTCAAGAACGCCGACATCGCCGCCGAGGAGAAGCTCGCCCTGTGCCAGGACACCGGCCTGGCCGTTTTCTTCATCGAGATGGGGGAGAAGGTGCAGCTGGAGTACGCCGGTTTCCAGAGCCTGAAGGACGCCATTACCCAGGGCACCATCGAGGGCTACGGCGAAGGCTACCTGCGCAAATCGGTCTGCGACCCTCTCAGCCGCAAGAACAGCGGCGACAACACCCCGGTCTTCATCCATTGGGACGTCGTCCCCGGCGACGTCTTCAAAATGACCTTCATGGCCAAGGGCGGCGGCGCCGAGAACATGAGCGCCCTGAAGATGATGGCGCCGTCGGCGGGCGTCAAGGGCATCGAGGACTTCGTCGTCGAGACGGTCTCCAAGGCCGGGCCCAACCCCTGCCCGCCCACGGTGGTGGGCGTCGGCATCGGTGGCAACTTCGACACCTCGGCGCTGCTGGCCAAGAAGGCCCTGCTGCGCAAGCCGGTGGGCGCGGCGCACGCCGACCCTGTATATGCCGACATGGAGAAACGCATCCTGGAGCGCATCAACAAGCTGGGCATCGGGCCGATGGGACTGGGCGGGCGCACCACGTCGCTGGCCGTGCATGTCATCAGTCACCCATGCCATATCGCCTCGTTCCCGGTGGCGGTCAACGTCAACTGCCACTCGCACCGCATCGTCGAAATCGACTTTTAGAGCCTTATAATAAATTTTCCGCGCTTTGCGCAGGGAAAATTTATTATCAAAGGCTCTTATCCAGCTATGCTGGGTTAGGAGGATAACATGGTAGAAATCAGGTTCCACGGCCGCGGCGGCCAGGGGACGGTCATCGCCTCCAAGATACTGGCCGATGCCGTCTCCAAGGAGGACAAGTACGTCCAGGCTTTCCCCCAGTTCGGGGTGGAACGCCGCGGCGCGCCGGTCTTCGCCTTCATCCGCATCGATGACCAGCCCATCTACGTGCGCTCCAAGATCATCGCCCCCGACCATATCATCGTCGTCGACCCCTCGCTGATCGACGCCATTGACGTGACCGAGGGACTCAAGAAGGGCGCCAAGATCCTGATCAACACCGGCCACAAGCCGAAGGAGTTCAAGCACCTGGGCAATAAGTTCCATATCTACACCATCGACGCCAACGAGATCGCCATCAAGTACAAGCTCGGTTCCAAGGCGGCGCCCATCGTCAACACCGCCATATTGGGCGCCGTGCCGCGCATCTTCGATTTCGTCCGGCTGGAGTCGATCCTGCAGGCCGTGCGCGACGGTGTTCCGGTCAACCCCGACGACAACGCCGCGGCGGCCAAGGAAGCCTACGAGTCGGTGAAAGGAGTCTGACATGGCCAAGGAAAGAAAAAAGATCGATTTTCAGAATCTCGAAGAGCTGCCGCCCATGGTGCAGAGCCAGCGTTCCATGGCCGCCAATCCCACCGGCTCCTGGCGCAACCTCAAGCCGGTGATCGACCTGGCCAACTGCATCCACTGCACCATCTGCTGGAAATTCTGCCCCGACGCCGCCATCGACTGGGTGGACGACAACCCGGTGATCAACCTGGATTTCTGTAAGGGCTGCGGCATCTGCGCCGAGGAATGCCCCAAGAAATGCATCGTCATGGTCAAGGAGGGCAAATGAAAAAAGTCATGATGGGCAACCACGCCATATCGCACGGGGCCACGCTGTCCCGAGTCCAGGTCATCGCCGCCTATCCCATCACGCCGCAGACCCAGGTGGTCGAGCTGCTCTCGGAGATCGTGGCCGACCAGAAGCTGAAGGCCGAATTCATCAAGGTCGAGTCCGAGCACTCGGCCATGGCCGCCTGCATCGGCGCCTCCTCGGCCGGCGCCCGCGCCTTCACCGCCACCTCGGCGCAGGGGCTGGCCCTGATGCACGAACTGCTGCACTGGTCGGCCGGCGCCCGCCTGCCGATCGTCATGGCCAACATCAACCGCGCCATGGCGCCGCCCTGGACCATCTGGACCGACCAGAACGACTCGCTNNCTGTCGCAGCGCGACACCGGCTGGATGCAGATCTACTGCCAGTCCAACCAGGAGGTCCTCGACAACGTGATTCTGGCCTACAAGGTGGCCGAGAAGGTCCTGATGCCCATGATGATCGTCCTTGACGCCTTCTCGCTCTCCCATACCTACGAGATCGTCGACCTGCCCGACCAGGCGCTGGTGGACAAATATCTGCCGCCCTTCGACTACAAGTACAAGCTCGACGTCAACGACCCCCATACCTACGGCGGCCTGACCACCCCCGACTGGTACATGGAGTTCCGCGTCAAGATGCACGAGGCCATGGACCAGGCGCTGGTGGAGATCAAGAAGGAGGCCGTCGAGTTCGAAAAAGTCTTCGGCCGCCGCTATGACCCGGTGGAACCCTACATGGTGGACGATGCCGACATCGTGCTGGTCACGTCGGGCACGGCCGCCTCGACGGCGCGCTTCGCCGTCGACCAGATGCGCAAGAAGGGCAAGAAGGTGGGCAACCTGCGCATGCGCCTGCTGCGCCCCTTCCCCTTCGCCGACGTCCGCGAGCACCTGAAGAACGCCAAGAAAGTGGTCATCGTCGACCGCAACATATCCTATGGCTACCATGGCATCTGGGCCCAGGAGGTGAAGTCGGCCCTCTACGGCCACTCCAAGGTGCCGGTGTTCAACTTCATCGCCGGCCTGGGCGGCCGCGACATCTTCCCGGAGACCTACATCGATATCGTGAACCAGGTGAAAAAGATGAAGAAACCGGACCAGGAACTGTACTGGGTGGAGGTGAAAAGATGAAACCGACGTTACCCCTTGAAGAACTGATGAGCCCGGGCCACCTGGCCTGCCAGGGCTGCGGCGCCGGCATCGCCATGCGCACCACCCTGAAGGCCCTCGGCCGGGACACGATGTTCACCTTCCCCGCCTGCTGCTGGACGGTGATCGACGGCCCGTTCCCTTATTCCTGCCTGGAGGTGCCGCTGCTGCACATGGCCTTCGAGGCCACGGCGGCCACCGCGGCGGGCATCAAGGCGGCCATGAGCGCCCTGGGCAAGGACAAGACCACCATCTGCGGCTGGGCCGGCGACGGCGGCACGTTCGATATCGGGCTGCAGGCCCTTTCGGGCGCCGCCGAGCGCAACGACGACATCTTCTATTTCTGCTACGACAACGAGGCCTACATGAACACCGGCATCCAGCGCAGCGGCGCCACGCCCTACGGCGCCTGGACCACGACCACGCCGGTCAAGCACTTCAAGAAGGAAGTGAAAAAGAGCATCGACGACATCGTGGCCGCCCACAAGCCGCCCTACCAGGCGACCGCTTCGGTGGCCTACCCCGAGGACCTGTACAAGAAGCTGATCAAGGCCAAGGACATCCGCGGCTTCAAGTTCATCCACATCATCTCGCCCTGCCCCCCGGGCTGGAAGGCCCGGCCCGAGGACACGGTGAAGCTGGCGCGGCTGGCGGTGCAGACCGGCATCTTCCCGGTCTACGAGGTGGAAGCGGGCAAGTACGCGCAGACCATGAAGACGCCCAACCGCAAGCCGGTCCTGGAGTACCTCAAGCTGCAGGGGCGCTTCAAGCACCTGAAAGAGGACGACGTGGCCGAGATCCAGAAGATCGTCGATGCGCGCTACGCCGAACTGGAGAAGAGATTCCAAGGCTGCTGATTGTTCGCAATCGAATGTAGGGGCGGGTCTCAGACCCGCCCTTACTTTTTTAATTTAACTCCAAATCCCAAGCATCAAATCACAAACACGCTGCGCGCCAAGTTCCAAATTCCAATCCCCTTAGCGGGGACTTTGTCCAAAACGAAGGCCCTTCCAATGCACCTTCGGCCTGCAACTCACCCCCTGCCCCCTCTCTTCCCAAAGAGAGGATGAGTTGAATTTACAAGACCTGCTGGCAGTCCGCCCAGCATAGCTTGGGCTAGGGGATGAGCTTGAGTCATTGTGCCATTGCCGTTTCACTTCGTTTTGGTGATTGGATCATTGGTGCTTATTTGGAATTTGTGATTTGGAATTCATTGACAGTTTGGTGGATTTCCTTTATAACGCTCCGGGGGTAATTTCATGCGCGCCATTTTCATCGCCGTCGGCAGCGAGCTGCTCGACCTCGACCGCGTCGACACCAATTCCATTTACGTGGCCCGGCGCCTGCGCGAGAAGGGCATCCTGACGGACATGAAGGTGGCGGTGGGCGACCACATGGACAACCTGTCCTGGATCGTCAAGAAGGCGTGCCAGCGAGCCCAGCTGGTCGTGCTCAGCGGCGGCCTGGGCCCCACCGAGGACGACATCACCCGCGAGGCGGTGGCGACGGCGCTGAAAAGGGAACTGGTCTTCCGCGAGGAGATCGTCGTTGAGCTGAAGGAGCGCTTCCGCTGCCGCGGCATGGCCATGCCCGAGATCAACGCCCGCCAGGCCTTCGTCATCGAGGGCGCCGAGCTGCTGCCCAACCGGGTGGGGACCGCCCCTGGGCAATTCTGCGATGCCGGCGGCTGCAAGGTGCTGCTGCTGCCCGGGCCGCCCAACGAGCTGCTGCCGATGTTCGAGGCCGCCTTCGAGAAGCTCATCGCCCCGGCGGCCAACTACCACATCTATTCACGCGCCTTCAAGCTGACCGGCATCAGTGAATCGGAGGCCGATTCGCGCTGCGCCGACGTCTACCGCAGGTACCGCAACCCGGTCACCACCGTCCTGGCCTCGCCGGGGATGATCGAATTCCACTTCCTGGGTCGCTCCAAGAACTCCGACGAGGAGGCGCGGCGCCTGACCGACGAGCTGGCCGAAAAAGTGCGCGAGCGCCTGAAGGATTTCATCTTCGCCGAGGCGGATGTCACCCTGCCCGAGGTGGTCGTCGCCATGCTCATAGAACGGAAACTCACCCTGGCCGTCGCCGAGAGCTGCACCGGCGGCGGGCTCGGCAACCTGGTCACCTCGGTTCCCGGCAGTTCGGAGGTCTTCCTGGGCGGAGTCATCGCCTATGCCAACAGCGTGAAAGCCGGAGTGCTGGGCGTGCGCGAGGAGACGCTGAAGCGCCATGGCGCCGTTTCCGAGGCGACGGCGGCCGAGATGGCCGCCGGGACGCGCCGGCTGACCGGCGCCGCCATCGGCCTGGCCGTAACCGGCATCGCCGGCCCGGAAGGCGGAAACCCCAAGAAGCCGGTGGGGCTGGTCCACATGCACCTCAGCTCCGCGGACAGCGAGCAGGGCCTGCGGCAGATCTTCAGCGGCAGCCGCGAAATGATCAAGCTGCGCAGCGCCCATTACGCCCTGAACATGGTGCGTGAATATCTGAACCAGTTGCCAGCGAAATGTTAATGGGTAAAAGGGTTGATGGGTAGATGGGTTAAGAGGTGGAGAAGAGAAGCGCAGTCGTTCGAACCCTTTGCGGTTCCCCATTAACTCATCTAACCATCTATTCTTTAACTCTTCAACTCTTCAACTCTTTAACCCTTGAACCCTTCAACAATGTCTGATCTCCTGACCACCACCGACAGCTTCTATCACGGCAAGGTCACCATCCGCCAGCCGAAGAAAGGCTACCGCTTCGCCGTCGACTCGCCGATCCTGGCCGCCTACCTGCCTCGCTCCACGCGGCCGGCCCTGGAGGTCGGCTGCGGCGTGGGAGTGATCTCGCTCCTGGCCCTGAAACTGAAAAAATTCCCGACCGTTACCGGCATCGAGATCCAGGAATCCCTGTACCGCCTGGCCGTGGATAACGCCGCGGCCAACGGCATGGCCGCCCGCTTCCATGTCGTGCGCGGGGACTTCACCCGCATCCATGCCGGCATCGCCAACGTACAGACCATCTTCTGCAACCCGCCCTTCTTCAAGGCCGGCCAGGGGCATGTCAGCCCCGACCCGTCGATCCGCCTGGCCCGCTTCGAGATCACGCTCGACCTTCCCGGACTGCTGCGCGGCTGCGCCGCCTGCCTGGCACTGCGCGGTAGGATGTACCTGGTGTTCCCTTTCTCCCGGCGGGAAGAATTGCTGGAAACCGCCGCCGCCTGCGGACTGTACGCCGCCACCTACCGTCCGGTCCAGCCCTTCGCCGACTCGAAGCCCGACCGATTGCTGATGCGGCTGGGAAAAACCGACGGCCGCTGTTTGCGCGAGCGGCCGCTGGTCCTGTTCAGGGACAAGGGCGTCTACACGCCGGAGATGGAGCGCATTCTCGCCGGCGAGTGATTTCAATAGACGATTTTCAGCGTCCGGTTTTGAGCGAACTTGGATGATCCGCCAATTCTACGCTCAATCGCTGGGAGGAATGCGGACAAGCACGGGATCCAGGATCAGGACTTTGCCGTCTACAAAAGCGGCGATCGTGTACTTGACCGGAAGGAATGGCTCGGCGGCAACTTCATCGATGTAAATTGAAACGGCTTTGTCCTTTGCCGGCAGGAGCGGCGCCTTGGGCCCGAACTGGATCGAAAACGGATAATCCCCCGCCTGCCATTTCCATGTTATCTTGGATCCCTCATAGGCGGCGATGGCGTAGCTCTCGCCCAGCTTGATCCTTTCCCCATTGGTGGTCATCTCGATCATGCGATCTCTCGCTTTTCCTTTTTCCATCGTTTCTCCTCTCTTTTCGCCGCCGGGTCCTCCGGGCGGCTTGGTTTATTTTTGACTTTGGTCGCGCACGATCTCGGCGTATTCCGGTGCGCTTCGCAGAGCTGCAAGGTCGGGTTCCTTTTCGATCTCCGCGATGCCGCCCAGACGTTCCCGGTATTCGCGCAGGGCGTCCAGGGCCAGGTCGCGCTCGGAAACGGCTTCGAGGACGAGGATCGCCATGCGAATGACTTCCAGGTCGGCGGGGGCGATGGCGCGGGCGCGGGCGGTCGCTTGCATCGCCTTTTTCTTCTCACCGACATGTGCAGAGTACAGCGCCAGTACGGACAGAAGTATCGGGTCATCCGGGGCAGCGACCAGCGCCTGTTCGGCGAAGGCGATGGCTTTGCGGTAGGCGGCCTCGGCCTTGTCCCTGGTTTCGGGCAGCTGGCGATAGGTGTCGGCCAGGTTTCCCCAATACTGGCAATCCGAGCTCTTGGCGGTTACCTCCTCGAACAAGGACAGGGCCTTCCGGTAGTCTCCGTCATAGAATTTCAGGGTGGCCAGGTTGGACTGGGCCGCCACGTTGGGCCGGATGGCGATGGACCGTTCGAACATGCACGCGGCCCTAAACTTGTCGCCTTTCAACAGGTACGCGTTCCCCATGTTGGTGAGGCAGTTGAAGTCTCCCGGCGCCGCCGCGGCCTGCTTTTCATATTGGAACAAGGCCTCGTCAAGGCGGCCGTGCAGGTCGTAAAAGTAAGCCAGATTGTGGTAGGCGGGAGGATATCCGGGGCGCAAACTGACGGCACGCCTGTAGAAACCTTCCGCTTCGTTGATCCTCCCCGTGGACGTACAGATCTTGGCCGATTCGATGCAGGCCTGGTAGCAGCGCTCATTCAGCCGCAGAACCTCCTGGAACGCCGCCATGGCTTCGGCTCCTTGACCGTTCTCCTTCATTACCAGTCCCCAGGCCAGCCTCGCCGGCGCCCAGGCACGGGCCGCCTGCAGGGTCGGCTTGAGATGTTCCATGGCCCCCTGCAGCCAGGCGCGACTTTTGTCCAGCTTGAATTTGGCGCGCAGGTTTTCCGCCAATGCCAGGCGCGCCAGGATATACCCGTTGTCCTGCTGCAGGGATTTTTTCAGGAAGCGGATCCCGCGCTCGAGAGCGGCTGAATCCTTGCCGTCCTGCAGCGAGCTGCGTCCCTTGAGATAAAACATGTAAGCCCCGGGCATGGAGGTTCCGCCGGTGTTGACATACTGGCTTGCTCCCGGGACTTCGGAAAGTTCCAGGAGCTGGAGGAGCTTGGGCAGGAGCCCGTCCTGAAAGAGGGTGAGATTGGCCATGCTCCCCCGGAGTTCGACCTGCCTCAACCGCCGGCCGGACGTGGCGTCCTCCAATTTCAACTTCAATGCCAGCGAATTCTTTTCCGCCTGCAAATCGCCGGAAATGAACAGGTTGCAGCCCCAGAGAGGCTGCAGGCTCCGCGCTGTCTTATCGCGGTTGGCGAAGACCTCGGAAGCCGGGATGGTCCAGAGGTTTTCGTGGTACTTTTCCAGCAGGGTCAGCTTGTCGATGATGACCGCGGTGAAGCCGTCGCCAAGTGCCTGAGCCCCGGCATCGCCAGCGGCGACAATCGGCAGCACGGCCATGTGCCACTCACGGGGAATGCCCGCCAGGCCAAAAGATTTTCCCAGCGCGAAGCGCGCCTTCGGGCTCAAAGCAAGGAAGCCCAGGAGACCGGACAACAGCAAAAGTGAGATTGCAGTCAGAAAGGAACGCCGGGATGAATGGCTTCGGGTGCTTGGTTCCGGCTTTGTCGCCTCCTTGGCACCAGCCAATTTCCGCAGGGCGGTGGCCAGCTCGGCGGCCGAAACAAACCGTTCCTGCCGCTTCTTGGCCAGGCAGCGGCAAATGATTTCTTCCAGTGCCGGGCATTCCTTGCGGACCGCCTCTGGCAGCGGCGCCATCGCCTCGTTGACGATGGCGTAGATGACCGCCTGGTCGTAGTCGCCATGGAAGGGGAGTTCACCGCTGAGCATTTCATGGAGAACCACCCCCAGCGACCAGATATCGGTCCGCTGGTCCACTTCCTTGCCCATGCCCTGCTCGGGGGACATGTAGTGCACCGTGCCCATGGCCAGGGCCTCCTGGGTCAGGCGGCTGGCACCCTGAAGCTTGGCCAGGCCGAAGTCGAGGATCTTCACCCGGCCGTCCCTGTCGATCACGATGTTCTGCGGCTTGATGTCGCGGTGAACGATGCCCTTGGCGCCGGCGTGGGCAAGACCGGAGGCGATCTGGATGGCTATTTCGATGACCTGGGCGAGGGGCAAGGGGCGAGGGGCGAGAGGGGATTGGTTTACGGTGGACGGTTGACGGTTGACGGTGATCAATCCCTTTAACGTCCGCCCCTCGATATATTCCATGGCGATGAAGACCTGGCCCTCGTGCTCGCCGATCTCGTAGACGGTGACGATGTGGGGATGGTTCAATGCGGCGGCGGCTTGCGCTTCGCGTTCAAAGCGTTCCCGGGCTTCCTTGTCCACGGTCAATTGCTTGGGCAGAAACTTCAACGCCACCTGTCGGTGCAGTTTGCTGTCCTCGGCGAGATAGACCTCGCCCATGCCCCCGCTGCCGATTTTTTCGATAATCCGATAATGAGCAATCAACTGTCCGATCATGGTGTTTGGTTATAGGTAGCGGGGACGCAGACGCAGCCTCCGGAGCCGATCTTCTCCAGGATGCGGTTGTGGGAGATGGTCCGGCCGATCATTTTTCCCCGGCTGCCGGCAGCCCGATTCGATTTCTCAGCGACTGGAAACGGGGATCGGAGCGCACCAGGTCGAACACAGGCAGGCCGAGATAAGGCATGTTGCCGTCGCCCGCGTCAAATGCGCGCTCGAGCCATTCGATGACGCGGTCTCTTTGCCCGGCACGGGCATAAAAGTTCGCCAGGGTGTAGGCCGTCACTCCTCCCGGCTTCCCGTAGCGCGCAGCCAACGCATCGGCCAGCCGCTTTTGTGAAATTGGATACCCGCCCTCACCATACCCCTGCTCCAGTGCCTCCAGGAGGTTCCCATCCTTGGCCCATCGCGACCGTTCAATGGCCATGAGCTCATCAAACATGCCCTCCATGAAGAGCGTTCCGATCAAGGCCGACCTGGCGACCGGGTTATCGGACTGGAGCTTCAATGCCTTGCGGGCCGCCGCGAGGCCCTCGTCGTAGCGGCGCACGAACAGAAGGAGCAGCGAATGGAACGACAGGGCCTTGATATCGAAGGGATCGAGCTCCAGGGCGCGCTCGATACTCGCCAATGCCTCGTCCTGGCGCCCCATGACCATCAAAAAATGGGAATAAGTGGAGAGCGCCGGTGTGTAGTCCGGATTGATCGCGAACACCCGCTTCCATGCCCGGTCCGCGTCCCGCCAATTCCAGTCGCCCCAGGTCAGGATGCCGGCCATGACGCGCAGCGCTTCGCATTCATCGGGATCCAGCTCGAGGGATCGATGCGCTGCTTCCTTCGCTTTTGAAAATGCCTCCTTCGGCGGCGTGATGCCCATCTGCTGGCGGGCGGTCCAAACGCCGGCGATCCCGGCCCAGGCGGCGGCATAATTCGGATCCTTTTCCATCGCCAGGGTGAAATAGCGTTCCGCCGCTTCCAGGCCTTCCTTGGTCATCGTATGACGATAGTGGGTTCCCCTGAGATAGGCTTCGTACGCTTCGGGATCGACGGTGTGCCCGCGGGCCAGCTGGGCCTGCTCGGACGGCAGCAGCTGGAGCGCCAGGGCTCCGGCTACTTTGCCGGCCACGTCATTCTGCAGCGCCAGGATGCCCGCCATCTCGCGCTCGTAGGTTTCGGCCCACAATTGCGCCTGGTTCTTCACCTGGATCAGCTCGGCCGTGACCTTGACCCGGCTTCCCTCGCGCCGGGCGCTGCCCTCCAGCACGTAGTCGATGTTCAGCTCGCGGCCGATCTGGTCGATGGGCGCGTCGCCCTTCTTGTAGCGCATCACCGATGTGCGGGCGATCACGCTCAGGCTCTGCGGATGCAGCCTGCCGAGCCGAACGATCATCTCCTGGGTCAGGCCGTCGCTGAAATATTCCTGCTCCGGATCGCTGCTCAGGTTGGCAAACGGCAGCACGGCCAGGCGGATGGCACGCGCTGATGGGGCACCCGGGCCGAGCAGTGATCGCCTCATCCCGCCGACATTGAGGCCGAAAAGGATGGCCAGTGCGGTGGCCGCAGCGGAAAGGCAGAACGATTTTTTTGAGAGAATATTCGCCTTGAGCCCTTGAGTCCTGGCTTTGATCGGCAGCGTTCCTTCCACTGCCGCCTTCAGGTTCGCGGCCAGTTCATTGATGTTTTGATAGCGTTCTTTAGTGTCCTTGGCCAGGGCCCGGCCGACGATGCTCGCCAGGCCGGCGGGCATGTCGGGGCGTGCCTTGGCCAGCGGCTCCGGCTCCTCGTTGAGAATGGAATAGACCACCGCCTGCTCATAGTCGCCGCGGAAGGGAAGTTCGCCGGCGAGCATCTCGTAGAGGATGACGCCCAGCGACCAGATATCGGTGCGCGGGTCCACCTCTCTGCCCATGGCCTGCTCGGGCGACATGTAGGCCACCGTGCCCACCGTGCTGCCGGTCTTGGTCAGCTTGGTTTTGCTTCCCGCCAGCTTGGCGATGCCGAAGTCGAGGATCTTGACCGTATCGTCGTTCGTTACGAGGATGTTGGCCGGCTTGATGTCGCGGTGGACGATGCCCTTGGCGTGGGCGGCGGTCAGGCCGGAGGCGATCTGCATGGCAATGTCGAGAACCTCAGGAATCGGTATACGGTTTACGGTGGACGGTGGACGGTTGACGGCGATCAATTCCTTTAACGTCCGCCCCTCGACGTATTCCATGGCGATATAAACCCGGCCCTCATGCTCGTTGATCTCGTGGACCGTGACGATGTTGGCGTGGTTGATGGCTGCCGCCGCCCGCGCCTCAT
Source organism: Candidatus Aminicenantes bacterium UBA2199 (assembly GCA_002327965.1). Lineage (GTDB taxonomy): Bacteria > Acidobacteriota > Aminicenantia > UBA2199 > UBA2199 > UBA2199. The sequence goes on along the minus strand of DCVB01000056.1, from coordinate 9,707 downwards.
GGAGGAACCTTTGTTTTGCTTCGGCGTCCTGGGTGAGTTCAGACGGCAGGAACTTGAGGGCCACGGTGCGCTTGAGTTTCGTGTCCTCGGCCTGGTACACGATTCCCATGCCCCCGTGGCCGATTTCCTTGATTATCCTGAAATGAGCGACGATTTTCCCAATCATGGTTTTACTTTTGGTGCCATGGAGATTTGCCTCCACGCCTGATCCTTTTCAGGGTGCGGTAGTTGGAGATGGCTCTGCCGATCATGGGCTCACTTCACCCGTGGCTTCACCGGGCCCAGGTACTTGTCGAACCAGGCCAGGGTCTCCTTGATGTACTCGTTGCGCGGCGGGATATGGTCGGTGTCGTAAACCAGCAGCTTCTTGTGCGCCGCCGGCGTGCCCAGCAGGTCGAACATGGGCTTGCTCGTTTCTTCAAATGAGTCAATAGAATCGTATCGTCCGTTCAGCATCAGTGTCGGGACCTTCACCCTGTGGATGTAGGTCATGCGGTTGATCTCGGGGCGCCCCGTTCCCCTGATCCTGCCCGCCAGCAGCACGCTGGCCTTGAGCCGATCCTCCACGGCGGTGATCAGCGGTCCCATATCCCCTCCCCAGCTCATTCCCTGATAGGCGATCCTGCCGGCGTCGATGTCGGAACGAGTCTCGAGATAATCGATGCAGCGGCGGAAGTCTTTGATCCTCTGTATGAAGAGCTCCATTCGTTGAAGCGTGTTCCCCGTTGCAGCGCGGATCGCAAGGACAGCCGGAGTGATGCGCTCGAATGTCCCCTTATAGACGGGATAGACGGCCGCCCGGCCGCTCTTGACGATGAAGGAGAGGAACATCGGGAATTCATAAAAATTCTCGATATCCGCGCTCGAGCGCTGCGCGGCGGACGCTCCGCCCGGGAAATAGATCACCGCCTGGTAGGGCGGCTCGCTGTTCGCGGGCAGGAAGAGATAGGCCGTGACTCGCTCGTCGCCGTAGGCGGCGGCGAACGAGACCTTCTCCAGCACCCAGCCGGCGGGATTTTCCTTCCGCGCCTCCACCCGCGGCTGCAAATCGGTCTTGTCGTAGGAGTATAGCTCCTTGTAGATCTGATAGACCTGGTCTGGCACCGGCTTTATCTTGTACAGATCCCGAACCGGGGGCAGGCCCACGGGTTGAAGCGCGGCCGCGGGAATTTTTTCCGGCCGCGGATAGACGGCGCAGCGGAAGCCGTTCTTTGGCAGGCGCTCCATGGCCGGGGCCTGGCTCAAATGGGTGAACATGTATGGATTGTCGTCCCAGGCGCCGCCGCGGATCGACCGTCCCTGCGGCGTCTCGTTCCAGCACCACTCCCTGACGTTTCCCGCCATATCCAGGGCGCCATACGACGTGATCCCCGGCAGGCTGCCGGCCGGCAGGGTGCCCTTGCCCCGGAAATTGCTGAAGGGGGCGAATACGGCAAATCCCCCAAGCTGAGGCAGTTGGATGACCGGCGTAGCCTCTCCCCGGGCGAGCCCCCAATGAAGGGTGCTGGGCAGGCTTTTTCCGGCAAACTCCGCGTAGGCCGCCGCCTCGTACCAGCTGACCCCGGCCACGGGATGGTCCCCCTGTCCCTCCGGGAAGTCCCGCGCCTGCCAGGTTGACGGTCCAGGCTGCCCGGTCTGGTCCACGAAAGAACTGAGCGCCTCTTGCCAAGAAATTTCCTTCCCGTCACGAAAGAATGGATGTATCCAGAATTTCCTGTCGGCATAGCCGCCGGCATCCACGAACTCCTTGAATTGTCTGTTGGTGACCTCGCAGCGATCGATGAAGAAATCCTCCAGCTTGCCGTCCGGCGTCTGGGCTCCAGTGACCCGCACCATGCCGGGTGGGATGGACCCATTCTTATCGAGCGTTCTCACGAAGTCGCAGGGAATGATGGTGTTCCGGTCCTGGTAGTCGCCGTTCCAGGTGGAGGCGACGGCCAGGACCGTTTCGTAGCCCTCCTTTTCCAGCTTCCAGCGGAAGATGCCGACGGGCAGCCGGATCTTCTCCAGCGGCGTTTCGCCCAGGCTACGCCATTCGCCGTCCGGCTCGCCGTATTCCTTCATAGATACCCTGGCTCCCCCCGGTTCCGTGCGGACATTGATGCGGAAGGAGCACTTGGCGAAAAGCTCGGCCAGGCGGGGATCCTCCAGGATGATCTTCTCTGCCTGCTCGGCAAGGCGGAAGGCCGGCCCCAGGTTGCGCCAGGCGTCGTTCTCCTCCACGATGCGGGCGATCTGGGGCAGGAGCGTCTCCCGGGCCCAGTGCACCCTGGCCCGGTGCTTGAAATAAATGAACGATACTGTTGCCAGGGCCCCGACGACCAGCAGCAGCGGGAGGGTGACCTGCGGCCGCAGCAGAAGGCGTGCCAGGCCGGGGCCTTGCGCAGCGGGCGCCGCCGTGCCGGCAGCAAGTGGTTTCAGGTCCTGGAGCATTTCGCTCGCCGCCTGATAACGGTTCTTGAGGTCCTTGGCAAGGGCCTTACGCACGATGCGCTGGAGCGGATCGGGAATATCGCTCCTGGTTTTCGCCAGCGGCTCCGGCTCCTCGTTGAGAATGGAATAGACCACCGCCTGCTCGTAATCGCCGCGGAAGGGGAGGGCGCCGGCGAGCATCTCGTAGAGGATGACGCCCAGTGACCAGATGTCGCTGCGCTGGTCCACTTCCCGGCCCATGGCCTGCTCGGGCGACATGTAGGCCACGGTGCCCACCGTGCTGCCGGTCTTGGTCAGCTTGGTCTTGCTGCTTGCCAGCTTGGCGATGCCGAAGTCGAGGATCTTGACCGTATGGTCGTTCGTTACGAAGATGTTGGCCGGCTTGATGTCGCGGTGGACGATGCCTTTGGCGTGGGCGGCGGTCAGGCCGGTGGAGATCTGGGTGGCTATATCGATGACCAGGGCGAGAGGCAAGGGGCGAGGGGCGAGAGGTAGGGGCGAATAATTATTCGCCCCTACGGAACCGGAAATCATTTCCTTCAAGGTCCGCCCCTCGACGTATTCCATGGCGATGAAGACCTGGCCCTGATGGTCTCCGATCTCGAAGATGGTGACGATGTGGGGATGGTTCAGCGCAGCAGCCGCCTTGGCCTCGTGGACGAAGCGCGCCTTGGCGTCCGGGTCCATTGAAAGCTCCGGCGGCAGGAACTTCAGCGCCACCTTGCGCTCGAGCTTTGTATCCTCGGCCAAAAACACATCTCCCATGCCACCTGACCCGATCTTTTTCAGGATGCGGTAGTGGGACACGGTCCGGCCGATCACGGATTCTCCTTATGGGCGGCGGGTACAAACCCCTGATCCAATTTCAATCTAGTCAGCAAGTCCTTGAACCTCTGGTCATGGTGGAGGTGGACCAGGGTTTCATCGGTGAGAATGAAGGCCAATGACGGATCGTGCTGGCGGAAGGATTGCTCGAGCCAGGAAAATGACTGATCGGCGTCATTCAGGCCCGCGTATATCTTGGCGATCAGATATGGCCGGATTGGCTCTTCATCCGAGCGCCGCTTCAATTCGGCGAGAATTTCCCGCGTTTCCTCGCTTTGGCCATTCATGGCCAGGACCCAGCCCAGGCCGGAAAGGATCATCGGGTTGCGGTCGGAAAGGGCGACCGCCTGACGGATCTGTTCAATGCCTTTCTCTTGCTCATTTTTCAGGAACCAGGCCTGCCCCAGTAGCCACTGCGTGTGAGGATTCCCACCCTCGATGTCGATCACCCCCTGCATATGGGCGATCGCCTCGTCCAGTTTTCCCGAACGCATCAAGGCCATGCCGCAATTCACCACCGTCCGGCTGGCGAGCGGATTGACTTCAAGTTCCAATAAGTACTCGTTCACCGCTTCATCCATTTTTCCGATCACCAGCAGGTACGTCCCAAAGCCGGAGTGGGCGAAGGAGTTCTGGTCATTGATGGCCAATGCTTGGCGGAGCGATTTCTCGGCGCCAGGCCAATCCCAATCGTAGTGCAGGAGCGTCAAGCCGAGGAGCGAATGGGCATTGGCCAGGGATGGGTCCAGCGCGATCGCTTTTTGGGCCATTTCTTTCGCCTTGGGAAACGATTCGCGCGGCGGCATCAGATTGAGAAATCCGAGAAAAAAATAGGCGTCGGCCATGCCGACAAGCACCGGAGCGAAACTGGGGTATTCGCCGAGAACCTGCTCAAAGCAATCGATGGCCTTGTAAAGCGAGACCAGAGTGTACTTGCTCAGCAAGTGGCGGCCGCGCAGAAAGCGTTGATACGCCTCGACATTCTCGATCCGGGACGAAACCCGGCTCTTGTCTTCGCTCATCAGGTTGACATTCAACTTCTTGACGATTTCCTGGGCGATCTCGTCCTGAATGGCGAATATGTCCTTTATTTCCCGGTCGTATTGATCGGACCAGAGGTGAAAGCCGTCCGCGACGTTGATCAACTGGGCCGTGATACGCAGGCGGCTGCCCGATTTGCGGACGCTGCCCTCGAGGATGTTCTGGACATTCAGTTTCCTGCCGATTTCGCGGATGTCAAGGTCCTTGCCCTTGAAGGCAAAGGCCGAGGTGCGGGCCACGACGCGCAGATCGCGCAGGCGCGATATCCGGGTGATGAGTTCCTCGGCCAGGCCGTCGCTGAAGTACTCGTTTTCGGCTTCTGCGCTCATGTTGACAAAGGGCAGGACGGCGATCGAGGGCAGGGCCGCCTGGAGGGGATGCGCGGGATTGCCTGCCTGCCTGAGCGCTTCAGCCAATCCGGTTGATAATTCGCTCATCCGGGCCGGGCGCTTTTCCGGGTCCTTGGACAGAGCTTTCATGATCAGCCGTTCCAGGGCATCCGGCACTTCACTCCCCGCAGGGCGGGGGGGCTCCGGCTCTTCGTTCAATATGGAATAGATCACCGCCTGCTCGTAGTCGCCCCGGAACGGCAGCCGGCCGCTCAACATCTCGTAGAAGACAACCCCAATCGACCATATATCGGTCCGATGGTCGACATCCTGACCCATGGTCTGCTCGGGCGACATATAGTGCACCGTACCGAGAGTAGAAGACTCCTTGGTTAGCGAGGATACCCCCTTCAGTTTTGCCAGGCCGAAATCCAGGATCTTCACCCGGCCGTCCTTGTCGACCAGGATGTTCTGCGGCTTGATGTCGCGGTGGACGATGCCCTTGGCGTGGGAGGCGGCGAGGCCGGAGGCGATTTGGGTGGCTATTTCGATGACCTGGGCGAGGGACAAGGGGCTAGAGACGAAAGGGGATGGGTGGACGGTTGACGGTTGACGGTTGACGGTGATCAATTCCTTCAACGTCCGACCCTCGACGTATTCCATGGCGATGAAGACCTGGCCCTCGTGCTCGCCGATCTCGTAAACCGTGACGATATTGGGGTGGTTCAAGGCCGCCGCGGCCTGGGCTTCCCGTTCGAACCTTTCTTTCGCTTCTGGATCCGCCGTCATCTGCAGCGGCAGAAATTTCAAAGTCACCCGGCGCTTGAGCTTGGTGTCCTCGGCCAGATAAACTTCTCCCATCCCTCCGGAACCGATCTTCTCCAGGATGTGGTAGTGGGAAACAATCTGGCCGATCATTATTTATCCTCTACGGATGAAGATTGAGGCTTCTGAAACGCCTCGAAGGCGGGGAAGCCGCGCAACGGTTCCAAATGGATATCCCGGTGCAGCCAGACGCCAAAGGCGTTTCCCTGGGCAAAGGCCTCGCGCAGCAGGCGCACCGCTTCTTCCTTTTCTCCGAGCTGGGCGGCGATCCTCGCCCGCCACAAAGTGTGTTCTCCGAATAGGTAGGGCTGCTTGCATCCCTGGAGTTTCTCGGATATTTTCCGGGCAGCGGCGCCGTCTCCCCTACGGGCATGCAGGGCTCCCAGTAAACCTGCGTAGCCGACGTTTTTCTGGTCCTTGGAGGCAAGGCTGGACGCCAACTTCTCTGCGTCGTCCCATTGCTCGGCAGCGGCCATGATTCTGGCCAGGTTGAAGCTCTCTTCGCCGGTCAAAGCTTTTTCATTCTCCTTTTGCCTGAGCCAGGCCGTGGCCTGCCGGGCGATCTCCCGCCCCTTATCGGCATGGCCGTGAACACGCAGCTCCAGGGAGCAGTTCAAGAGTCCCTGGGACATGTGCAGCCTGCTGACCGGGAAGGCGAAGCATTCCTCGATTTTCTTGCGCGCCCCTTCGACGTTGCCGCGGGCCGCCAAAGCCCTGGCGTCAATGAAATGATAATCGATGTTATCAGGGAATAGGCGCTTCCCCTCCCGGCTGACCTCGAGCTCCTCATCAAAGTTACTAAGCATGTGGTGGGAGTCGGCGAGCACCTTATACCACCAGGACTGCGACGTCTTCAGCTGGGGAAAATCCTTGCCGGCGCTGTTCCTGAAAAATGTGTTTACAGTCTCCTGGGGATGGTTTCTGCTTTGCGCGTACAGGCCGGTTAGATAGCTGAAAACCCAGCTTTGCGGGGCCAGGTTCGCCCCCAGGCGAATGGCGCGGTAAGCCTTGAGAATGTTGCCCTGCAGATGGGCCGTGTACCAGTCCAGCGTATGGCGCTCGAATAGGCTGAATTGGTTCTTCTGGCCCAGGATCTGCTTCAGGATGGCGTCAGCCTCGGCATAATCCCCCCGGTTGCTGTACGACAGGGCGATGTACAATTTCGGCCTGAAGAATTGTGGATCCAGCTGCGCCGCCTTCTTGAAATGAGCGATGGCCTCCTCGTCATTACTCCCGAAGAAACCCACTCCGGCAATGTATTCCTGGTAAGCCTCATATAGCGGCGGCTGAATCAGCAATGAGGGATCCATCTCCCATTCATGCTTCATGGCCAACGAGCCGGTCAGCCTCTGACTAAGAATGTTGATGGCCTTCATCGGGTCCTGGCGCGGCCCGCTGACCAAGGGCAGGGCGTAGACCACTTTTCCCGATGTGGTGTCCATGATGCGGACCTGGATCTGCAGCGAGTCGCCGGAGAGGTAATACGCGCCGCAGATGAATTTCCCTGCCCGCCCCTTCTCCGCCGTCTTTTGCACCTGCGAGGCAGCAGCAGCTACCTGGGCGACCAACGGCTCGATCTCCCTGCCCAGCTGGGACAGCCCCTGGGTGATCCAGTCGGCCGCCATGCGCCCCAGGGAATCCAATGAAGGGTCGCCGGTCTGGTTTTCCAGGATGGCCACGTAATAGCGGTCGGGAAGGAGATTGACCTCGGAGGCGGGCTCCTTGGCCTTGAATGGCTTCAGCACCAGGAAGGCCACGGCGAAGATGAGCACCACGACCGCTGCGGCGATCGGCCAGAGGACCTTCCGGCTTCTCCCGGGCAAGCCCCTTTCTCTTGTCGGGACAGTGACTGGCTTGCTGTCGCGCTTGGCCCGCTTCAGGTCGGCAATCAGGTCGTCGGCGTGCTGATAGCGGACGTCGATCTCCCTATCGAGGCATTTGCCGATCATCGCCTGAAGTTCGCTGGGAACGTCGGGTCGAAGGCCGGTCAAGGGCTCCGGCTCTTCGTTCAATATCGAATAGATCACCGCCTGTTCGTAGTCGCCCCGGAACGGCAGCCGGCCGGTGATCATTTCGTAGAGCACTACGCCCAGCGACCAAATGTCGCTGCGCTGGTCCACATCTTTTCCCATGGTCTGTTCCGGAGACATATAATGAACCGTACCGAGGGTGGAAGATTCTTTGGTAAGCGATGAAATTCCTTTCAACTTGGCCAACCCGAAATCCAATATCTTCACTCGGTCGCCCTTGTCGACCAAAATATTCTGCGGCTTGATGTCGCGGTGGACGATGCCCTTCTCGTGGGCGGCGGCGAGGCCGGAGGCGAGTTGGGTGGCTATTTCGATGACCTGGGCGAGGGACAAGGGGCGAGAGGCGATGGGTAGGGGCGAACCCCTGTGTTCGCCCTTCTTCTGGATGTCAATAAAATCCGGGCAGACACGGGGCTCTGCCCCTACGGAAATCAATTCCTTTAATGTCCGACCCTCGACGTACTCCATGGCGATGAAGACCTGGCCCTCGTGCTCGCCGATCTCGTGGATGGTGACGATGTTGGGGTGGTTCAAGGCCGCCGCGGCCTGGGCTTCCCGTTCGAACCTTTCTTTCGCTTCTGGATCCGCCGTCATCTGCAGCGGCAGAAATTTTAAAGCCACCCGGCGTTTGAGCTTGGTGTCCTCGGCCTTGTAGACGACCCCCATGCCGCCCTCACCGAGCTTTTCCATGATCTGATAATGGGAAATGGTTTTCCCGATCATGTTTTTCTATTTAAGAAATCCTGCAGGATTTGCGATGCCTTGCTGGCGCCGTCCGTGGCGATCGGCGGCCAGGTTGCTTCCTTGCCGATATTGTTTTCGATCTCCGCAGTCAACAATTCCGGTGTGGTCCGGCTAAAATCCATGCGCTTGCCGGCCTGGTGGCGCGCCAGGCGCTCGGCCACGTACTTGCTTTGTTCGAAGTGACCTTCCAGAGGGAAATAGAGGAAGGGCCGGCGCAATGAGGTCAATTCCAAAGTCGCGGTGCCGCCGCCCTGGATGATGGCCAGGTCGCTGGCGGCAAAATGCTCGTAAAGGTTCGGAACATAGCCTTTGATTTCGATCCCTTCCGGCGCCTGGACCGTTTTGGGGTCGAGCCTGGGGCCGCAGACCAGTACCATGCGCAACCCCGCTATCTTTTTTTGGGCCAAGGGGAAAGCCCGGCCGCAGAGTTCCAGCAGGTCGCGGCCGACGGCCGTTCCGCCCAGGGCGGCGATAACCAGCGGTTCCTTGCCGTATCCCAGGCGAGCACGGAGCGCCTGGCGGTCGCTGAACTGCAGCGGAGCGAATGGCAGGATATAACCCAGGTAGTTGAGCTTTCGGTCGCGCGCCCATTCGCGGCGGCCCGGCAGGAGGAATCCCAGCTTGCTGTCCGGGATGTCGTCGGCCTCGCCCACAAAAAGGTAGGCGTCGATGAGTTTGGATGTTTGCTTGTACGCCTTGGCCCAAACGCGGTTCCATAAATATACGCCGAGTCGTTCGATCGGGCTATGGGTCATGGCCTCCATGCCGATAAAATCGTAGATCACGGCATAGGGCGCAGTTTTTATCCCCGGATTCTCCTTGATGGCGATGGAGATCTCGTAGGTTTCGTCGCCGACGACAAGGTCGAATTTTCTTTTCGTCATTACCTGTTTGAATACCTCCACGTTCTGCTTCCAACCGCCCCTGGCCAAAAACAGAAATTTCAGCAGGTTGAGGCGAAACCCCTTATCCGGAGCAGATTTTTCGGCGGAAAGATTCTCGTTGGCCAAGCCTTCAGCTTCCGGCAGCAGTTCTTCGCCGGCGTTTTTCAGCTCCTGGGCGGCAGGGCCGGCAGCCAGCCACTGGATCCCGGTTCCGGGATGCAGACGCCGCAACTCCCGGGCTATGGCCAGATCCCGGAAAATGTGGCCCAAGCCGATCGAACCGCTGATAAAAAGGATTTTTTTCATTTGTCTCTCTCTGAATAATTTGTCGTCATGATTGCCTCTGGATCACCACCAGGGTCATGTCGTCCATCTGCGGCTGGCCGGCGGCGTGGCGGCTCACCTCCTGCAGGATCTTCTCGATCAATTCCGCGGCCGAGGCGTCACGGTTGGCGGCGACCAGTTCGAATATGCGGGCTTCGCTGAATTCCTCGTCCGCATGGTTCACCGCTTCGCTGATGCCGTCGGAGAAGACGATCAGCCGGTCGCCGGGGAGCATCTCCACCGTGGATTCCTCGAAGGGGAAGGACTCGAGG
>DCVB01000125.1 GCA_002327965.1 Candidatus Aminicenantes bacterium UBA2199 | reverse complement strand
CTGATGATGCGCGCCCGGCTGACGAAACCGTAGACGTCGGTCATGGCCTCGACGATCACCACCCCCTGCAGGCGGTTGGCGAAAGCCTCCTGGGGATATTCCGGCTTGACCTCGCGCAGCAGCCTGGGAACCTTCTTGCCCGAGACAAAGAAAGGTTTCTCAACAGGCATCTCGCCGCCCAGCACACCGCCCAGCACGCCGCCGATGACACCGCCCTCGACGCCGCCCTCGACGCCGCCGATGACGCCCCAGGGGACGCCGCCCTCGACGCCGAAGTCGCTGCCCTCGTCCTCCTCGATCGTGACCGGCACCTCGATGGGAGCGATCAGCCGGCCGAAGATGACGGGCGGTCTGACATCCTTCTTTTCATCGGCGGCCTTGGCAGCGCCCGTCCCCCGCCTGCGGCCCAGGGGGGGAGGAGGAGGGGGCGGCGGCGCCGGCAGCGGCGGGGGAACGATGTGCACGTGGATCACCTGGACCTCGGGCAGGTCGGACTCGGCGGTCAGCAGGGGGAACAGCACCAGCGCGGCGACGGCCAGCAGGTGGACGGACAGGGAGATGGGCAGCAGCAGCCAGCGGCGGCCGCGCGCCTGCCGGTCGACTGGATCGAGCAGCGATTCATCCAGCATCACCTACCTCGTTTCAACCCGGAGTATTCTTGATGGAATAGGAAAGAATACCTCATTTCTCCGGGAAAATCCAGAGCCCGCCGGAGCTCAGCGGCCGATTTCCGCGATCAGGGCATCCAGTTCTTTGCGTTCCCGTTGTCCCAGCTCGGCGTAATGCGACTCGCGGAAACGGGAAAGCGCGGCCAGCGCATCGCTCCTGCGCCCGGAGTTGGCCAGGGCGTAGGCCAGGTTGATATGGGCATTGACGGAGCCGGGGCGCAGTTCGATCAAGCGGGCGAAATCCTCCGCGGCCCCGTCGTTCTCCCCCAGCGCCATGCGCACGGCGCCGCGCCCGTCGTAGGCGGCGGCCAGATCCGGTTCCAGGCTCAAGGCGCGGTCGAAACAGGCCAGCGCCGCCCGCAGGCGGGAGCGATCGCCGTCCTTCTGAAACAGGGTGTAGTGGGCGATCCCCAGGTTGAATTGGGCCAGGGCATGGCGGCCGTCCAGGCGCACCGCCTCCTGGAAATGGCCCAAGGCGGCGGCGATATCGCCGCGGCGCGCCGCGATGGTCCCCAGCTGCACCCAGGCCTCGACGCGGCGCGGTTCGCCACGCAGGACCTCCTCCAGGAGCGAGCGCGCCTCGTCCAGTTGGTTGCCGGCGACCAGTGCCCTGGCTTTCTCCTCCATGCCATCCAGGCGCACGGCGGCCGGGGAACCCGCTTCCAGCCCGGCCAGCACCTTCCGCAGGCGGGTGTTCTGCGGCTCGAGTTCCTGCGCCCGCCGGTAGAAACCGATGGCCTCGGTGGTTTGGCCCTCGCGGCGGGCCATGTCCCCGAGCAGGACCAGGGCGGCGGCGAAACGCGGGTTGGACTTGAGGACCTCGCGGCACAGCTCGACCGCGCGCGCCGATTCGCCGCGGGCGGCGAATTCGTTGGCCAGGATCATCTTGAACAGTTCCATGTCGGGGAATGCCGCGCGCCCCTTTTCCAGCTCGGCCAGCGCTTCTTTCATGCGGCCGGCGCTCTTGTTGAGAGTGAACCCCAGCTCGAACAGGCCGGGCAGCACGGCACCGGGGTGATCGGCGCGGGCGGCGTCGAGCCCGGCCTGCGCCTCGCGGAGACGGCCGGCCTTGGCCTTCTCCTTCAGCTCTTCCACCCGGACGTACAGGGCCAGCCCCTGCTTGGGATCGATCATTTCCTGGGCCACGGCCGCGCTGGGAGTGATGTACCCCAGGGTCTTCAGGCTGGCGGCGTCGTCAACGCTGAGCCGGCGCCGGCCCGTCGCGGCAACGGAGGCGTGGTCGACCAGGAAGCGGCGCAGCCGCCCGTCCAGCTGCCGCGCCAGCAGGTTCTTCCTCTTATAGAGGTTGTCCCTCTCGGCGGAATCGCTCTCCAGATCGTACAGCTCGGGCTCGATCAGCGAGATGTACTTGTGCCCGTCGACGATGAGCCCCGTGATCGGCGCCCAGTTGTTGGCCTCCAGGCCGAAGCGGCTCTCGAAATAGACGTCACGCCGCCGGGTCTCTTTTTCGCCGGCAACGAGACGGTGAAAGCTCCTGCCCTGAACGGTCCCCGGGCAGGGAATCCCAAGGTAATGCAGGATCGTGGGCATGACGTCCACCAGGTTGACGCGGCTTTCGACCTCCCTGCCCCTGGCGAGCCGGGCGGGGTGGCGCAGAATGAGCGGCACTCTCAAGCTTTCCTCATAGCAGAATATCCCGTGGCCGAACTCGCCATGCTCGCCGAACGCCTCGCCATGGTCGCCGGCGACGACGATGAGCGTGCGCTCCAGCAGCCCTTTCTCCTCGAGGCCGCGCAGCACCCGTCCCAGGTGCAGGTCCATGTAGGCGACCTCTCCTTCATACCTCAGCCTCTCGGAGGCGGCGAACCGGGGGTCCACCTCGGGATGGACCTGGTACGGGATGTGCGGGTCGTAGAAATGAAGCCAGGCGAAGAAACGCCGCTCATGATTGCGCTCCAGCCAGTCCGAGAACTTGCCGCTGATCTCTTCGGCGGACGCTTCGTCGTGGAAATTGAGGGCCACCTGCTTCTGGCGGAAGCCCTCGTCGTAGAGGGCGAAGCCCTGGTTCAGGCCGAATTTTCCCAGCAGCGTGAACGAGGCGATGAAGGCCGCGTTGTGGAAACCGTTCTCCTGCAGCAGTTCGGCCAAAGTAGTCTCCGCTGCCGGCAGGAAATAGGTCCCGTTGTTGCGCACCTGGTGCGCCGGCGGGTAGCGTCCGGTGAACAGCGAGCAATGGGAGGGCAGGGTCAGGGGGACCGAAGTGTAGCCGTCGCGGAACAAGACCCCCTCCCGCGCCAGGCGGTCGAGGTTCGGCGTTCGGGCGTCGCGGTTGCCGTAGGCGCCGATGCTGTCGGCGCGGGTGGTGTCCAGGGTGATGACCAGCAGGTTGAAAGGGACGACTTCCCGGCGGCGGCAGCCGGCGGCGCCGGCGGTTGCCAGGACCAGCATGGCCAGCAGAAACCTGCGAAAAGGCAGCGAGCTCACGCAGGGATTCTAGCACATCTTCGCGGCCCGGGCCAGGGCGAAGCTACTGCGGCTGCAGCTCGACGGGAGCGACCGGCGCGTCGACCTGCAGCGACAGGATGGGGGCATTCTCGAATATCCTGAACGTCTGGCTGCGCTGCTCGACGATGAGCGTTCGCGTGTACTTGCCGTCGGCGCAGGTGACGCGCAAGGTGACCGGGAACACGAAATCGCTGCCCTCCTGGGTGAAGGCGATCTCGGCGTTCCGGCCGCTGATGGTCGCCTGGTAGCGGACCTTGGGCAGCTGTCGCGAGTAGACCCAGTTGTTGAAGAATTTCTGCAGCCTCGCCTCGCCCTGGCTGACGTGCTGGATGAAGCGGGAACTGACCAGGCTCTGGTGCTTGAAATCGACCAGCACCCGGCGCAGGCGCTGCAGCATCTCCTCTTCGCCCAGCATCTCCTTGAGCATCAGGAAGATCAGCGCCGCCTTGTTGTAGACGATGCTCTGGAACGCCTGCAGGTCCCCGGTGAGGTTGGCGATGCGCCGGCCGTAGATGACCGGGCCGGCGTCGTTCTTGCGCGCCACCCAGCGCTTGGAGGAGTTCAGGACCCTGCGGTAGGCGCCGGTGCTCAGCGTGTTCTCCAGGTAGAGCAGGGTGGCGAACTGCGCCAGCCCCTCGGTGAGCCACTGGTCCTGGTAGGTCTTCCAGGAGACGACGCCGCCCCACCACTGGTGGGCCAGCTCGTGGACCAGGTTATCGCGGTTGACGTCGCCGAACACCACCGGGCTGTCGCCGCGCAGCCGTCGCACCACGCTCACGTCGTCATCGATGAAGGTGGTTTCCAGCAGGTTGAAGATCACGAAACCCTGGTGGCTCCAGCCGCCATAGTCATGCCAGCGCCGCAGCAGCAGGTTCACTTCCGGGACCTCCAGCGGCCCGAATCTTTCGAGCAGGAAATCGGCGTAGCCGCGGATGGCCGCGGCGGAGATGGAGTCCCGGAGCTTGAGCCGCGGGGCACCGAAGACATGCAGCCGCAGCGGCCCGTCCAGGGTCGCCAG
>DCVB01000081.1 GCA_002327965.1 Candidatus Aminicenantes bacterium UBA2199 | reverse complement strand
CCAGCTTGCGCGCCAGCAGCGAGCGCTGCTCCAGGATGGCGGCATGCGCCTGGAATTCCGGCAGCGTTTCCGGCCGCGCGCTCAGCACGTGATTGGGGACCAGGTCCTGCGTGCGCTCGAACCAGAAGGCCGCGATGCGGTTCAGTACGCGGCCCTTGCCCGGGATCAGCGAGGGCAGGATAAAATCAAAGGCCGAGATGCGGTCGCTGGAAACGATCAGCAGGCGGCCGTCCACCTCGAAAACGTCGCGCACCTTGCCGCGCTTGAATAATTTAAAAGGCAGTACGGCCTTTTCCAGTGCGTTCAATAATCCTCTCCTCGTTCCGGTTTTGTGAAACAGAAGATTTTATTTTATTTGAATCCGATCGCTTTGTCAATCTCCGTGACGCGTTTCAAGAAAAGCAATGAACGGGCTTGTTTGAGGTGAATATCTGAGATAGGACCAGGTAGGACCGTGGCACTTAGCAATCTGACTTTCCTAAATTAATCAAAATGACTTCTTTTTTTTTCGCTTTGCCTGTTGCGTGTTGCGCTAGATCATTCATTGCGCGCTACTCGTCACGCGTCACGCGTTACGCGTCACGACAGATCATGTCTTCATGCAATCAGCATCGCGTCCCCGTACGAGAAAAAACGGTACTTCTCGGCGATGGCGATGTGGTACGCCTCTTTCATGACCTCCAGGCCGGCGAAGGCGCTGGCTAGGATGAAGAGCGATGACCTGGGCAGGTGGAAATTGGTCAGCAGCTTGTCGACAAGACGGAAGCGGAAGCCGGGAGTGATGAAGATTTCGGAGTCGAACTCCCCTCGCGGCGCGCCGGCGTCCAGGCGGGCGTAGGTCTCCAGCGAGCGCACCGAGGTGGTGCCCACGGCCAGCAGCGCCCGCCCCTCCCCCTTCAGCTCGGCGATGCGCCGCGCCGTGGCGGCCGGGATGCGGATGCGCTCACGCCCCATGCGGTGGTCCGCGATCTCCTCGGTTGCGATCGTCTGGAAAGTGGCTTCGCCGACCTCCAGGGTGAGTTCCAGGATGTCATGATCCCGGCGCAGCCGTTCCAGGACCTGGGGCGTAAAATGGAGGCCGGCGGTCGGAGCGGCGATGGAGCCGGGGTCGCGGGCATAGACCGTCTGGTAACGCTCGAGGTCGAAACAACGACGGGCAACCGCTTCCTCGGCACGGCGCTTGATATAGGGCGGCAGAGGCGCGTAGCCGTGCTCCAGGACACGCGCGTAGTCCCGATCGAAGCGCAGCCGGCGGCGGCCGCGGCCACCCCCCGCCGTCACGACGCCGCGCGCCCCGCCGTCAGCCACGAACTCGGCGCCGGTGCGGAAGCGCGCAGCCGGCCGGCACAGGGCCTCGAGCCGGCCTTTGCCCAGGTCGCTGACGACCAGCATCTCCGCCGGTCTGCCGTCGACCTGGCCCAGGAGCCGGGCGGGGACCACGCGCGAATTGTTCATGACCAGGAAATCGCCGGCCGCCAGCAGATCGGGCAGATCGGAAAAGCGGTGGTGGGAAATGCGGCCAGCGGCACGTTGAAGGTACATGAGCCGTGAGTTGTCGCGGCGCTCGGCCGGAAAGCGCGCGATCAGCTCCGGGGGCAGTTCAAAATCAAACTCGGATAGTTTCATCCCCGGCAAAGGATCGATCTATCGTGATTCGTAAATCTTGATTCGTGATTCGGGATTCGAAACGGCGTAAGGCCGATCCATTGCATCTGCTCGTCACTTGTCACTCGTCACGGGTCAAAATAGTTCCTTGAGCTTCTTGCTGACACTGACACTGTCACTGTCACTATTCTTCTTCTTCTTTAACTCTTCCTTCCTTGACCGCCTCGTCGATGATCTTCTTCTGCAGGTGGCCCGGCACCTCTTCGTAATGCGAGAATTCCATGAAGTAGCTGCCGCGGCCGCCGGTGATCGAGGTCAGCGTCGGCTCGAAGTCGAGCATTTCCGACATGGGGACTGCGGCCTTGACCACATGGTTCTTGCCCTTGATCTCCATGCCCTGGATCCGGCCGCGGCGGCCGCTGAGGTTGCCGTTGATCTCGCCCATGAATTCCTCGGGAATGACCACCTCCACCTTGACCACCGGCTCGAGGATGGTGGGCTTGGCCGCCTTCATGGCCATCTTGAAGGCCATGGATGAGGCCATCTTGAAGGCC
Organism: Candidatus Aminicenantes bacterium UBA2199; assembly: GCA_002327965.1. Classification (GTDB taxonomy): domain Bacteria; phylum Acidobacteriota; class Aminicenantia; order UBA2199; family UBA2199; genus UBA2199. The sequence continues at coordinate 18,650 of DCVB01000081.1, read as the reverse complement.
ATGTCCGACGAGTCGACCTCGTGATGGCTGCCGTCATACAGCTCCACCTTGAAGTCGACCACCGGGTAGCCGGCCAGCACGCCGGTATTCTTCGACTCGACGATGCCCTTCTCGATGGCCGGCACGAAGTTGCGCGGGACGGACATGCCCACCAGGGAGTTGACGAACTCGAAGTCGCCCCCGCGCGGCAATGGTTCCATGCGGATCAGCACGTGGCCGTACTGGCCGCGGCCGCCGCTCTGTTTCTTGTATTTCTTTTCCACGTCCGACTTGCCCAGCACGGTTTCGCGGTAGGCGATCTTCGGGTGCTTCATTGAGACGTCCACGCCATACTTGCGCTTCAGCTTGTTGACCACCATCTCGATGTGCAGCTGGCCGTTGCCCGAGAGGACCAGCTCCTTGGTCTGCGGATCGCGCAGCATCTTGATGGTGGGATCCTCCTCCATGATGCGCTGCAGGGCGGTGGATATCTTGCCCTCGTCGGCGCGGGCCTTGGGCTCGATGGCGAACGAGATCGAGGGCACCGGGAAGGAGATCTCCGGCAGCATGATCCGGTCGGCCTTGGTCGACAGCGTGTCCCCGGTCTGGGTCTCTTTCAGCTTGGTGACGGCGACGATATCGCCGGGCTGGACCTCGCCGGCCGGCTCCTGCGTCTTGCCCTGCAGCAGGAACACCCCGGCCACACGCTCCTCGACCTCCTTGTTGGCATTGAAATAGAAGGTATCGGGCTTGAAGGCGCCGGAAAAGACGCGGATGAGGGAGATCTTGCCGGTGAAGGGATCGGAGATGGTTTTAAAAACGAGGCCGGCAAAAGGGGCGGCCCGGTCGGCCTTGACCGGGGCGCCGTTGCGGCCGGATGCCGGCGCCACTTCCAGGGGCGACGGCGCAAAGGCGATGACGAAATCCAGCAGGGGCTGGACGCCGCGGTTGGCCAGGGCATCGCCGAGCAGCACCGGGAAGGCATTGCGCTGCAGCATGGCGCTCTTCAACCCGGCGCGCAGCTCATCGGATGACAGATTGCCATCGGCCAGGTACTTGTCCATCAGTTTCTCGTCGTTCTCGGCGACTTTTTCCAGCAGCGCCTCGCGGCGCAGCCCCACTTCGTCCTTCAGCGACTCGGGGATGGGAATCTCGTGGCTCTCGCCCTTGTCGTCGGCAGCGAACTGCCAGGCCTTCATTTCGATGATGTCGACCAGGCCGCTGAACTCGGGGCCCTGGCCGATGGGCACCTGCACGGCAATCACGTTTTTGCCGAAAGTATCGACCAGGGCGTCGAACACCTTGTCGAAATCGACCAGTTCCTTGCTCATCTTGTTGACAAAAAACAGGAGGGGGCGGTTTGCCCCGGCCAGTCCGTCGAAGATCCTCTCGGTCTGCACCTGGACGCCTTCCTGTGCCGATACCACCATCAGTCCGGTCTCCACGGCGCGCAGCGATACCATGGTCTCCCATATGAAATTGGCAAAACCCGGGGTGTCGAGCAGGTTGATCTTCACCTTGTCCTTATAGGCATAGACCAGCGATGCCTGGATGGAGATCTTGCGGGCGATCTCCTCCTCGTCGAAATCGGTGACCGTGTTGCCCTGGTCCACTTTTCCCAGACGGTTGACCATTTTGGTGTTGTAGAGCAGGGCCGAGACAAGGCTCGTCTTCCCGCTCTGGCCGTGGCCGACCACGGCCACGTTGCGCAGGTTCTCGCTCAGTATATCCTTCATGTTTTTCCTCCTGGTTTGGTCTCGACTAGCAGAGAGAAATCGGCCACGGCCCCCAGCAGCTCGTCGATGCGCTGCAGCAGGGCGATGCGGTTTTTGCGCAGGGTCAGGTTCTTGTCCATGACGAGGATCTTTTCAAAGAACGCGTCGATGATCGGCTTCATCTCCAGGATCTCCGCGGCGGCCTGGGTAAAATCCTTCTTCAGGATCAGGCCGTCGATGCGCGGCTTGGCTTCCTTGAACACGTCGGAAAGGATCTTCTCCTCTTTTTCCTTCAGCTCGCCCTCGGAAAAATGGCTGCGTTCGCTGTTGGCGCATATGTTCTTCAGGCGCCGGTGCAGGGCGGCCAAGGGCTCGGCCATGCCGCTGTCGACCAGCGTGGCGACCGCCTGGGCCTTCAGGAACTTGTCATGGACGGCCATGGCCTCCTGGGCCATGACGGCATTGACCACGTCGTAGCGGTACTTCATGGTGTCCTTCAGGTAATTTTCCAACCGGGCGGAAAGCAGCTCGCAGATGGTCTTGCAGCTGTGCTGCAGATCGGCATCGTTCTGGGCGAAGTTCAGGGCGGCCAGGCGGATCAGCGGCGCCAGGTCCAGGGGCAGCCGGAAATCGATGAGGATGCGAATGACGGCATTGGCGTCGCGGCGGATGCCGTAAGGATCCTTGGAACTGGAGATCTTGATTCCCTTGCCGACGAAACCGGCGATGTTGTCCATGCGGTCGGCGATGGAGAGGATGCCCGCGCCCAGGTCCTCCAGTTTCTCGTCGGCCTGGCCCTTGGGCTTGTAGTGGCCATAGATGGCCTTCCATACCAGCGGATCTTCGCCGGCGGCCTGCAGATAAAGACCGCCCATGATCCCCTGCAACGAAGGGAACTCGCGCACCATCTTGGTCAACAGGTCGTTTTTGCAGTGGAAAGCGGCCTTGTGCAGCTGGCTGCGCATCCCGTCCTGGTGCGTCTCGTTGATCACGAAATCGACCAGGGCGGCCAGGCGTTCCACTTTTTCGTAGTAGGTCCCCAACTCTTTCTGGAACATGACGTTTTTCAGCAGGTTCTTCAGGGCGTAGAAATCCTGCTTGCGGTCCTGGTCCCAGAAGAACTGGGCATCCTCGAAAGCCGCTTGCACGACCTTCTCGTTGCCGCGGCTGACCTTGCCGTTCTCGTCGGGGATATTGGCCACGCCGACGAAATGGCTGGTCAGCTTGCCGGCGCCGTCGAAGACCGCCAGCAGCTTCTTCTCATGGGTCATGAAGGCGGTGATGATCTCCGTGGGCAGGGCCAGGTACTTGGCGTCGAACCCGCCGCTGAACACAACCGGGTACTCGTTGCTGTAGACGTAATAGTCCAGCATGTCCTGATCGCAGGGCACCCGGCATTCCAGCTCCTCCTCGATCTCGCGGATCTCGGCCAATATCTTGCTTTTTCTCTCTTCCTCGTTCAGGATGATGAAGTTCCGGCCCAGACCCTCGAAGTAATCCTTGAAAGAATTGACCTCGAAAAATGCGTCCGACAGCAGCAGGTGTCCCGGGGAGCGGTTCCCCGAGCGCACGCCGGCGAACTCGACGTCGAGCGGCCTGTTGCCGAACAGGGCCACGATGCTCTTGACCGGCCGGATGAAGGGAACGCGCGACTCGTTCCAGACCATGGTCTTGGGGAACGTCAGCGCCGCCAGCAGCGCCGGTATCGCCTTGGCCAGCAGATCGGCCACGTCGTGGCCGCCGCCGACCTTGGTGATGCCCAGGTATTTTCCCTTGGGCGTCTCGATCTCGACCACGTCGCTCAGCTTGACCCCCTGGAACTCGCAGAACTTCTTCAGGGCCACTGTGGGCAGTCCGTGCTCGTCGAGTGCGATGCGCTTGGCCGGCCCCAGCACGGTCTCTTCCTTGCTGGCCGTCTTTTCCGGAACCTGCAGCGCGTGGATCATCAGGCGGCGGTTGGTGGCCGCGCACTCGATGCCGCCGGTTGGGATATGCTCCTGGGCCAATCGTGCCAGGAACAGCTCGCGCAGCTGGTTGCGGATCATGCCGACAGCGGGAGCCGGGATCTCCTCGACACCGAGTTCAAGAAGCAGGTCAGCCATGGTCTTCACCTTCCGTCTGCTGAACGTATTTCTGGGCGACGCGCGCCGCCAGGTTGCGCATGATGCCCATCAGAGCCGTGCGCTCGGCCACCGAGATGGCCTTGCGCGCGTCAAGTATATTGAAGGCATGCGAGCATTTCAGCACATCATCGTATGCGGGCAGGTAAAGATTGCGGTCGAGGAGCTTCTCCGCCTCTTTCTGGTACTGGACGAACAGGCCGCGCAGCATGTCGATATCGGCGATCTCGAAGTTGTAGATGGAAAATTGCCGCTCCTCCTCCTGCTTCAGCTGGGCATACGAGACGCGGTTGCCCCACTCCAGGTCGTACAGGCTGGACTTGCCGTCCAGAAAACCGGCCAGGCGCTCGATGCCATAGGTGATTTCCAGCGAGTTCGGGTTGAGATCCATGCCGCCGGCCTGCTGGAAATAGGTGAACTGGGTAATCTCCAGGCCGTCGCACATCACCTGCCAGCCGACCCCCCAGGCGCCCAACGAGGGCGATGCCCAGTTGTCATCGTCGAACTTGATGTCGTGGATGCGGATATCGACCCCCAGGAAGATCAGGCTGTCCAGAAACAGCAGCTGGCCGTCGGCGGGAGCCGGCTTGAGGATGACCTGGAACTGGTTGTGTTTCTGCACGCGGTTGGGGTTCTGGGCATAGCGCCCGTCGTCGGGCCGGCGCGAAGGCTGCCAAAAGGCAACCTGCCAGGGTTTGCGACCCAGGACGCGGAAAAATGTGTCCGGGGACATGGTTCCGGCGCCGACCTCGGTATCATAGCCCGAGGCGATATAGCAGCCGCGCTCGGCCCAGAACTCCTGCAGCTTGAGAATGACGTTCTGTACGCTCAAAGGCTTTCCCCCTTGCGCCAGCGCAGGACCGGCTTGCGTGCGGCCAGCGTCTCGTCCAGGCGGCGCACCGGCGTGCGGGTCGGGGCCTGGCGCAGCAGCTCGGGATCCTCCCGGGCCTCACGCAGGATGGTTCCCATCACGGCGATGAAATCGTCCAGTGTTTCCTTGCTCTCGCTTTCGGTCGGCTCGATCATCATCGCCCCGTGCACGATGAGCGGAAAATAAATGGTGAAGGGATGAATGCCGTAGTCCAGCAGCCGCTTGGCGATGTCCAGGGTCTTGACCGGCAGGCCGCTGTCGGAGAAGACCACCTCGTGCAGCGAGGGCCCCTTGTAGGGCAGGTCGAGAAGCCCCTCCAGCCGCTTGCGCACGTAATTGGCGTTCAGCACGGCATCCTCGGCCACGCGTCCGACGTTCTCCCGGCCCAGGGTCATCAGGTAGGCCAGGGCACGGACGATGACCAGAAACTGGCCGTAGAAGTTCTTCACCCGGCCAATGCTGCGCGGGTCGTCAAACACGACGTCAAAGCCATCCCCTTGGCGCCGCACCCGCGGCACGGGCAGATAGGGCAGCAGATGCGCGGCCACGCCCACGGGGCCCGATCCGGGCCCGCCGCCTCCGTGGGGCGTGGAGAAGGTCTTGTGCAGGTTGATGTGCATGACGTCCACGCCGAGGTCGCCGGGGCGCACGACCCCCAGCAGCGCATTGAGATTGGCGCCGTCCATGTACAGCAGGGAACCGTTGGCATGCAGGGCATCGGCGACGGCCATGATATCCGACTCGAAAATGCCCAGAGTATTGGGGTTGGTCATCATCAGCGCCGCCACCTCGGGCGTGAGGTGCGGGCGCAGCTCGGCCAGGCCGATGGTCCCCTGGGCGCTGGATGCGATCTCCTTGACATCATAACCGGCGAAATGGGCCGAGGCCGGGTTGGTACCGTGGGCCGAGTCGGGGATCAGCACCAGCCTGCGGGGATCGCCCTTCTCCTGCAGGTACTTGCGCACCATCAGCATGCCGGTGAACTCGCCGTGTGCCCCGGCGGCCGGCGCCAGTGTGAAGCCGGCCAGCCCGGTCAACTCCCGCAGCCACTCCTCGAGCCGGGCCAGGATCTCCAGGTTGCCCTGCACCAGGTCGTGCGGGGCGTAGGGATGGGCCTGAAGCTCCTCGGCGGCAGCGAGTTTCTCGTTGATCTTGGGATTGTACTTCATGGTGCAGGAGCCCAGGGGGTAAAAACCGGCGTCGACGGAGTAGTTGAGCTTGGCCAGCGCCATGTAGTGGCGCACGATCTCCACCTCGGATAGTTGCGGGAAATCAGCAAGTTCCCGGCGCAGCAGTTCCGGGTCGACGGCGGGTTCCTCGGGCACGTCGGCCTCGTTCAGTCCGACGCCGATCTTTCCCTCGCGGCTCAACTCGAATATCAGCTTGGGCAGGGTGTTCATGGTCATTCTCCAATGGCGTCCAGCAGGCGGTCGATGGCGGCACGGTCATGGACCTCGCTGAAGGCGAGAAGCAGGCGGTCCTTCTGTCCGGGATCGAACCAGGCCATGGGTACGCCGGCCAGGATGCCCTTCTTGCGCAGGTCCGCTACCAGGTCGCCGGCGCTCCCCTTCCTGACCTCGAGGAGAACCTCGTTGAAGAAATTCCTCTCGTAGACCACGCGGACGCTTCGCTTCTTGGCGGCCAGTTTCGCGAAATAGGCGGCATTAAGATGGCAGGCGCGGGCGGCGCGGGCCAGGCCGGTCCGTCCCATGACGGCCAGGTACATGCCGGCGCGCAGGGCGCACCAGGCCTGGTTGGTACAGATGTTCGACGTCGCCTTCTCGCGCTTGATATGCTGCTCGCGGGTGGACAGCGTCAGCACGTAGCCGCGCTTGCCATCCAGGTCGCGGGTCTGGCCCACCAGCCGTCCGGGCATCTGGCGCATGAATTCCTCGCGCACGGCCATGAAACCCAGGTACGGGCCGCCGAAGCCCAGCGTCAGGCCGAAACTCTGCGCTTCTCCCACCGCCATGTCGACGCCCGCATCGCCCGGCGCCGCGAAATAGGCCAGCGACATGGCCTCAGCCACCACCTGCACAACGAAGACCTTGCGTTCATGGGCGGCGGCGGCGATGCCCCGACCGTCCTCCACCACGCCCAGGAAGTTCGGGGACTGGAAAAGGACGGCAGCGGTGGCATCGTTCAGCTTGGCCCCCAGATCGGCTGCATCCACGCGGCCGCTGGCTTTGTCCGCGGCCACTGTCACCAGTTCGATCGGCAGGTTCTGCACATAGGTGCGGATGACCGCGGCATACTCGGGATGCAGGTTCCCGGCCAGCAGCACCCGCCCGCGCCCGGAACGGCGCGTGGCCAGCAGCACGGCTTCGGCGGCGGCGGTGGCGCCGTCGTAGAGGGAAGCGTTGGCCACGTCCAGTCCGGTCAGCATGGCCATCATGGTCTGGTATTCGAAAATCGCCTGCAGGCTGCCCTGGCTGACCTCGGGCTGGTAAGGCGTATAGGGGGTGAGGAACTCGCCTTTGGCGCTCAGGTAGGAAACGACTTCGGGGATGAAATGGGAATAGGCGCCGGCGCCCAGGAAGCTGAGATATCCCGGGAAGGAGTTGCGGCGGCCGAATTCCCGGAAAAGGGCCGTCAGCTCAGGCTCGCTCAGAGCCTTGGGCAGCGTGCCCAATTGAGGGCGGCACTGGCCAGACGGGATGCAGGTGAACAGGTCACTGACATCGGCGATGCCGATGACCCGCTTCATCTCCTCCCGTTCCGCGTCGGTCAGCGGCAGGTATCTCATCGCTCACTCCCCGGCAATGCCTTTCAGATATTCCTCATATTTCTTCAGATCCATGAGCTCGTCGAGTTCGGAAGCCTGCTCGACGCTCATCTTGAAGATCCAGCCCTCGCCGAAAGGATCCTGGTTGACCAGTTCGGGGCTGTCATTCAGCTTGGCGTTGGCTTCAATCACTTTCCCCGAGACCGGGGCATACACGTCTGAAACCGCCTTGACCGACTCGATGTTGGCCACAGGGTCCCCTTTCTTCAATTCCTTGCCCGCGGCGGGCAGGTCGACGAACACGACGTCGCCCAGTTCGTGCTGGGCGTAATCGGTGACGCCGATGACCACCGTGTCGCCTTCGCGGCGCACCCACTCATGATCCTTGCTGTACAGAAGATTCTCCTTTGCCATTACGGTTCCTCCTACTTGTTTCTTTTATAAAACGGGGTTTCCACGATCCTGGCGTTGACCGTCTTTTCGCGAATAACGACCTGGAATTCAGCGCCCACGGCGCAATGCTCCACGGGCAGATAGGCCAAGCCGATGGGTTTTTTCAGGAATGGGGCGAAGGTCCCCGAAGTGACGGCACCGAAGGCCCTGCCGTCCACGCGGATCGGGTAGCCATGGCGGGCGATGCCCTTGTCAAGCAGCTCAAAACCCACCAGCTTGCGCCGGATCCCCTCCTGCTTCTGCCTGGCCAACGCTTCCTGGCCGATAAAAGGCTCCTCTTTCTTGAGCTTGAGAATCCATCCCAGGTCGGCCTCCAGTACCGTATGGCTGTCGTCGATGTCGTTGCCGTAGAGAGCCATCTTGGCCTCCAGGCGCAGGGTATCGCGGGCGCCCAGGCCGGCGGGCAAGGCATCGTATTTCTCCCCCTTGCCGGCCAGGTCCAGGAACAGTTTGGAGGCGGCGGCCGCATCGGACTTGAAGTAGATCTCGAAGCCGTCCTCTCCGGTGTAGCCCGTGCGCGAGACGATGGCGTCCATCCCCTGCACGCGGCCTTGCGCGAAGTGATAGTAGCCCATGGGCTGGAGATCGATGTCCGTGAACTCCTGGAGCAGCTTTTCGGCCACCGGGCCCTGGACGGCGATCTGCGAATACTCCTCGCTGCGATTTTCGATCTGCACGTCAAACCCGGCGCTGTGCTTCTTCATCCACAGGAAATCCTTCTCGATGTTGGCCGCGTTGACCACCAGCAGGTATTCGTCCTCCCGGATCATGTAGACCAGCAGATCGTCGACGAAACAGCCATTCTCAGTCAGCAATCCGGCGTACTGGATCCTTCCCGGCAGCAGCTTGGAGGCGTCGTTGGAGATGAGGTGCTGCAGGGCCCGCAGCGCCTCCCGGCCGCGGAACCAGATCTCGCCCATGTGGCTGACGTCGAAAATGCCGCCGGTGGTGCGCACGGCCACGTGCTCGGTGTTAAGGCCCGAGTACTGGACCGGCAGGTCCCAGCCGCAAAATTCCACCATCTTGCCCTTCAGAACGTAATGCGCTTCATTGATCTTGGTTTTTTTCATTGGTCATCTCCCAAAAATAAATTAATAAAATAACACAGACACCGGGGAATTGCAAGGAAAATCGGGATTTGACAACCTTTTTCCGGCGTAATATAGTTGTTTTTCGACACCGATCATCCATGCGTACACGCCATCGCGAGGAATTTCTGGTCACAACAGCCTCCGCGCTGCAAACGGCCCGCAGCGCCCGTGATTTTCTTGCCTCCTTTCCGGCCATCCTGCGCCGCCACTTCCAGCTGGAACCCTGCATCATCTATTTCAAGGAGCCGGATGGCAATATCTTCAAGCCCTACAGCGACGATGCCCCGGCGGATCCCCTGCCGCTCATCCCGGAGGAAGCCGACCTGATCGAGAGCTTCACCGGGCGCTCGGAACCGATGGCCGACGGGCTGGAAACCCGCATCTACTTCGAGTTGTTCGACCGGGACACCCATGGCCTTTTGTCCCGCAACGGCATCAATCTGATCATCCCGCTGCACGCCAGGAGTTACTTCCGCGGCCTGCTTCTGGCCCGGGTCGACGGCCGCAGCCTCGCCGACATCCGCGCACTGACCGTGGCCGTGCAGGCGGCAGCGGTCATGTTCATCCCGCTGATCGAAGCCGAACGGCTGGAATTCGCCAATGACAAGAACTTCTACCGCCTGTTCAAATTCGACCGCCTGGTACTGGTGGGGCAAATGGCCGCATCGCTGGCACATGAGCTGCGGACGCCGCTGACCACGGTACTCTTCGAGGCCACGGCCATCAAAGGCCGGACGGGAAGCGACGGTGCGATCGCCGCCTCCTGCGACAAGATCCATCGCGAGATCGGCCGCGCCGGGCGGCTGGTCGAATCGCTGCTGGTGTTTTCCAAGTTCAAGGGACTCAACCTCAGCCGCTTCCCGTTGCGCGAATTCGTGGAGCGCACGCTGGCCGAGATTCCGCCGAAAAAGATCCCGGACAGCGTGGCGGTCCGAGTCCAGGCCGAAAGGGAGATCCTGGTGACCAGCGACAGCGACCGCCTGAAGCAGGTGTTCATGAACGTGCTGTTCAACGCCCTGGAGGCCATGTCCGCTCAAGGGGGCGGAAGCATCGATATCCGCATCTACAGCGAGTACGACGAGCTGCCGCGGAATATCCATCACATCATCGCCATCCTTGACTCGGGCCCGGGCATTTCCGACGCGATCAAGGACCGGGTCCTGGAACCCTTCTTCACCACCAAGAAGGAGGGGACCGGACTCGGTCTCTATATTTCCTACAGCATCATGAAAACCCTGAAAGGCGACCTGGAGATCCACAGTTCCAGCCAGGGCACCCAGGTCAACCTGATCCTTCCCGTGAGGTGAGCATGAAAACCGGAAAGCGCATCCTGTTGATCGAGGACGATGAGCCCCTGCGCGAGTCGATACGCTGCTTTCTCGAGCAGAACGGATTCCTGACCGTTGAGAGCGGCTGCCTGGCCGATGCCCGGCGCCGTCTCGAGCGGGATGTCTTCGACCTGCTTCTGCTCGATCTGACCCTGCCCGACGGTGACGGCATGGACGTGCTGGAGTGGTTCGCCGCGCAGTACCCGCACCGCATCGTGGTGCTGACCGGCACCGGATCGATCGACACCGCCGTCCTGGCGATGAAAAAGGGGGCGCATGACTTCCTGCAAAAGCCGATCAACCCCGAGATGCTGCTGATCACCCTGCAACGGGCGCTGGCATTTCTCCAGACCCGGGATGAATTTCGGGACCTGAAGCGGGAGATCGGCGACGCTGCGGGCTTCGACAAGTTCATCTTCCGCAGCCGGGTCATGGCCGAAGTGATCGGCACCGCCAGGCAATATGCCGCCACTCCCCACACCATTCTGATCTGCGGAGAGACCGGGACCGGCAAGGAGCTCATGGCCCAAGCCATTCACCACTGCTCCAGCCGCGGCAGCCAGCCGCTGATCTCGGTCAATTGCGCATCCATTCCCGAGAACCTCGCGGAATCGGAGTTGTTCGGCTTCAAGAAAGGCGCATTCACCGGCGCTTATGCCGACTCGCCGGGCAAGTTCCTCCTGGCCGACCGCGGCACGATCCTGCTGGATGAGATCGGCGAACTGCCGCTCAACATCCAGGCCAAGTTGCTGCGCGTCCTGGAGGAGTCGGTGATCACGCCATTGAAGGGCAGGAAACCGCTGCCGGTCAATATCCGGGTGCTGGCCGCCACCAACAAGGACCTGGAGGAGGAAGTGCAGCAGAAACGTTTCCGCGCCGATCTCTATTACCGCATCGATGAACTGAAGATCCTGATTCCGCCGCTGCGCGCGCGCCGGGAGGACATCGTGCCGCTGGCCGAGCATTTCCTGGGCATCGCCAACCTGGTCAACCCCCGGCGCATCACCGGCATTTCCGGCTCGGCCCGCCGGCTGCTGACCCGCTATGACTGGCCGGGCAACGTGCGCGAGCTGAAAAACACCATCTTCAAGATCTCCGCCGCCGGGCTCACCGGCGAGATCGGTCCGGAACACCTGCCGCTGAAACTCCTGCACTCGCGCCGGGGCCATGCCCGGGGCGGTCGCCAGCCCAGCCTGGCCGAGGTCAGCCGCGACCACATGCAGGATGTCCTGAGTCAATGCGGTTACAAGTACGCCCAGGCGGCGAAGATACTCGGCATATCCCGCACTTCGCTGTACCGGAAGATGTCCGAACTGGAAGCCAAAAACAAGAAAAAGACCGTCAGTTGAGGAATTTCAGGTACAGGTCCTTGATGTCCATGTCCTTCAGGTCGGCGGACTCGGCTTCGAAAAGCAGCCGGCCGTTCTTGATGAATCCCGCGCGGTCGGCGATCTCCGAGGCATAGAAGATATCGCTGCCCAGGTAAAGGATGGCCTGGCCCTGAGCTTTCTTCTGCAGCAGCAGCTTGTTGAACTTCAGTTCGAAGCTCTTCTCGGAACCGCGGATAAAGTCGTTGATGACGATGTCCGCCCGGTCGGCGGCCAGGCAGATGGCCAGGTAGGCCTGCCGAAAGGTGTCCGGAGCCAGGTCACGCACCCTTTTTTTCAGGTGACGCTCATGAAAACCGCACAGGAGGAGCGTCTTGAAAACGCTCGCCCTCGCGAAACCGCAACTGGCACAGAGGAAATCGATCCAGTCGCCGATGCTGGCCTCGGTCTCGAAATCGGCAGCGTTCGCGACGCGCTCGATAAAGATTGCGGCGGCCGCCCCGGGCGGGCCGCCGCTGAAAACAACCTCGCCGGCGTCGGGACGGCGCAGGCCGCACAGGACTTCAAAGAAGCGGTCGAGGCCAGGGCGGTTCAGCAGGAAATAAATCTCGCCGGCGGCGATATCCAGGCTCAGGGTGTCGAGGCGCTCATCGCCCTGCGCCAATCCCACGCCGCGAATGACGATCATGGCCGGCAAACCTGGCGCCGCAAGAGCCGGTACCCGAGAAGGTACAGAACCGCTCCGTACAGAGCCGTGAGCAGGATCTCGAAGCGGAAGGAACGCGGCAACCGGCTGCGGGCGCGGAAGATGTTCTCGTCGCTCTTCACGAACGATTCCATGGGGGAATCGGGTTCTTCGTAGCGCTTTTTCAAATAGAATTGGACGAAGCGGTTGCGCAGCGTCATGATGTATTCCATGAAATCCAAATAGCCATAATAGCCTTTCCCGGACACCTCGCCGGTAAGGAACTGGAAACAGGTGGTGGGAAAAAGGACCGACTGACGCTCATGGCTGGCGATCACCTGCTCCACTTCGCGCAGGTAGCGGGTCTCCAGCCCGGTATTGACCAGGAAGCTGCTGTTGATGAACTGGACGGCCAATCTTTTTTGCATGCTGCGGACCTGATCGCGGGGCATGTCGGGATTCGCCTTCAAGAAATTCTTGAATTCCCTTTCCCAAGCCATCAGGACACGGAACTTCTCCAGATTGACCTTCTCGGCCGATTCGAGGCCCTGCGAACGGTTGAACACACGGATGCGATTGACCTCCGGCAGCAGGAAAACGCACAGGAACCAGACGATGAACAACCACAGGAATAAAATCGGTCGAAAACGGACGAACACGGCGGTGAATTGCCCCAGCAGGTAGAAGAAATCCAGCATGACGACCAGGAATATCAGGAAGAGCGCGAAAATGACCGTCTCCTCCCTGGAGAATGCCATCCCGGCCAGGCGAACCAGATAGAAAAGGCCCAGGCCGAGCGACAGGAAAAACAGGTCCAGCCAGAAGAGTCGCGCCAGGGTGGTCTGGGCGTAGAACCTCTTTAAGGGCATGCACTGGGTCAGGAAGCGGAGATAAGACGTTCCGACCAGCGCCTGCTGGCCGAGGTAGAGCATGAGCAGGGACCCGAAGGCCAGAAGAATTCCGGCAAAATCCTTGAAATACCCCCTTTTCAGGAAAAGTTTTTTGCCCTTGAACGAACTCTCGACCCGGATGGCCTCAAAATTGTCGATATTGCTCTCGAGGTCCTGGAAGACGCTGCTGTTGATGAAGAACAAGCCGAGGGGCGATCCTTCATAGAGAAGGCGAAAGCCGAAGCTACCGTACTGGGCATAGTTGGCCAACTGGGAGACTTTTTCCTTTTCAAAACGGAGGAAGACCTCCTTCTCGGTCTGGAACTGGCGAAACTCGTTCAACCCCGACCAGGAAAAGTAAACCGCCAGGAAGGAAATGAAACCTAAGAAAAGCAGGTTCTTTTTCTCGGTAAAAATCCTCCGCCCCTCATAACGCAAAAATGCGATCATTTTTTATCATAACAGACCGCCGGGAAAATTCAAGGGACGTCCGAAGAACGCCCCCCGAGCATTGAGGTCAGATCTTATAGAAGACCATGGATGCATAATTACCGAAGATCATGGTGTTATTATACTGCTGCAGCAGAGACCACAAGATCTGGTTCGTAGAAAGGCGGCCGGCCAGCAGGTCGGCCTTGATCACCGTCAGCGTATCCAGCAGGGACTGCAGGTTATGGGCATGGCGCCGGTAAAAGCCGAGCACGTTGCCCTCGGCGAGGTAGGCAGAGATCTCATTCATCGTTTCCGTGTTTAAGCCGTTTTCCCGGGCGAATCGATCATAAGTGAAGTTCTTCAGCTTGCCGATGCGCCGGGGCTCATAGCCCGCTTCGTGGCCCGTGGCAATGATGTTCTTGAAAAGGAGCAACGCCCGCTCCACCCGGGCGGCGGCCAGATCGACACGCTGCAGGGCGGCCGGCACGTTCAGCCCGTTGCGGCTGGCGATCTCCACCTCATTCAGGAAAAGAAATGCATCCGCGGCCGATTGCAGCAACTCGGATGCGCTGTCGGTGATCATGTCCCCGATCTGCGTGCTGGTTTTACCCGGGAACGGAGTTTCCGGATCGTTGAACACCATGATGGCGTCCAGCCCGAGGATCGAGACCCCGATCAATGCCACGCCCAGCATCAACTTGACCATGCGCTTTTTCATTGCAAACCTCCTTTTTATTTCATTTTGCATCATCATTTTCCGTCCTTAGCTCCGATTGGGCATATGAATATAAAGCAATTCACTTGCCATCATGATGGCAACATCGCCAAACGCAGCCTGGACCTTGATCTTGGCGATCGCCCTTCCCCAGCGAGCGTACTCTGCCCAGGCCTGCTTGTTCAAAAATGGGACACCCGGAACGAGCAAACGGCGAAAAATCCCCTTAGGAATGCTTTTTTGTTCAAGGGCCCAATTGTCCCATTTCTGGACACCGGGAGCTGAAAATCTTGAGAATGCCTATATCATGACTAATTCGAGGTTTTCCCTTGTTTCAAATTGAATCATTTGGCTTTTTTTCAGGTACTGTCGGGTGTACGGCGATCCGGGAGCAAACCGGGCCGGCGCGGGGATGGACGACGCGGTCAGGCCATCCCCGCCGCAGGTCCCGTTCACTTGAGCAGCTTGACCAGTTTTCCCGCCTCGGGAACGGAATCGAGAGCGATCGAGTTGAAGACTGCCAACTGCTTCCAGTGCGAGCGGTCCACTCCCTTTTGGGTCAGCAGCGCCTGCAGGGTCTGGCGGCCGTCCGGACGGACCAGGGTCAAGCGCTCGGGGCCGCGTTTCAATATCCTCGGATCGCTTTCGTTCTGGAACGAGTCGATGGAACGGTTCAGGATGGGATGGTAGGTGTTGGCCGTGCTGTAGGCGCTGAGGCCGATGAACGTATAGACCAGCGCCCCCTTGCGGATGCAGGCAAGGCGGACGGCCAGCGGTTCGCCCTGCTCCTGCGGCACCTGGAACCAGGCATGGCGCGCCTGGAAGGGGCCGATCGCGTCGCCGGCCGTCTTCAGCAGCTTGGCCTGGCCCAGGCCCTCAGCCTTGGCCTGCAGGTACGGGTCGAGATCCTGGCTCGTCGTCTCGGCCTGCAGCAGCAAGGCTGCCCGCCCCTCCTTCTCGCCGATCATGACCTGCATGGGCGTGTTCTGCACGACCCAGTTGGCAGGGATCGAAAAGCGGAACGCCATTTCCGGATGGTAAAAGACGCCGTTTTCGACGAAGCCCTGGCGGGGATTGTCGCCATAGATCAGGCCGTCCAGGCGGCGCAAATAATCCTCCTTCTTGATGGCCAGGCTGGCGTCCTGGCTCGAGAGCTGCTCCTTGACCTTGGCGATGCGGTCCGAGGTCATGGGATGGGTGGACAGGAAGGTCGGGATGTTATGGCTGCTCGATTCGGCGCTCATGTTCTGCAGGGCATTGAAGAAGCGCAGCATCTCGCCGGGAGCATACTGCGCCTGGCGCGCGTAGCGTATGCCCAGGGAGTCGGCCTGGTACTCGTCGCTGCGGCTGAACTTGAGAAAAAGCAGCTGCGTGCCGATACTGGCCAATCCGGCGAACTTGCGGATATCCTTGCTGACGACGCTGCCGACGACCAGGCCGATCTGGGCCAGCATCTGGCCGCTCATCTTGGCCATCGAGTGGCGGGCGGCGACGTGGCCCATCTCGTGGCCCAGCACCGCGGCCAGCTCGGCCTCGCTGTTCATCAGCGCCAGGATGCCGCGCGTCACGTAGATGTAGCCCCCGGGAGCGGCAAAGGCATTGACCATCGGCGTGTCGAGGATGGCGAAATAGTGCTTCAGCTTCGGGCGGTGCGAATGCGGCACCATGCTCTGGCCGATGCGGTCGACATATTCGTTGAGCGCCTTGTCCTCGTAAATGCCGTACTGCTGGCGGATCGCCTGGTCGGTCTCCTGGCCCATGGCAATCTCCTGCTGCTCGGAGAAGAACATCAGCTCCTTCTTGCCGCTGACCGGATTGACGGCGCAGGCAATGGCCAGCAGGGCCGCGACCAGCGTCACGATGAACCATTTCGTTCTAAAGAATCTCTTCATGGCACACCCCCTCCGCGACTGGATTTCCCTTTTAATTCATAGCACAAACGAAATTTCAATTCAATTCGCCTGACGGCGACTGGTGGACTCGCGGATATTTGCACCGCCGGCAGCGCCGGGATATAATCCAGCCATGAATTGGAGGCATGATGAAACGTTCACTGATTCTGCTGCTGGGCCTGTCTTTCCTTCCGTCGTTCGCAGGTGACCGCTTGACCGGGCGCCTGGCCGTGACCCGTTCTGAGGTCATCGGCCGCAACGGCATGGTAGCGGCCAGCCAGCCGCTGGCCGCGCAGGTCGGTATCGACATCCTGAAGCAGGGGGGCAGTGCCGTCGACGCCGCCATTGCCGTCAATGCCGCCCTGGGGCTGATGGAACCGTCGGGATCGGGCATCGGCGGAGACCTGTTCGCCATCGTCTGGGACGGCCGGGAGAGCAAGTTGTACGGGCTGAACGCCAGCGGCCCGGCGCCGGCGGCGCTCTCGCTCGCCCATTTCCGGGAGAAAGGGATCACGCGCATGCCCGAAAAAGGCCCTCTGCCCTGGACGGTCCCGGGCTGCGTCGCCGGCTGGTTCGCCCTGCACGAGAAGTTCGGCCGGCTGACCATGAGCCAGGTTCTGGCCCCGGCCATCGCCTACGCCGAGGAAGGCTTTCCGCTCACGGAGCTGATCGCTTTCTACTGGCAACGCTCCGTGAAGGCGTTCGCGGCCTTCGAGAATTTCCAGAAACTTTACGCGCCGGGCGGCCGTGCCCCGCAAAAGGGGGACGTGTTCCGCAATCCCGAGCTCGCCGCCACCTATCGCGTTCTGGCCGAAAAGGGCCGCGACGCGTTTTACAAAGGGGAGATCGCCGCCCGCATCACTGCCTACTCCCAGAAATTCGGCGGCTTTTTTTCCGCCAGGGATTTCGCCGAATACGAGGCGGAGTGGGTCGAGCCCCTGAGCATCCCCTACCGCGGCCATGATGTCTGGGAGCTGCCGCCCAACGGCCAGGGCCTGGCCGTGCTGCAGATGCTGCAGATGCTTGAGAGCTTCGATCTCAAGTCCCTGGGCCACAACTCGGCCGCCTACCTGCACGCGCTGGTCGAGGCCAAAAAGATCGCCTACGAGGACCGCGCCCGCCACTACGCCGATCCCCGCTTCCATCCGCTCGACTATCGCCGGCTCATCTCCCGGGCTTACGCACGGAAACGGCTGGAGCTTTTGGATCCCCAGCGGGCCAGCCGCTCGCTCCCGGCCGGCGACCCGCTCCTGGAGAAAGGCGACACGGTCTACCTGACGGTCGTGGACAAGGATTTCAACGCCGTCTCGCTGATCCAGAGCAACTACGTCGGCTTCGGCTCGGGCATGGTACCGGACGGCCTGGGATTCTGCCTGCAGGACCGCGGCGCCCTGTTCAACCTGCAAGCCGGGCACGCCAACAGCATGGCTCCCGGCAAGCGTCCCTTCCATACCATTATTCCCGGCTTTGTCACCCGGGCCGGCAGGCCGGTGTTCTCCTTCGGCGTCATGGGCGGCGACATGCAGCCGCAGGGACACGTCCAGATCCTGTGCAATATCATCGACTTCGCCATGAACCTGCAGGAGGCGGGCGACGCGCCGCGCTTCCGTCATGCCGGCTCCTCGGAACCTGAAGGCACGGTGATGAGCGACGGCGGCACGCTGTTCCTCGAAAGCGGCGTCGATGCCGAGGTCGTCCGCGACCTGATCCGGCGCGGTCACCGGGTGAGCCGCAGCGCTTCCGAGTTCGGCGGCTACCAGGGCATCTGGATCGACTGGGAGCGCCGCGTTCTGATCGGAGCCAGCGAGTCCAGGAAGGACGGCTGCGCGATAGGATACTGAAATTAAGCGAACACTGAAATCGGTTTACGGTTGACGGCAGACGGTTAACGGGAAGAGAGGTTTTCATTTTCTTTCTTCACCTTAAACCGTACACCGTACACCGTGAACCGAGATCATTTCTTCGAATGTCATTGACATATATGACCTTATTTGTTAAGATTGAAATTCTCCCAACGCAACCATCTTCCTGGAGGTAATAATGATCAAGGGGAAATACCTGTTCACGTCGGAATCGGTGTGCGCCGGGCACCCGGACAAAATCTGCGACCAGATCTCCGACAGCATACTTGATGCCTGCCTCGAGCAGGACGCGGACGCCCGCGTCGCCATTGAGACGCTGACCAAGACCGGCATGGTGCTGGTCGCCGGCGAGCTGACCACCAAGGCCTACGTCAACATCCCGACCATCGTGCGCCAGACCCTCAAGGAGATCGGCTATACCAAGTCGCGCTACGGCATCGAGTATGAAACCTGCGCCGTGCTGGTGCACATCGAAGAGCAGTCTCCCGACATCGCCCAGGGAGTGGACGCCGCCCGGGGTCACGAACAGGGCGCCGGCGACCAGGGCATGATGTTCGGCTTCGC
>DCVB01000080.1 GCA_002327965.1 Candidatus Aminicenantes bacterium UBA2199 | reverse complement strand
ACATCATCTACCTGGACGAGATCGACAAGATCGCCCGCCGCTCGGGCGGCTCGCCGTCCTCGACCCGCGACGTCTCCGGCGAGGGCGTGCAGCAGGCGCTGCTCAAGATCGTCGAGGGCACCGTGGCCAACGTGCCTCCCCTGGGGGGACGCAAGCACCCCTATCAGGAGTTCCTCAAGATCGACACCCGGAACATCCTGTTCATCGCCGGCGGCGCTTTCGTCGGCCTGGACAAGATCATCCAGCGGCGCCTCAAGAAGAACGCCATCGGCTTCTCGACCGCCGCCAAGGAAAAAAACCGGGCCTACCGCGCCGACATTTTCCAGCAGGCGCAGCCCGACGACCTGATCCGCTACGGACTTATTCCCGAGCTGGTCGGGCGTTTCTCGGTCATGGGCGTGCTCGACGAGCTCGACAAGGACCAACTGTACCGCATCCTGCTGGAGCCCAAGGATGCCATCACCAAGCAATTCAAGGCGCTGCTCAAAATGGACGGCGTCGACCTGGATTTTTCCAAGGACGCCCTGGAAATGATCACCGTCCAGGCCATCGACCGCGGCGTCGGCGCCCGGGGATTGCGCGCCATCTTCGAGGAGATCATGCTCGACCTGATGTTCGAGATTCCATCGCGCAAGGAGACGGCCGGCAAGGTGCTGATCGACGGCCAATTCCTCAGGGACAAGAAATGGATCGCCTGAACACCAAGGAACTCGTCCTGCCTTTGATCCCCTTGCGCGAACTCGTGGCTTTCCCTACCGTCATCGTGCCCATCCTGGTCGGTCGCGACAGGTCGGTCAACGCCCTGAAGGCGGCGCTGAACCAGTATGGCGGCTACTTGTTTCTGGCGGCGCAGAAGAACCAGGTCAGCGAGAACCCCCGGAACGATGAGGTCTACGAGACCGGCACCATCGCCAAGATCGAGAAATCGGCCGAGCAGAGCAACGGCAGCTACCGCATCGTCATCCAGGGCCTGAAGCGCGGACGCATCCTGGACACCGTCGATGGCGAGGATTTCCATTGCGTGCGCCTGGAGGTGCTGGAGGAGCGCGCCGCCCCCGGCAAGGACCTGCTGGAGCTGTCGCGCAACCTCATCGCCCTTTTCGAGGAATACGTCAACCTGAAGCGCGTGCGCCTGCCCGGCATCATGACCCGGCTCAAACCCAGCCAGCTGGCCGACGCCTCCGACATCATCGTCTCCATCGTCAACCTGCCCCTGAAGGTCAAGCAGTCGCTGCTGGAGGAAGTGGACACCTACGCCCGCGGCGTCCGCGTCTACAACATTCTCAAAAAGGACGTGCTGCAGCTGCGCAGCCAGCGCGACATCGAGCCCAAGCTGAAACGCGAGGAGGGCCCGGAAACCGACTACGAGGAATTCAAGAAGAAAATCGAGGCGGCCCAGCTGCCCGAGCACGTCAAGGCCCGCGCCGACGAGGAGCTCGAGCGTCTGGCGGCCATGCCTCCCTTCTCGGCCGAAGGCACCGTCTCCCGCTACTACCTGGACTGGCTGCTGGCCATCCCCTGGAAAAAAGTGCGCAAGGAGAACAAGGATATCCGCCGGGCGGCGCAGATCCTCGACGAGGATCATTACGGCCTGCGCAAGGTCAAGGAACGCATCCTGGACTACCTGGCGGTTCGCCTGCTGGTCAAGAAGACCGCGGGCGAGATCCTCTGCTTCATCGGGCCACCCGGCGTGGGCAAGAGCTCGCTGTCCAAGTCCATCGCCCGCGCCCTCGACCGCAAGTTCGTGCGCGTTTCCCTGGGCGGCGTCAAGGACGAGGCGGAGATCCGCGGCCATCGCCGCACCTACATCGGATCCTACCCCGGCCAGATCGTCAAGGGACTCAAGAAAGCCGGCAGCATGAACCCGGTCTTCCTGCTCGACGAGATCGACAAGCTGAATTCGGACTTCCGCGGCGACCCGGCCTCGGCCCTGCTGGAGGCCCTGGATCCCGAGCAGAACACCGAGTTCAGCGACCACTACCTGGACCTGGAGATCGACCTCTCGCAGGTATTCTTCATCACCACGGCCAACCTGGCCGAAAATATCCCGCCGGCTCTGCTCGACCGCATGGAGGTCATCGAGCTCCCCGGCTATACCGAGAGGGAAAAGCTGGAGATCGCCAAGAACTTCCTGCTGAAGAAACAGGCGGAAAAGAACGGCTTCTCCGTCGACGAAGTGAGCATCGCCGACGACGTGCTGCTGAGCGTCATCAACGAGTATACCCGCGAGGCCGGAGTGCGCAACCTGGAGCGCGAGATCGCCGTCATCATGCGCAAGACCGCCCGCGGCATCATCGAGTCGGGCCGCCAGCAAGGCGCCCCGGAACCGCAGACCATCGACCGCTCCCGGCTGCAGAAGTACCTGGGCATATCCAAGTACACCAGCCAGAAGGTTTTCCAGCGCAGCGAGATCGGCGTGGCCATCGGCCTGGCCTGGACCTCAGCGGGCGGCGACATCCTGGTGGTGGAGGCCCGCATGCTCAAGGGCAAGGGCGAACTGATCCTCACCGGCCGCCTGGGCGAGGTGATGAAGGAGTCCTCCTCGGCCGCCTTCAGCTACACCAAACTGAAGCTGTTCGAGCTGGAACTGGATACCGAGGAACTGCGGCACTACGACATCCACCTGCATATCCCCGAAGGCGCCGTTCCCAAGGAGGGCCCTTCGGCGGGCGTCACCCTGGCCGTCTCGCTGCTGTCGCTGCTGACCGGTATCCCGGTACGTCCCGACTACGCCATGACCGGCGAGATCACGCTGCGCGGCAGGATCCTGCCCGTGGGCGGCATCAAGGAAAAGATCATCGCCGCCCACCGCTATGGCATCAAGAACATCCTCATCCCCGCCGAGAACGCGAAGGATTTCCACGAGGACATCCCCGAGGAGCTGAAGCGGGACATCCGCGTCCATCCCGTCGAGACCATGGACGAGCTTCTGGATATCGTCCTCGAGCACCCGATCAAGATCAAGAACATCCGCAGCAAGGTCATCCGTCCGTTGCAGGAAGCCCGGCTGCAGTAAGCGATCTTTTTTTCGACCATGAACATAAAAAAAGCGGAACTCGTGGGAACTTACTTCAACGCCGGCCAGCTGCCGGCGGATGTCCGCCCCAAGATCCTTTTCTTCGGGCGCTCCAACGTGGGCAAATCCACGCTGATCAACTCCCTGCTGGAACGGCGGCTGGCCAAGACCAGTTCCACGCCCGGCAAGACACTCAGCGTGAACTACTACGGCGTCAGCCTTGCCCCCGTGGCGGCGCCGCGAAAGGAGGCGATGACTCCCGCCCGGGGTTTCCCCGCGCCGGGGATCATTTTCGCCGACCTGCCCGGCTACGGCTACGCCCGCGTCTCCAAGGGGGAAAGCGTCCGTGTGCGCCGGCTCATCGCCGACTTCCTGGCGCGGGCGGAGAATGTCCGCCTGGCGGTCCTGCTCATCGACTCGCGCCGCGGCTTCCTGGCCAGCGACCTGGAGGTTTTGGCCCAGATCGTCGAAAAAAATCTCCCCATCTTGACAATCCTGACCAAGAGTGATAAAATTTCATTTTCGCAACAACGAAATCTCATCGCGCAACTCAAAAACAAATTCGGCCTGCTCGCCATTTCTTTCTCGATCAAATCGCCGCCGGCAAAGGACGAGATCTGGCGACGGATCCAAGAGGCCGTCTAAGGAGTGAACATGTATTCATTGAAAGACCTGCAGGGCATGAAGGCGCTGGAATTGAAAAAACTGGTCAAGGAAATGCAGCTCGACGACAAGGAGGTCAACGACAAGAACTCCCTGTTCTTCAAGGTTCTGGACGCCCAGGCCCGCGCCAACGGCAAGCTGTTCGCCGAGGGGGTCATCGAGGTGCACAGCGAGGGCTACGGCTTCCTGCGCTTCCAGGAGTACGCCTACCTGACCAGCCCCGAGGACATCTACGTTTCGCCCTCGCAGGTGAACAAGTTCGACTTGCGCACCGGCGATACGGTATCGGGATCGGTGCGGCCGCCCAAGACCGGCGAGAAGTATTTCGCGCTGCTGAGCGTCGAGGCGGTCAACAACGAGGACCCCGAGGCGGTGACCGAAAAGCGCCGCAACGTCCGCTTCGAGAAGCTGACGCCGCTCTACCCCGACGAAAAGATCAACCTGGAGACCGGCACCGACAACATGTCGGGCCGGGTGATGAACCTGCTCACTCCCATCGGCAAGGGGCAGCGCGGCCTGATCGTGGCCGCCCCGCGCACCGGCAAGACCATGATCCTGCAGAGCATCGCCAAGTCCATCGAGGTCAACCACCCGGAGGTCAACCTGATCGTCCTGCTCATCGACGAACGGCCCGAGGAGGTTACCGACATGAGCCGTAACGTCAAGGGCGAAGTCATCGCCTCCACCTTCGACGAGATCCCGCTGCGCCACACCAAGGTGGCCGACATCGTGCTCGAGAAGGCCAAGCGCATGGTGGAGATGGGCAAGGACGTCGTCATCCTTCTCGACTCGATCACCCGCCTGGCCCGCGCCCACAACGCCATCACGCCGGCGTCGGGAAAAGTGCTCTCGGGCGGCATCGACGCCAACGCCCTGAACAAGCCGAAGAAGTTCTTCGGCGCCGCGCGCAACATCGAGGGCGGCGGCAGCCTGACCATCCTGGCCACGGCCATCGTCGATTCCGGCAGCCGCATGGACGAGGTCATCTTCGAGGAATTCAAGGGCACCGGCAACATGGAGATCAACCTCGACCGCCGGCTGGCCGACAAGCGCGTCTTCCCGGCCATCGACCTGTTCCGTTCCGGCACGCGCAAGGAAGAGCTGCTGATCGAGCGCGACGAGCTGAGCAAGATCTGGGTCCTGCGCAAGGTACTGGCGCAGATGTCCGAGGTCGAGGCCATGGAACTGCTGGTGGACAAGCTCTCCAAGACCAAATCCAACGCCGAGTTCATCAACATGATGTCCAAGGGGATGTAATTACACGAACAGGCTCGGTTTACGGCGCACGGCGGACGGTGCACGGGAAGAATCAAAGCATCAAAATCCAAGCACCTAA
>DCVB01000016.1 GCA_002327965.1 Candidatus Aminicenantes bacterium UBA2199 | reverse complement strand
GGGTCTCGTTGTTGGCGACATCGCGCTCCATGAGGGCCAGCTCCTCCCGGCGGTTGCGCACCTTGTCGCGGTTCATCTCCGCCACCGGGTCGCCCTTGCCGACGGCCTGGCCTTCCCGCACCAGGAGGCGATCGAGGGTGCCGGCCGCCAGGACCCGGACGCTGGCGATCTCGCCGTCGACGACCCCGGGAGCGCGGATCTGCCGTTCGTTGCCGCCGCAGGAAACCAGCCAGATCATCAATGAGGCGAGCGCCGCCGTTTTTTTCATTCTTCCTCCTCGCATTTTCCGATCAGGGTGTCGATGCCGGTCTTGAGCAGTTCGATCTGCGCCGCCAGCGCCTCGCGCTCGGCCTGGTATCTTTCCTCGCCGGTCATGGCCGCCAGCAGGTCGGTGTGGTCGATCTGGCCCTCCTCGTACAGGCTCTCCTTCAATCTCGTCTCCTCGGCGGCGTTGGCAGCCATCCCCTCGAGCAGAAGCCGCTTCCTGCCGGCGCTCTCCAGGGCCGCGTACAACTGGCGCAGTCCCTTTTCGCTCTCGCGGACAAAGTCGGCACGCCGGTTCTCCAGCTTGCGGGCGGCGATGCCGGCCAGGTCAAGGCTGGCCCGGCGCTGGTTCCAGTCGAAAACCGGCAGGCTGACGCTCACGCCGCCCTGGAGGTAGAACGTCCAGGAATCGCGGAAAAAATTCTGGCCCGGCCGGCCGTAATGGGCCTCGGCGAAGGCGCCGATCTGCGGCAGGTAGGCGGCGGCGGCCGCCCGTTTCTGGGCCGCCACCACCCCTTTTCTTTCATCCAGCGAGCGCAGCAGCGGATGGCGGGTCAGGAAGTAGGCCCAGGCCACATCGTAGGCGGCGGCGGCTTCTCCGGGCCAATGGACGATCTCGTCCAGTCCATGGCCGCACAGGCTGCGGAACTGCACGTCCTCGGCCTGGAGCAGCTGCTCGAGGTCCTGCAGGCTCAAACGTACTTCGTCGGCCTTGGTTCGCGCCTCCAGGAGATCGGAGCGCCGCACCAGCTCCTCGGCCTGCAGCCGCTCCACTTTTCCCAGGTGGTGTTCCAGCCGCGCCAGCAGCGAGAGGAGCGAGTCGCGCTTGCCCCGGAACATCAGGAAATTGAAATAGGACGACTTGACGCGGCCGGCCAGTTCCGCCCGTTTCCAGCGCGCCAGTTCCCTTTCGGCCGCGCCGCGGGCCGCCTCCGCCCGGGCCGCGCTCCGCAGCAGCCCGCCGGTGTAAAGCGGCTGCAGCAGGGACAGCTTGAAGTCGAGCGAGTCCCGGGGCGTCTCCAGGATCACCGTTCCCGGGGGAACCTGCGGGCCCAGGGGAAAGGGGAAAGCGCCGGCCGTCACCTGGATGCGGTCGGTGCCGGCGCGGTACATGCCGCTGAATTGGACGGCGAAGCGTTGGCGCCGCAGGGCGATCTGCTCGGCCAGCGCCGCCGCCTCGGCCTCCAGCATCTGGCTGTCGAGGGCGGGGCTGATGGCCCAGGCGTCGGCCACGGCCTGGGAGAGGGTCACCTCGGCCGGCAGCATCACGGCCGACGCCAGCAGGATAGCGGACAGTGTTTTTTTCATTTCAGCATCCCCCGTTTGAGCACGTTGACGACACTCATGACACGCTTGCGGTAGAAGTCCTCGTCGCTGGCGACCCGGATCCCGGAGATGGCCTCGACCATGGGCTTGCCGATAAAGGAAAATATGGACAGGGAAACGATATTCATCATGAAATGGAGGGGATCGGACTCGGAGATCAATCCCTTGCCGTGCCAGCGCCGGATCAGTTCAAAGAGCGGATGGGGCTGGAACGAGGTCATTTGCGAAATGATGCCGGCCATGACGGCGCAGATGTTGTCGGGGTTGTGGATCAGGTCGAAGGCGACGATGCGCACGAAATCGGGATGGTCGGCGCAGAGCCTGATGTAGAGCTCGGGAAATCTTTCCATGAAGAGCGCGGGGGTCAGCTCCGGGGTGATCAGGCCGCTGATCTGGGTGAAAAATTCGCCCATGACCTCGTGCAGGATGGTCTGGTAGAGCTTTTCCTTGGAGGAGAAATAATAGAACAGCATGGCCTTGTTGATCCCGGCCCGGCGGGCGATGGCTTCCATTCGTGCCCCGGCATAACCGCGGGCGGCAAACTCGCGGCGGGCCGCGGCCAGGATGGCATCCCTGCTGGAAACGATTTTCTCAGCCATTTGACCAACCGATTGGTTTAACCATATGGTTAATATAACATCGAATCATAACCCTGTCAACATTCTTTCCTTTTTTTCTCTGCAGGTCGCTATTTTGCTATAATGCGGGCGCCGATGAAAACAAAAGGGATCTTTCTTTTTCTGTTGCTGTCCAGCCTGTCCCTGGGCGCTGCCGGCTGGGAATGGCAGCTTTCCCTGGGCCCCTGGACGCTGCAGCCGTTCACTTCGCCGGTGGAGCGCCTGGCCGAGAAAGTCGTCGGCGAAGAGGCGAGCGAACTGCTCGCTCCCCTGCTCGAAAACTTCACCGTCATCAGCTATTCCCCCCGGGTGGCCATGCGCTCAGGCGGGATCTTTTTCAGCGCCGCCGTCTGGCGGCATCTGGCCGCGAAGCGCTTCGCCGTGGGCCTGGCGGCCAGTTATCTCCGCTTCGACCTGCCGTTCACGCTGCGCGACGACCAGGAAATCTACTACCAGGGGATACCCGTCGCCACCGTCACCACCCGCGGCGAGGGGAGCATCCGGCTGCGGACGTTCATGCTGGCGGCGCAGGGACGCTGGCGGGCCTTCCAGCGCGGCCGGACGGCGGCCTATGCCTCGCTGGGGCTGGCGCTGCTGCGTTTCAGCGGCGACCTGCACCTGCCGCTGAACGCCCGCATCCGCTCGTTCCTTGGCGATGCCGAGCTGGACCAGGTTCAGGATATGACCCTGGACGAACTCCGGAAGGAGAACAGCGGCATCCCGGCCTGGAGCGTGGCCCCCGCCCTGGGCGCCGCGCTGCACTACCGGCTCGGGAGGGCGATCCGGCTGGTCGTCGACGTCAGCCTGTCGCAGGGGACTTACCTGTCCGCCGGGCTGGGGATCGATCTCTGATCCATCCCACGCTGCCTCCCAACTGCAACTTTACTGCGGACGGGAAGGACATCGCCCCGGGAGGACAAGCCCGAAGGCCCTACAAGCGAAATCCCAGCGTTGCGCCCACCACCATGTTTTTGAAAAGGCTGTCGAAATCGGTGATGACGTAGGCGGTCAACTTGAGGTTCCTGGAGAACAGCCCGGCGTTCAGCTTGAGCGCGAAATCGTCGGAGACGAAGGTTTCGCCGCTGCCAATGTAGATGCCCTTGACCAGGCCGCCGCCGATAAAAAAGTTGCTGGGGGTGAAATTCAGGACCGCTCCCGGGAAGAGGAGGAATTCTTTGAACTTGAAGCCGTTGCCCACCAGCGTCACCTCGGGGCTGAGCATCAGGTACTGGCCGAGTTGCAGATCGATCTCGGCCCCGGCCGTCCACAGCAGCGGATCGAAGGAGAAACCATCGTCGGTCATGATGCCGAAGTTGACGCCGAAGGTCGTCTGTTTTTCAAAAGCGTACAAGCCCGAGACCAGCAGCAGTCCGCAGAGAACCATGAGTGCTTTTTTCATTTTCCCTCCTTGATCATCTGGAAACACTATATTGAATGGAAAAGTCAAAGTCAATGCACGGCACTCAGTTGTCCAGCCGCTCCAGGAGCAGCTTGAGGATGAAGCGCGCCGCGGCCTTGGGATTGCCGCCGGCGCGGATGGCCGGGCCGACGCAGGAGGGGCAGCCGCCCGGGCAGGGGCAGTTCTCGATGATCTCCAGCGCCTTCTCCAGCAGCAGGCTTCCCTTCTCGTACAGGGTCTCGGAAAATCCGACGCCGCCCGGGTACCTGTCGAAGATGAAGATGTTGGGCTCGAAGCGGTCGACGAAAGCCATGTCCGCCTGGCCGCGCATCATGCCCTTGAGCGCTCCGGGGTGCAGCGGCTCCTTGGTCAGGTTGTCCTCGATGGCCACGCCCAGGTCGCGGGCGGCGCACAGCAGGATGACCGGGCTGATCTGCCTGACCAGGTAGGCGATGCCGGAGACGGCCTCGAGCTTCTCCTCGTTGGCGAAATCCAGGCTCTGCAGCACCTCGTTCTTCACCGTCAGCCAGAAGCCGGTGGTGTGCATCTCCTGCTGCGGCAGCTGCAGCTCGCCAGCGCCGACGTTCTCCATGGTGAAGAACTTCAGCTTCTTGAAACCCACCACCTGGGAGAAGACGTGGACGTCGCCGCAGGAAAAGTTCACGTTCCGGCGCCGCGTCTCGTCGAAGACGTCGAGGACCTTGATCTTGGTGTAGGTGATCGAATCGGTGTAGTAATCGGCGTTGGAACGGGTCAGGAAGGCCTTGCGGTTCTCGTAGTCCAGCTCCTCGACGATGTACTGATCGCCTTCCAGGATGTAGATGGCCTTGGGATGGAGCGTCTCCAGCGCGTCGCTGAAGCCGACCTCGGCGATCACCCGCTCGCCGTCGCTGCGGTCGACCACGACGAAGTTGTCGGAGGTGACGCGGGTGAGGCTGACGGCGTCGGCCGGGTAGCCCTCCTCGGTCCAGAACCACTTGCCGTCCTTGGCCAGCAGCACCTGGTTCTCGGCCAGGTAAGAAAGGATCTCTTCCAGGTCCTCGGAGCCGAAACGGTCGCCCTGGGCGAAGGGCAACTCGAAGGCGGCGCACTTGACATGGTCGACCAGCAGCGTGAGGTTGTCGGCGTTGATGCGCCCCATCTCGGGCGACTGGCCGGAGAAATACTCGGGATGGCTGACGATGTACTGGTCGATGGGCATCGAGGAGGCGACCAGCACGCCCAGCGACGGGGCGCCGCGGCGGCCGGCACGGCCGAGGCGCTGCCAGGTGGAGGAGATCGACCCCGGGTAGGAGGCCAGCACGGCGGCGTCGAGCGAGCCGATGTCGATGCCCAGCTCCAGGGCGTTGGTGGCGACGACGGCGCGGATCTTGCCCTGGCGCAGATCCTTCTCGATCTGGCGCCGCTGCCCGGGCAGGTAGCCGCCGCGGTAGCCGCGCACCGTGTCGCGGTCGGGCAGCGACTTCTCGAAATCGTTCTTGAGGTACTTGACCAGGATCTCGGTGATCAGCCTGGAGTTGGCGAAGGTGATCACCTGCAGGCCGTGCTTGAGCAGGATGCCGGCGATCTCGCGCGTCATGGAGACGTAGGAGCGGCGGATGCCCAGCTGCCTGTTGACCACCGGCGGGTTGAAAAATACCAGGAATTTTTCGCCGCGCGGGGCGCCGTTGCGGTCGACCAGCGCCACCTCCTCCTCGATCAGCTTCCCGGCCAGCTCGGCCGGGTTGGCGATGGTGGCCGAGCTCATGATGAAGACCGGCTTCGTGCCGTAGAAAGCGCAGACGCGCTTCAGGCGGCGCATGACATTGGCCACGTGCGAGCCGAAGACGCCGGTGTAGTAATGCAGCTCGTCGATGACCACGTACTTCAGGTTCTCGAACAGGCCGGCCCACTTGGTATGGTGCGGCAGGATGCCGGAATGGAGCATGTAGGGGTTGGTGATCACGATCTGCGCCTGCTTGCGGATGGCCTGGCGCATGCTGGTCGGCGTGTCGCCGTCGTAGGTGTAGAGCCCCAGTGTCTCCCCCAGCGCCTTGTTCATGTCGAAGAGCTCGGCCAGCTGGTCCTGGGAGAGGGCCTTGGTCGGGAAGAGGTAGAGCGACTTGGCCTGCGGGTCGCGCTGCAGGGCGTCGAGCGCGGCGGCGTTGTAGATCAGCGTCTTGCCCGAGGCGGTCGGCGTGGCCACCACCGTATGGCGGCCCGCCAGGATGTTGTCCAGCGCCGCGGCCTGGTGGGAAAACAGGCGCTCGATGCCGCGTTTTTTGTAGATACCGACGATTTCGGGCGCCAGCTTCCCGGGAAAATCGACGAACTCGCCGCTGAAGGAGTCAATGCGGATCAGGCGCGCCTCGGTCTCGATGTCGTTGCGCATCTGGAACAGGTCCTTCAGGGCCCGCTCGACCCGGGTGTTCTTGTCGCCGTCCATGGCCGGAAAATAGCATAAAGAGCGGAATTAGTAAACCGGCAAGCGCCGGTGATGAGTGAATGAACTTCCCGGTCTCAGTGATGAGTGATGAGAAAGAAAGCGAGATAACCGTTTTTCAAGTACTTCGTTCTCTCATCACTTATCACTCATCACGCATCACTGGTCACGACGGCTTCTGGCCTTCCTTCTTGACTCCCAGGATCTCGGCGATCGCCTTGTCGAAGCCGCGGCGGTCCATGGCGCCGCGGGACATCTGCGGCTGGCCGGAGACGGGGATGAACAGCAGGCTGGGGATGCTCTGGATGCCGAAGGCCATCGCCAATTCCTGCTCCTTGTCGGTGTCGACCTTGTAAATGGCGAGCTGGCCGTCATAATCCACCGAGATCTTCTCCAGGACCGGGGTCACCATCTTGCACGGACCGCACCAGTCGGCGTAAAAGTCGATGATGGCCGGCAGCGTGCCGCGGTATTTCCACTCCTTCTCGTTCTCGAAGTCGAATACCTTCTCAATGAACGCTTGCTTGTCCAACTTTTCCATGTCTATGCTCCTTGTTTGTATTTTTGGTTGCGAAAGGCGATGAAGTCCCGGACCATGCCCATGTCGCAGGCGCGGCCCTTCTGGAAGCGGCGGCAGAACTGCTCCAGGTTCTTGCGGTCGGCGGCGAACGGCCCCTTCCCCCCGGGGCGGCTTGCGTCCAGGGTTCTCATGATGGCCCTCCCTATGGGCGGCAGAGTCCCGCTCCGGCGGTAGAAGACATGCTTGCCCTGGCGGCGCGATTCGACCAGCCCCTCGCGCTCCAGCAGGGCCATGCTGCGCGACACCAGGGACTGGGACAGCCCGGTGACGGCCATGAGCTGGCAGACGAAGAGCTCCCGGGCCTGCAGCAGCAGCAGCAGGCGCAGGCGGTTCTCGTCGGCCAGGGCCTTCAGGATGCGGACATCATTTATCACATTAACATATTAACATATGTTATTTTGTTTGTCAACTCCATGCTGCACCTCGCCCTCATGAGGTCCGGCAGCAGGGAAGGCGTGAGACAAAAGCGAACGAAACGCAGGCGCAGGAAACCCATCCCGCAAGCCCGACCGTGTCCCTCCCCGGGAGGGACGACATGACCACTGTTTGAGCCCCGGCGCAGCCGGGGCGAGTTGGTCATGTCAGGACGGGCGAGCGGTGATGGGTCTGCGCCGGAGTGGTGAGCGTTGGCTCACGCCTTCCCTGGCGGATTGGGAATACCCTAAAACGGGGGGATTAAGAGAGAAGAATCACTCCATCGACTGCAATCCCATGGCTTCCCGCCAGGCGGGGGGGATGTAGCTCACGGAGAGCTTGTCATGGGTCGCGGGATGGGGGAAGACGTACTGGAAGCAGAGCAGCCAGAGCTCCCCGCCCGGCGCGGCGCCACCGTAGCGCACGTCCCCCAGCAGCGGCGCCACCTGCTCCTGGAAATGGCGGCGGATCTGGTGGGTGCGCCCGCTCTGCGGGAAGACCAGGAAAAAACAGCGGCCGCCCCGCTCACGGCAGAAGCGCACGTAGGTCAGCGCGTCGCGGCGCTGCCCCTGCCACTCGAGAGCCGAGCGGATGACGTACGAGGGCCGGACGCCGGCGAAGGCGGCGGTGGCGGCCAGGTAGCGCTTGCGCACGCGCCGCTCCTGAAAGAGCCGATGCAGCTCAACCTCGGTCCGCTTGTTCTTGGCGAAAACGACCAGCCCCTGGGCCGGCAGGTCCAGGCGGTTGATCGGCGCCGCCCGGTAGCCGAGGCGACGGCCGTCATAGTACTTCTGCACGCCGTGCAGCAGGTTGTCGATGTCGCTGTAGGGCGTGGGCTGCACCGCCGCCCCTCCCCTTTTGTAGACGATCAGCAGCTGTTCGTCCTCGAAGCGGATATCCTCGCGCCTTAGCACGTACTCGCGGATCGTGAATTTCGGCCGGTCGACGCGCAACAGCTGCCCGCTGATCGTCATTCCTCCATCGCGCAGGCGCACCTTCCTGTCGTTGTCCCAGACCGATCCCTGGCGAAGAAGCTGTTCGGCCTCCTCTTTCGCGATCCGCAGGTGCCTCTGCAGGGCTTGCTCCAAGGTCATCCACTCCCCTGCCTTCAAGCGGATGAAATAGCGGTCCATGTTGCGGTAAAAGGGAGCGGAACCGGTCATGGCGGGATTGTAGGGCCTGGGATTGGATCTGTCAAACAGTGAGATCAGGACTCGGCGCAGGGCGCAGGGCGCGGGGCGTAGGGAAGAATGAAGATCCTTAAAATAACCAGGGCAAGTCAAACGGACGGAAGCATGGTAACCCTGCGCATTGCGCCCTGATGTGTTCGGCGCACTCGGCCCACCTTATGCCTTACGCCGTTCGCCTTACGCCGGGTTCATCAGCCGAACAGAGAAATCCTTGACAAACAAGCCCAACTAATCTATAAAATCGTTTTGCCGGGAACACGCAACTCAACGCAAATCAATACCTGGAGGGCTGCATGACCAACATGCGCACGTACGAGGAAGAACTGAAGGATTTCAACTGGGGAATTTCGGAAAGGGAACTGGGATACAAGGCGGGCGACGACATCAACATCGCCGCCTTTTGCAGCGACCGCATCTGCGCCATGGGCAAGGGCGACAAGCTGGCCCTGATCTGGGAAGGCCACGCCGGCGAGGTGAAGCGCTACACCTTCAACGACATGCGCCTGCTGACCAACTCGTTCGCCCGGTACCTGGTCAACCTCGGCTTGCAGCCCGGCGAGCGCATCTGCCTGTTCATGGACAAGGTTCCCGAGCTCTATTTCGGCTTCCAGGCCATCCTGAAGATGGGCGGCATCGCCCAGCCGCTGTTTTCGGCCTTCGGCTCCGAGTCGCTGATCACCCGCCTGGCCGACGCCGGCACCGCCGCCGTCATCACCCAGAAGAAGCACGTGGCCAAGGTGCGCGTCCTGCTCAACGACGTGCCCACGCTGCGCCGCATCATCATCGTCGACGACGACGGCCTCAAGCCCCTGCGCGAGAAGGAGGTCGCCCTGCACATGGAAAAGGAGCCCAGGCTTGAGAGCTTCCCGGTCTATCCCTCCAAGGCCGAGACGCCCTCGGTCCTGCACTACACCTCCGGCACCACCGGCAAGCCCAAGGGGGCGCAGCACGTCCACTACTCGCTCATCGCGCAATACATCACGGCCAAGTACGTCCTCGACCTCAAGGAGGACGACATCTACTGGTGCACCGCCGACCCCGGCTGGGTCACCGGCACCTCCTACGGCATCATCGGCCCCTGGGCCAACGGCGTCACCCAGTGCGTTCTCGACGCCGGCTTCAAGGCCGACTCCTGGTACAAGTTCATCGAGACCCACAAGATCACCGTCTGGTACTCGGCGCCCACCGCCATCCGCTCGCTGATGAAGGAGGGCGACGAGATCGTCAAGAAGTTCAACCTCTCCAGCCTGCGCCACCTGTGCTCGGTGGGCGAGCCGCTGAATGCCGAGGCGGTATTGTGGTCCAAGAAGGTCTTCGGCATGATGTTCCACGACACCTTCTGGCAGACCGAGACCGGCAGCATTATGGTCAGCAACTACCCGACCATGAAGATCAAGCCCGGCTCGATGGGCAAGCCTTTCCCGGGCATCACCGCCACCGTGGTCGACCTGAAGACCCACGAGCCGATCACCAAGGCCGGCATCGTCGGCCTGATCGCCATCCAGCCCGGCTGGCCCTCGATGTTCCGCACCTACTGGAACAACGAGGAGATCTACAAGAGCAAGTTCAAGAACGGCTGGTACATCTGCGGCGACCGCGCCTCGATCGACGAGGAGGGCTATTTCTGGTTCGTGGGCCGCGACGACGACGTGATCAACACCGCCGGCCACCTGGTCGGCCCCTTCGAGATCGAGTCGGCGCTGCTGGAGCACGAGGCGGTGGCCGAGTCGGCCGTCGTCGGCAAGCCCGACCCGGTGAACATGGAAGTGGTCAAGGCCTTCATTGCGCTGAAGCCCGGCTTCCAGGCCTCGAAGATGCTCGAGCTCGACATCATGAACTTCATCCGCAAGAAGCTCTCGCCGCTGGCCATGCCCCAGGAAATCGAATTTGTTCCGGGTCTGCCGAAAACGCGCTCGGGCAAGATCATGCGCCGCGTGCTGCGCGCCCGGGAGTGGGGCGAGGAGATCGGCGACATCTCGACTTTGGAGAACGACTGAGAGAGGGTTGGCCAATATTTTCGAACCCGGTACGTTTGTTGACTTTAAGCTTTACTTTTGCGAAAAATAGTGCTCAAGTGCCGCCAGGAAATACTGCTTGCTGAAATATGCACTTTCTTCCTTGTCGACCAGAAAGGGCTGTACGCCGTTTCGAATATGTCTGAAATCGACATGGTCGATCTTTGCAGCAAGGAGGCGCTTGAGTGTTTCCCGGTTCATTGGCGACGCTTCCTTTTCGGTTTGGGCCGTGGCATGGGTCAGCAATTCATAGTTTACCGGGGTTTTGCGGGTCATGAACCAGAGCAGGTCATAATAGTCACGTCCCTTTGTGTACTTTCTGAATAAGACGGCGTGCAGTTTACCCGCAAAAAGCGATGGCAGTTCATAACTGCGGACTTTGAAGAGAAAATTCTTGTTGATCATGACGATTTCGCTGAAAAATCCCGGCGGCGGCACGGCGTCGATTTCCAGCTTGATGAACAGTTTCTCGTTTTTATGTTCCGACAGCCCCAAATCATACGGTAATCCCTTAAATTTAATGAAGTCACTTTGGACGGTCTTCTCCTTGCCAAGCGCTTCTTCCACTGCAAAACCGCTGATCTCCAATTCCTTCCTTAGTTCAGCTAGCATACGTTCGAAATTGAAGTCTTTGGCGTTAACCAATGAAAAATCGAGATCTTCGGAGAAGCGGGGCAGATCGTAAATCATCCGCAGCGCCGTCCCGCCCACAAAAGCCAAATTCTTGAAATATCCTTTTCTGTCGATGATTTGCAGAATCAATTCCTGCAGGAATTCCCGGGCAAAATTGAGTTTGTCTTCCCGGGAGCCGAACGTGGCCAATTTTTGCCTGAGCAATTCTCTCATTTTAATTCCTTCAGGATGGCGTGCAGTTTTTTTACGTCGAAGCGCCGGGCGTACGAAAACAATTTGTTCTTGTTCAGGATAGAGCGGTTTTGCAAGCGGATGGAACGGTCAAGAATATCACCGTCTTTGGGGTCAAGTCCGCCCAGGTTCAGGTACAGGTAGTCAAGAAGGGCTTTTTCCGGCTCGGCGATGAAATAGGGATAGCCGTTCTCGTCCTTTTTGGCCATGAAGCCGAAATTCAGCGAAGTTTGCAAATTTCGATAATGGAATGTTCCTAGCGAATTGTGGAACATCCGGGTCTTCTTTGGAGAGACGGACATCACCGCATCCACCCTTTCCGGGATCATCTGGTAATGACTCAACGCCGATTCCAGACTGATGTAAGACGGCTGGTACAGAATGGCGGCGATGGCCTGCCTGGAAATGGCGGTTTGCCTTTCCCCTTGACCCAGAATATACAATCCCCTTTTCAATTCCTGCAGCAGGCCCAGCTTTTTCCAGCGCGAAAACTGGTTTCTCAATGTCAGCGGCGATGTGCTGAAGATTTCCGCCACGTCGCTGCTGAAAAAGGGCATGTTCTTTACTTTTTCCTTGAATTTCCTGAATTCCATGTTATTTCTCAAAATCATCATAATTGATGATATAGGGAAATGATATAGCGGCTAAAATAAAATGTCAATAGCCATTGCCGATATGCGCCCCTTCATCGAGCGCAGCCAGGACCTGGAATTGATGGCGCTCGCGAACCTGAAGAAACTCCTCGGCTGAAACCCGGCCTGGCGCGCCCGGGAATGGGGCGAGGAGATCGGCGACACCCCCACCCTGAAGAACGACTGAGCCAGCATCCCCTCACCGAGGGGACACCGCCAGCCGCCTTGCTTTCGTTTTTCCATTTTCAACGTGAACCTTCCATTCAACTATTTTTTATAAAAGAGTAGAATTCACATGAAAGGCAGTACCATGTGACCGGCAAAACGTTACCAAGGAGAAGACAAGATGCCCTCTCTATTTTGGACAGGCAAGATATCCTTCCCTTTAAGACTCATGTTGAACATGGGGAACATGATCGCCTGGATAACTGGGAATGCTCGGGATTCATCGGCAATGAAAGAAAGAATGAAAGAAGGATACAATGGCGCATGCTCCGACTACATTCAGCATTACGATGAATCATCGTCATTTCATTATGAAAAAATATCCGACTCGCTCACACAAAAAGTAGACTGCAACGAAAAAGAGGTTGTCGATGTCGGATCCGGAACGGGAATCCTTTCATTTATCGCGCTTGAGAAGGGTGCAAAAAAAATGCATTGCGTTGACATATCCAGATTCATGCTGGAAAAGTGCAGGGAAAAAAGCATTGCGAAGGGGTATGCCAATGATGTCATCACGTTCCATGAAGGCGATGTCGAGAGATTACCTTTCCCTGACGCCACCTGTGATGTCGTATTCGCCAATATGGTCATGGGAATGGTCCCAAACCAATTGTTAGCCATTGCGGAGCTGGCAAGGATACTTCGCCCGGGTGGCAGGATCGCGCTGTCAACACACGGTCCTGCTCATTACAGGGAAGCGATAGAAGCCGGCGTGAGATCGCTGAATATGCGCTATTTTTTGGGTCATCGCTTTGAATATTGGCCGCGGGATGAAAACGAGATAAAAGCGTTTTTCATGCTCGCGGGCCTGGATG
>DCVB01000010.1:280-3130 GCA_002327965.1 Candidatus Aminicenantes bacterium UBA2199 | reverse complement strand
CCGGCTGCCGGCGCTTGTTCTTCACCCCGGTGAGCGAGATCGTACTGCCCTCGCGGTTGACCGGATTGAGATTGACCTCATGGGCGGCGGTCATCTTGTAGTAGGCCAGCAGCGCCCCGCGCATCTCGGGCAAGACCTTCTTCATCATGGAATTCAAATCCATGGCCGAGAGCTTCCGTTCGCCGGTCCTGCGGATGCCCAGCAGCTTGTAGGCGTCGGCCAGCATGGCCAGGTTCGGGCCGAGCTTCTCCATCGTGGCCCGGGCCCTGGGCCCGGCGCCGGCATTGTCACCGCCGCCGGCAACCAAAACGGGACTGAGAGCCAGGCCGAAAAACAGAACCAGCGCCAGCATCCATGATCCTTTCTTTCCCCTCATGATTCCTCCTTGTATCTATCCGTCATTTCATCCGCCGGAACGATTTCCGCCGCTGCCGGGATCATGGGCCCCTGGTTCGGCCCTACTCCTGACAGGCATTGAATTTTAACTAATAGAACAACGCATTGCAAAAGTCAATACAATCCGAGTTGAATTTTTGGTATAATCGGGACATGGCGAAAAAAGGCTTCACCCTGGTCGAGATCCTGATCGTGGTCACCCTGATCGGCGTCCTGGTGGCCATCATGGTGCCGCAGTACAAGTACTCGGTGATCCGCGCCCGCGAGGCGGTCCTGAAGGAGAACCTTTTCCAGATCCGCGACGCCATCAGCAAGTACAGCTTCGACAAGAAAAAATACCCTGCCAGCCTGGAAGACCTGGTGGCGGCGCGCTACCTGCGCGAGGTCCCGTTCGACCCGATCTTCAAGAAGAACGAGTGGCAGCTGGTCATGGGCGAGCCGCTGGAGGGCGAGGAATTCGATCCCGAGCTGGCCCAGGGCGTCGTCGACGTCAAGAGCCTTTCCCAGGCCGTCGCGCTGGACGGTACCCCCTATGCCGACTGGTGAGCTGACGGCGCCGGACGCCGGCCGGCGCCCCGGTGACGGGGGCTACGTGATGATCCTGCTGATGATCGCCGTGGCGGTGCTGGCGGTGCTGATGCTCATGGCCGTGCCGCTCTGGCGGACCGAGGCCCAGCGCGAGGCCGAGGCCGAGCTGATCTTCCGCGCCCGGCAGTACGTCAACGCCATCGGCCTCTACGTCCAGAGCCACAACAACCTCTACCCGCAGAACTTCGAGATCCTGCACCTGGAGAAGTTCCTGCGCCAGCTCTACCCCGACCCGATGAGCGCCGACGGCGCCTGGGACATGGTTTTCCAGGACAGCAGCGGCGGCGAGGCCAAATTCCTGGTCGTGCCGCCCGGCATGGCCAAGGCCTACTTCAGCCGCGCCGTGCTGGTCGGCGTCTGCTCCACCTCGCCGGAGACGGCGTTCCGCGAGTACCGCGGCAAGAAGAAGTACAACGAGTGGGCCTTCTACCTCGGGGAGAAGGAGAACGAGAAGATGCCCGAGCTGCACTACGAGGGCGTGGCGCCTTGAGGAGCATCCTGCTGGTGGCGGCCGAGAATTCGGCCGAGACCTACGCCGTGCAGGTGGTGAGGGAGTTCGCCGCCCGCGGCGGCGAGTTCCATTTCTGGGGCGTCGGCGGCGACCGCCTCGAGGCCGTTGGCTTCGAGAACGTGGTGCACAACCGCTCGCTGGCGGTGGTGGGCATCATCGAGGTCGTCGCCCACCTCTGGCGCATCCATGGCATCATGAATCGCGTCCTGCGCCAGGCGCTGGCGCGGCAGGCCGACGCCGCGCTGCTCATCGATTATCCCGACTTCAATCTGCGCCTGGCCCGGCGGCTGCGCCGCGCCGGCATCCCGGTGTATTACTATATCAGCCCCACGGTCTGGGCCTGGCGCTACGGCCGGGTGGAGCAGATCCGCCGCTGGGTGACGCGGCTGTTCGTCATCTTCCCCTTCGAGAAGCCCATTTACGAAAAAGAGGGGGTGACCTTCACCTATACCGGCCACCCGCTGCTGAGCGAGGT
This sequence comes from Candidatus Aminicenantes bacterium UBA2199, assembly GCA_002327965.1. Taxonomy (GTDB): domain Bacteria; phylum Acidobacteriota; class Aminicenantia; order UBA2199; family UBA2199; genus UBA2199. The sequence continues at coordinate 1,160 of DCVB01000010.1, read as the reverse complement.
GCGCGTGGGCGTGGAGCGGGACGAATTCCGCCGCCGCCACGGCGTGGGCGCCGGCGAAACCCTGCTGGCTTTGCTGCCCGGCAGCCGCGAATCGGAAGTGCGGTTGCTGCTGCCGGAGATCCTCGCCGCCGTGCGCCTCCTGCGCCGGGACCATTCCCTGCGGGTCATCCTGCAGCGGGCCCAGAACATCCACCCCGGGCGGCTCGCTGCCGCCGCCGTTGACCCGGAGATCCGCATCGTCGGCCAGGAGCAGGGCTATGACCTGCTCAACGCCGCCGACGCGGTCATCACCACCTGCGGCACCTCCAACCTGGAGGCGGCCCTGCTGGGCGTCCCCTTCGTCGCCGTCTACCGGATCAACCGCCTGACCTATCTCCTGGGCCGGCGCTTCATGCGCATCCGGCTCTATTCCATCGTCAACATCCTGGCCGGGCGCCGGGTGGCGGCCGAGCTGATCCAGGGCGAGTGCCGGTCCGGGCGCATCGCCGCGGAGACCGCGAGGATTTTGGACGACCCGCTGTTGCGCGCGGACATGCGCGGCGAGTTCCAACGCATCGCCGAAAGCCTGCGCCAGGACGAACGGCCGGCGGAGATCATCTGCCGGCAGATCCTGGCCGATCTCAAAGGCGAGGGCACGAACCATCGTGACGCGTAACGAGGAAGAACGGAACTCGGCGCAAGGTGCAGGGCGTAAGGCGTTTGGTGGAAGAAGAGTATTCATAGGACTTAAATTCCAAATCTCAAGCACCAAATTCCAAACAAATACCAAATTCCAAATTCCAATTTCCAAAACGAAAGCCCCTTTGCATGGAATTCTCTTTGTTTTGGTCATTTGAAATTTGAATTTGGAATTTATTTGGGATTTGGAATTTGTGATTTG
>DCVB01000010.1:0-162 GCA_002327965.1 Candidatus Aminicenantes bacterium UBA2199 | reverse complement strand
CCCGGGAATTGCCTCCTGCTAACACCAACACTAACACTGACACTTATCTTTGTATTGCCTCCTGCAACCACTACCACTATCACTACCACTCAGCCCGGGAATTGCCTCCTGCTAACTGAAACTGACCTTCTTGACCTTGGCCTGCAGCCCGGCGAGGAATTC
>DCVB01000011.1:14708-15358 GCA_002327965.1 Candidatus Aminicenantes bacterium UBA2199 | reverse complement strand
CAGGCGCATGGCTTTCTGCAGCGGCAGGTCGAGTGCCAGTGCTTCCCTTTTTTCGCCGATGATGCGGCCCGAGCCGGCCTCGACGATCTGGACCTGGCGGGTCGCGTCGAAGACCGGCGCGATCCGCTCGCCCCAACAGGAAAATGCCGCTTTTACCTTAGGCATTGTTGCTCCTTACACTGATAATGAAGCAATTATGATGCCAGGAATGTCAAGTTTGGGAAAAAGGCGGAAGATGACAGTCAGGCATGGATAATCGCCAAGGAGCCAGGAGGAGGCTCAACTTCAAACAGTAGCATTATTGCTACTGTATGTCAGACGAAAGATGCAGAAACGCTACTTTCTATTTTGTCGTGACCGGTGGTCGGGAAGGGCCAGCCCCATTTTCCTGATCCTGCGGAAAAGGGTGGTTTTATGGATGCCCAGCTCCCTGGCGGCGGCGGCGCGGTTTCCGCGGTGGCGTTCCAGGGCCGCCTGGATAACCTGGGCGTCGAGGATATCGCGGGCGGAGCGCATGCCGGAGCCGCTCCCGGGAACGGCACTCAAGGCCGTCAATTCCGCAGGCAGGTGCTCGCTGCCGATCTCGCCGGCGTTGCAGAGGATGAATGCGCGCTCGATGACGTTCTCCAGCTCGCGGATGTTCCCCGGCC
>DCVB01000011.1:4934-14647 GCA_002327965.1 Candidatus Aminicenantes bacterium UBA2199 | reverse complement strand
TCGACGCGCACGACGTTCACCCGGTAGTAGAGGTCCTCGCGGAAGGCGCCCGTGCGCGTGCGTTCGGCCAGGTCGCGGTTGGTGGCGACGATGATCCGCGCATCGGCGGTTTCGGAGCGGGTCGCCCCCAGCGGCTCGTAAGAACGCTCCTGCAGCACGCGCAGCAGCTTCACCTGCAGCGCCGGGCTGATCTCGGCGATCTCGTCGAGGAAGAGCGTGCCGCCGCGCGCCATGGCGAAGCGCCCGGGCTTGTCGCGCTGGGCGCCGGTGAAGGCACCGGCCTTGTAGCCGAACAATTCCGACTCCAGCAGGGTTTCGGGCAGGGCGCCGCAGTTGACCGCGACGAACGGGCCGCGGTTGCGCGAACTGAGGGCGTGGAGGGTCCGGGCCACCAGCTCCTTGCCGGTGCCGGTCTCGCCCAGCACCAGGACGGTGCTGGGGCTGGCGGCGACGGCGGGCAGCACCTCGAAGACCCGCTGCATCAGGGGGCTGCGCGAGGCCAGGTCTCCGACGCGGAACTTCCCCTCCAGCTCGCCGCGCAGGGCCTCCAGCTCTGAGAGGTCGCGGAATGTCTCGGCGCCGCCGACCAGGCGTCCCGACTCGTCGCGCAGCACGGCGGTCGAGACGCTGATCGGGATGCGCTCGCCGCGGGCGTTGATGATGAAGCCGGTCCTGCCGATCAGCGGCTTGCGGTTCCTGATGGTCCGGCGCAGGGGGCACTCCGCCTCGCACATGCTGGAACGGAAGACGTCGGCGCAGCGGCGCCCGATCGCTTCGCGGCGCGGCACGCCGGTGATCTCCTCGGCGGCGCGGTTGAACGAGGTGATGCGCCAGTCGCCGTCGACGGTGAAGACGCCGTCGGAGATGCTTTCCAGTATGGCATCGGTCGGGGCCAGGAGCACCGGTCGTTGCTTGCCGTCCTTTTTCTTCATTATCCATTATTATACACCATTCCGCCGCGCCGAAAGGCGGTTTTACGGTTTCCGTGCCATTTCCCCGCCTGCCGCTGAGAGGGGGAAGCGCCGGAAATTGACAAAAAGGGCCGCCCGGCATAATATTCACCTTGCTGACCGATCAGGAGGAAACCATGAAGAAAATGATCGCCTTGCTATTGTTCCTGGCCGTTTGCGCCGTCATGCCGGCCCGGGCCGCCGACGAGTCCCACCCTTTCTCCGTCCATGACATGCTGGCCATGGAGCGCATCTCCGAGCCCGCTGTTTCGCCCGACGGGCACTGGATCGTCTTCACCCTGAGGACGACCGACCTGGAAGCGAACCGCGGCCGCAGCGACCTGTGGTGCACCGACTGCGAAGGCAGGACTCTGCGCCGCCTGACCAGCCACCCGGCCGCCGATTTCAACCCTTGCTGGTCGCCCGACGGGAAGACGATCTATTTCCTCTCCACCCGCTCCGGCTCCAGCCAGATATGGCGCATCCGCCGCGACGGCGGCGAAGCCGAGTCGCTGAGTGGGCTGCCCCTGGATGTGGGGAACCTGGTCGTCTCGCCCGACGGCAGGAACCTGGCCTTCAGCATGGAGGTCTTTCCCGGGCTCGATCCCGTTGGCACGAAAAAGAAACTGGACGAGGCCGCGGCCGCCAAAGCCTCGGGACGCATCTATGACCGGCTCTTCATCCGCCACTGGGACAGCTGGAAGGACGGGCGGCGCTCACACGTCTTCGTCATGCCCGCAAGCGGCGGGGAGGCGCGCGACCTCATGCCCGGCATGGACGCCGACGCCCCGTCGAAGCCCTTTGGCGGCGCCGAGGAGTTCGCCTTCACGGCCGACGGCAAGGGGCTGGTTTTCGCCGCCCGCGATGCCGGCCGCGAGGAGGCCTGGTCGACCAACCTCGACCTCTATCATGTCGCCCTCGACGGCACGGCCGCGCCCCGCAACCTGACGGCCGCGAACCAGGCAGCCGACACCCAGCCCTGCTTTTCGCCTGACGGACGCATCCTGGCCTACCTGGCCATGGAACGGCCGGGCTACGAAGCCGACCGCTACCGCATCATGATCCGCTCCTGGCCGGACGGCGGCGAGCGGGAGCTGGCGCCCGGCTGGGACCGCTCGCCCTCGGTGCTGTGCTGGTCGCCGAACGGCAGGACGCTTTACGCAACGGCGGAGAACGTCGGCCAGCATTCGCTGTTCGCGATCGATGCCCGGACCGGTGATGTCAGTACGCTGGTCAGGGACGGCAGCGTCTCCTCGCCGGCGCCGGCGGCCGGCGGCCGCGTTGTCTTCGGCCTGGACCACCTGAATTCGCCGGTCGAGCTGTGGTCGATCCGCGCCAACGGTGGCGACTTGCGCCCGCTGACGCGCATCAACGCCGGCCGGGTCGCGGCCGCGCGCATGGGCGCGGCCGAGCAATTCAATTTCCGGGGCTGGAACGACGAGACCGTTTACGGTTATGTCGTCAAGCCCGTCGGCTTCGACGCCGGCAGGAAATATCCCGTCGCCTTCCTCATCCACGGCGGCCCGCAGGGCTCGTTCGGCAACCATTTCCACTACCGCTGGAACCCGCAGGCCTATGCCGGCGCCGGCTACGCCGTGGTCATGGTCGATTTCCACGGCTCGACCGGCTACGGCCAGGCCTTCACCGACTCGATCCGCGGCGACTGGGGCGGCAAGCCGCTCGTGGACCTGCAGAAAGGGCTGTCGGCGGCGCTGGCGCGCTATCCCTGGCTGGACGGCGAACGGGTCGGCGCCCTGGGCGCCTCGTACGGCGGCTTCATGATCAACTGGATCGCCGGCGCCTGGCCCGACGGTTTCCGCTGCCTGGTGTGCCACGACGGCAACCTCGACGAGCGCCTGGCGTATTTCGACACCGAGGAGCTCTGGTTCCCGGAATGGGACCACCTGGGGACTCCCTGGGACAACCCGGAGGGGTACGAGAAGCACAACCCGGTCAACCTGGTCAAGAACTGGAAGACGCCCATGCTCGTCGTCCACGGTGCCCTCGACTTCCGCGTGGTGGAGACGCAGGGGATGTCCGCGTTCACCGCGCTCCAGCGCCGCGGCATTCCCAGCAGGTTCCTCTATTTCCCCGACGAGAACCACTGGGTGCTCAAGCCCCACAATTCCATCCTCTGGCACGATACGGTCATCGGCTGGCTCGACCAGTGGCTTAAGAAATAGGAGGGAAAAGTTAAGCCGAAGTTCGATGTTCGAAGTTCGACGTTCGACGTTAAAAAGAAAAAGAAGTAGCCAGTAGTCAGTAGATAGTAGGAAGATAAGGCAAAAGGCAAAAGTAAAAAGGCAAAAGTGAAGATGACTTTCCAATGTAAAAGTTTAAAGTTTAAAGTAAAAAGTTTAAAGTAAGAAAAATTACTTCATGGAGATTAGACACTCGCGTGACAAGTAGGCGAGGGGGCGAGAGGCGAGGGGCTAGGGGCGAGAGGTCAGAAGACAGAGGTCAGAACAGCAAAGCAACGATCTTCGTGACGCGTAACGCGTGACATGAAAGAAAAGAACTTGGCGCAAGGTTCAATGCGTAAGGTTGAAGGTGAAATTCCTCTCTTCCCGTCAACCTTCTACCGTAAACCGTAAACCGATTCCTTTCATTTCATGCTGACACTGACACTGACACTTGCCTTGGCTTTCGTTTTGGAAATTGGAATTTGGAGTTTGGAATTTGTTTGGAATTTGGTGCTTGGGATTTGGGATTTGAGTCTTCCTATGGCTTCTTCTCTTTCCGTAAACCGTAAACCGTCCACCGTAAACCGGTTTCAATTACTGACATTGAATTCTCTGATCTCCTGCTAACACTATCACTATCACTAACACGAACACTTGTCTTTGTATTGCCTCTTGCTGACACTGACACTGTCACTGACACTGGTAGTTCATTCAGTTTCCTATTGAGCTGGAATTGCGTATAATCGGATTTCGATTCAAGAATGCCTTTATGGAGGTGCTTCGATGAGCTTCAGCCCCTTCCTTGCCAGCCCGGTCACGAACACGCGGCTGCGCACCCCGAACTCCGTTGCCGATGTCTCCGGCATGTGCTCCGCCTGCACCGCCGACTGCCTTGGCCCCTGCGAGATCGGCCTGTCGGCGCTGCGCGGCCCCGAGGCCATCCTGCCTTATGCCGCCGACCGCAACCAGTTCGCCTCGGAAAAGCGCTATCCGGTTGATTTCTCCCATTTCAATATCAACGGCCGGGTTTTCGGCGCCGTCGGGCTGCCGGAAGACCCGGTCCAGGCTTGCTTTGCCAACGCCGACATCGCCTCGACCTTCGGCGCCGCGCGCGCCGTCCCCATCCGCGCCCCGTTCATCCTGCCGGCCATGGCCAAGCTGGCCTGGCGGGAGTACTTCGCCGGCGCCGCGCTGTACGGAGTCCCCGTCGTCATCGGCGAGGACGTGATCGCCAAGGACCCGGGGCTGGTCGTCAATGGCCATCGGGTCTCCGAATCGCCGCTGCTGGCCGAGATGGTCTCCGCCTTCCGGCGTTATCAGCGCGGCCGGGGAGACATCGTGCTGCAGGCGAATTTCGATGACGAGTACCACGGCGTGCCGGAGTTCGCCATCGGCCAGCTGGGGGTCAGATCGGTGGAGCTGAAATTCGGCCAGGCGGCCAAGGGCATCCAGGGCATGGGCCAGGTGGCGAAGATCGAGGATGCGCGGCGCTTCAAGGCGCTCGGCTACATCGTCCGGCCCGATCCGGACGATCCCGCCGTTGCCGCGGCCCACGCCGCCGGCATCGGGCCGCTGTTCGAGAAGATCGGCAAGCTGCCGATGTGGCGCCCGGAGGAGCTCGTGAAACGAGTCGGCGAACTGCGGCAACTGGGCGCCGAGCGGGTCTGCTTCAAGACCGGCCCGTTCGCTCCTTGCGACATCCGCCTGATCCTGGAAATCGCCTCGGAGGCCCGGATCGACCTGGTGACCCTGGACGGCGCCGGGGGCGGGACCGGGCACAGCCCGGCCAAGATGATGAACGAGTGGGGCATGCCGACGGTGACGCTGGAGGCGGTCGCGCACCGCATCCTGGATGAATTCGCCCGGGCGGGGAAACCGCTGCCGCCGGTGGCCATGGCCGGCGGCTTCGCCAGCGAGGACCAGGTGTTCAAGGGGCTGGCGCTGGGAGCGCCGCATGTCCGCCTGATCGCCATCGGCCGGGCGGCGATGGCCGCCGCTTCGGTGGGGAAGCAAGTGGGCGAGGCGATCCGCAGCGGCAAGCCGCCGAAGGAAACCGCCCGCTTCGGCGCCACCGTCGAGGAGGTTTTCGCCGGCTACCGCCTGCTGAAGGCGGAATACGGCGACGAAACCGCATCCATCCCCACCGGGGCGATCGGCCTCTATTCCTACCTGGACCGGGTCGCGGTCGGCCTCCAGCAGCTCATGGCCCTGAACCGGAAATTCGCCCTGCGCCACATCGGCCGCGAGGATATCGTCCCGCTTACCGAGATCGCCGCCAAAACGACCGGCCTGCCGACCTACGAGCAGCTGCTGGACTGAGCGCTTGATCTGTCGGGTTTGAATTGCGCAAATGGCCGGAGTTTCCCGGCGGTCACTCGAGGTGGCGGCCGGTGGTGGTCGTGATCAGCTTGCCGTGCTTGACCCCCTTGGCGCTCAGCAGCTGGCCGGCGACTTCCTGGATTTCGCTGGCGGCTCCCTTCAGGATGACGACCTCCAGGCAGTTGTGCTCGTCCATGTGGATGTGGGTGGTGGAGAGGATGACCCCCAGGTGGTGGTGCTGGATATCGGTCAGTTTCTTGGACAGGTCGCGCACCTCGTGGCTGTAGACCAGGCTGAGAACGCCCATGGCCGGCCCGCTGTCGTCCTGCCATTCCTCGGCAACCAGCCGCTCGCGGATCAGGTCGCGGATGGCCTCCGAGCGGCTCCGGTACCCCAGCCGGGCGATGAACGGGTCGAATTTCCCCAGCAGCTTCTCGTCAAGCGAAACCCCGAAACGGACCAGTTTGCCCATGGATGCCTTCCTGTTTGGATGATTTCTGATGGTCATTATATTGCTTTTTGATTGCAAAGGGAATTCGGGTTCAGTAGACTTCAGACGTCAGACGTCAGACGTCAGACGTCAGCAAGATAATCAAAAGGATGAATGGAAATCGGCGCAAGGCAAGACAAAGGCAAAAGTCAAGACACATTTCGACGTTCAACGTTCGATGTTCGACGTAAAAAAATGATATTCCAAAGCAAAAGTTTAAAGTAAGAAAAGACACTTCATGGAGAAAAGGAGCTGAAAGGGCCTTCGTTTTGGAAATTGGAAATTGGAGTTTGGAATTTGTTTGGGATTTGGTGCTTGGGATTTGGAATTTGAGTCTTCCGATTATCTTTTCTCTTCCCGTCAACCTTTTACCGTAAACCGTAAACCGATTTCTTTCAATTCTTGCTGACACTGCCCCTGACACGGTTGACTCCGCGGTCGCGCCTGCTTACAATCGCCTTTGGAAACCTGAATTCATGACATTCCACGCCACCCTGATGCGCAAACGAAGCTCCATGCCGGGCGGCCGGCGACGCCTCCTGGCCTGGCTCGTTCTCCTGGTCTGCCCGCTGGCGCTCAGGCCGCAGGAACTGGTCATCCCCGCCGAGCGCGTCATCGCCGACGCCGGGCTGTTCAACGACGTGATCTACAGCGTGTTTCAGGACCGCAGCGGATTCATCTGGCTCGGCGGCAGCCTCGGGGTCACGCGCCACGACGGCATTCATTTTCGGGTTTTCCGCCGGGCCAACACACTGCCCCGGCCGCTGAGCAGCGATTACGTCCTGTCCATCGCCCAGGACCCGGGCGGCGATCTCTGGCTGGGCACGGTCGGCGGATTGAACCGCATGGAGATCGCCAGCGAAAGCTTCACCGCCTACCGCCACGATCCCCACGACCCGCGCTCGATCCCCGACGACGGCATCAACCATCTCTGCTCGTCCAAATCCCGCCTGGGCCTGCTCTGGGTGTCGACGGGCAAGGGCCTGGGCCTCTTTGACACGAAGACGGGCGAGTGCCGGAGCTTCCGGGCCGATCCCTCGCGACCGGGATCGCTGGCCAGCGACCAGGTGAACATGGTGTACGAGGATTCGCTCCGGCGGGTCTGGGTGGCCACCTCCGGCGGCCTCCAGCGCTTCCTGCCCGCGAGCGGGAGTTTCGAAAGCTTCCGCCACGACCCCGGAAACGAGAACTCCCTCGCTGATGATCGCGTGTTCGAGATCTTCGAGTCGCCGCGGAACCCCGGTATCCTCTGGCTGGGCAACGCCGGCAACTCGCTCAGCCGTTTCGATCCCGACCGCAACTCCTGGCAGCGCTACTCGCTACCCGATGTGCATCTTGCCGATCCACGCAACAACACGATCCATTTTATCACCGATTATCCCGACGACTTCGGCGCGCTGCTGCTGGGAACACAGAACGGGCTCCACTGGTTCGATCACGCCCGGGGCGCATGGCGGCGGATCGTGCTGCAGGACCAGTTCGGGGAGCGCGGCGACCCGCGCGACGAGGCGATCTACTCGGTGTTCCACGACCGCTCCGGGATGTGCTGGGTCAGCGTCGGCAACCGCGGCCTCTTCAAGTGCCTGCCGCAGCCCGATTTTTTCCGCCGCCACCTGAACCGAGGCATCGGCGTCGACCCCGTGGCCGCCAACCGTGTCTATGGCATGAGCGAGGGCGACCCGGGGCGGATCTGGCTGGCGACGTCGGCCGGAGCGTTCCGCTACGTCCATGAATCGGGCGTCTACGAACGCTTCCCCCTGGCGGCCGGCCGGCCGGACATGGCGGGATTCAACCGCGTGTACCGCATCCTCCAGACCCGCCGCGGCGAGGTCTGGGCGTCCACCGTCGGCGGCCTGGTCCGCTTCGACCCCCGCAGCGGGGAGGAGGAAGTATTCGCCGCCAGGGCTGATGACCCCGCCACCCTGGGCTTCACCGCCGTGGCCATGATCCGCGATGACTCGCGGGGCGATGTCTGGATCGCCTCCGACTTCTGCCTGCTGCGCTGGGACTCCCGGGACCGGGCCTTCAAGCGCTACCTGCACGACGCGGACGATCCCGGCAGCCTCAGCGCCAGCCATGTCAATCCCGTCATGGAGGACCGTGAGGGGAACGTCTGGATCGGGACCGAGAACGGACTCAACCTGTACGACCGCGATCGCGACCGCTTCGTCCGCTTATATCTCGATTCCCCCGACCCGAGCAAAGAGACGCAGAATTACATCATGATCCTGCACCAGGACCTGCAGGGCCGCATCTGGATCGGGACCTCCAACGGCCTCAACCTGATGGAACGCTCCCAGGCCGGGGTCCGTTTCCAGCACTTCAGCGCCCCCGGCTCCACCCTGCGCAACTTCATCCTGGGCATCGCCGGGGACGACGGGGAGAACCTCTGGATCAGCAGCGCCGCCGGCCTCTCGCGCTTCGATATGAAGTCAGGGACATTCACCGTTTACGACAGCCGCGACCGGGTGCCGGCCTTCGCCCTGACCTACGGCAGTTACCTGCGCCTGAAGAACGGCGAAATCTTTTTCGGCGGCTTGCAGGGGATGCTTTCCTTCAAGCCCTGGCTGGCGCGGAGCAACCGCACCGTGCCGCCCCTGGCCTTCACCGACTTCCTGGTCTGGCGGCGGCCGGTGGCCGTCGGCGGCGACTCGCCGCTGCCGCGCTCCATCGTCCTGGCTCCCGACCTGGTCCTTTCCCACCGGCAGAACAGCCTGGGCTTCTCCTTCGCCGCCCTGAGCTACGTGAGGCCCGACAAGAACCAGTACGCCTTCCGCCTCGACGGCCGCGACGATTCCTGGCACGACCTAGGTTTCGAGCACAGCGTCAACCTGGATAACCTCAGGCCCGGCCGCTACCGGCTGCGGGTGCGGGGCTCGAACAACGAGGGGCTGTGGAACCAGGAGGGCATTTCGCTGGCCATCCGCATCCGGCCGCCGTGGTGGCGCACGTGGTGGTTCCGGGTGCTGTCCCTGCTGGCCGTTGCCGTTGTTCTCGTGCAACTGTACCGCGCGCGCGCCCGGCTACTGGCGGCGCGCATCCGCACCGAGATGGCCATGGACAACTACTTCGACAAGTTCGGCATCTCGGCCCGCGAGCGCGAGATCGTCCACCTGCTGCTGCGCGGCAAGAGCAACCGCGAGATCGAGGATGCCCTGTTCATCTCCGTGAGCACGGTAAAGAGCCACGTCAACCGCATTTTCCAGAAACTGAAGGTCAAGAACCGCGCCCAGCTGATCGCCCTGTTCAAGAACCTGCAGGTCAAGTAGCCGCCGCTATTGACACGGGCGGGAAAACCCGCAACAATGGCCTCCGGTGAGGACCTGCCCCAGGCAATGGCCCCGCCGGAACCGCTGCAAGGAGTTGACATGATCACAAAGAGGAAACGTCCCGTCATCGCGCTGATCTTCATGCTGGCCGCAGCCGCGGCCTGCGCCGCCGACCTTTACGTCGCCAGCGACCGGGGCGACAACCAGAACCCCGGCACGAAGGCGGCCCCATTCAAGAACATCGAGGCGGCGCTGAAGGCCGCCCGGCCCGGCGATCGCATCCTGGTGGCGCAGGGCAATTACTTCGGTCTGCGCGGCAAGGGCTACCTGGATGTGCCGCAGCCGGTCGAGCTGCTCGGCGGCTTCGCCCCCGATTTTTCCGCCCGCGACGTCGAGAAATTCCCGACGACCATCGTCCCGGACCGCGGCTCGGGGGCCAGCGGGCGCCGGCCGCTGCTCAGCGTCCTGAACGTCCCTGCCGGCTCCGCTTTCGTCCTGGACG
>DCVB01000011.1:0-4886 GCA_002327965.1 Candidatus Aminicenantes bacterium UBA2199 | reverse complement strand
ATGGCGGCCATCGAAGTGTTCGGCATTGGCGGCAAAAAAGGCCCCCGCGGGCCGCTGGAGAAGAGCGGGCACGTGGAGATCGCCAACAACACGATCGTGTTCACCTGGAGCCGGCTGAAGGATTTCGCCGACATGGGCTGCGGTATCCGCATCATGACCTTGGTCTCCTACGACATCCGCGACAACCTGATCGGCTGCAACGTGCTGGCCGGCATCGACCACACGCGCGGCAATCCCAACGACTGGGTGAAGATCGACGGCAATGTCCTTTTCCTGAACAAGCAGGCGCCGCTGCTGTACGTCGAGCCGGGCCGCTCGGCCGCCGGCATGATGGAACGTGTCCAGATCGGCGACATGAATGCCGACCTGGGGCTGGCCAGCTGCAAGGGCAATTCCGACAAGCTTGGCTTCAAGCTGCCGCTTCATAAAACCTACCTGGAGAGCTTCCTCAATGCCCGCTACAGCGAAACGGCCGACTTCAATCCCGATTCCCCGGCCAACGTGCTGCGCGAGGTGATGGGCCTGCCCAAGCAGGGCAAGCTCATTACCCAAGTCTCCATGTTCGCCAACCGCTACCCGCTCCAGGATGCGCTGAAACTGTTCGGGGCTCCCGGAAAGGCCGGCGCGCAAAAGCCGGAGTAGCCGGCGCCCGCCAGCGGTTCTTCCCCCTGCCCCGCTCCGGCGCGGGGAATGAGGTTTTCATGGATTGGCTAGGTTGGATCGATGGTCTTGCCTTGCTGGCCGGCTCGGGACTCCTGCTTCTATTGGCGGTCACTTCCTGGCGTGAGGGCGAATGGCGGGCCGTCTGGCTGTCGCTGCTCTTCATGGCGGCGAACATTTTTTTCTGGGTCACGCTTCTGCTGTCGCGGCATGCGGCCACGGCATTGAGTGCGAACCTTGCTCTGCTCGTTCTGCTGGCCGTCTTCATCGGCCTGTCGCTCCTGAAGCATTTCCCGTCCCAACCGCTTCCTCCCGCCCCTGAAACCATTGAGCGCTTCGACGAGCGCGATCACATGTTTTCCCGCGACCAGTTGAAATTCCACCCCGGACTGGCCGGTTCCTATTATGGGGAGCATCCTCAATTTCGCCCCCTGGACGAAAAGATCCACCTGCGGCCGGAGTTGGCTGCGCCGGGCATGGTGTATCATGACCCGGTGTATTCTCCGGTTTTCGCCGCAGCCTTTTCCTTGCTGGACAGGACGCGGGCTGCAGCGGGCGGCGACGTGAATCCCGAACGCTCCGCCGCCACGGCAGCGGAGATCGCTGCCGCGGTCTTGAGGCTGGCGCGCTTCTACGGAGCCGTCGATGTCGGGATCGCTCCGTTGCGGCCGCATCATTTCTACAGCCACAGCGGCCGCCGCGCCGAGGGCTGGGGAGAGCCGATCGCGGCGGGGCGGGGATCGGCCGTCGTCGTGGTCGTGCGCATGGACTGGAAGATGATCGCCCGGGCTCCTTCCCTGGTCGCCGTCCTGGAATCGTCGCGGCAGTATGTCGAGGCCGCCAAGATCGCCATGCTCGTCGCCGAGTATATCCGCGGACTGGGATACCCGGCCCGGGCCCATACCGACGGCAACTACCAGGTCCTCTGCGTGCCGCTGGCCATCGATGCCGGCTTGGGCGAACTGGGGCGTCTGGGATTGCTGATCCATCCCGTCCACGGCCCCTGCGTGCGCCTGGCGGTGGTCACCAGCGAACTCGAGCTTCCACCCAGCCGCGGCAGGGACTTTTATGCCGCTTCCTTCTGCCGCATCTGCAGGAAATGCGCCGATAACTGCCCGACCCGGGCCATCCCCGCCGGGGAGGAGCCTGTTGTGCGGGGTTTCCGCCACTGGTCGATCAAGCAGGAAAAATGCTTCGAGTTCTGGAAGCGGATCGGAAGCGACTGCGCCGTTTGCATCCGCGCCTGCCCCTACACCAAGCCCGACACACTGCTGCACCGGCTGGTGCGCTTCTATATTTCGCGGAACCCCCTCAACCAGCGCCTGGCCCTGTTCTTCGACGATCTCTTCTACGGACGCAGAAAAAAGATATCGCCGGTCAATCCGGACGAGATCCTGCCCGCGTAGCCGCGCGGCCAGGCAGGGAGCCCGCTCAGGAGACCTGGTCCAGGACCGCTTCCTCGCGGTAGTCAACGGTGACGTGCTGGTGCTTTCTTTTCGGCCGCAGCAGGGAGAGGACGGTCAGGTAGGTGCGGTTGATCTTCAGCCACCGGCGGTTCAATTTGCGAGCGTAGTGGGCGATGGCCAGATCCACCCACTTGAAATTGATCAGCTTGCGCAGGGACGTGGCCAGGGAATAGAATTTCCTGTGGCTGTAGATCTGGGCGCGCTGCAGGTCGAGCGGCTCCAGCCGGGTCGGCTCGAAAACCACGTGGTGGGCGTCGTAGAGGTTCCAGTCGCGGAAGCGGATGCGGTCCTGGGCGCAAACCCTGTCGTAGAACTCAGAACCGGGCAGGGGGGTCAGGATCATGAACTGGCTGGATGTCAGCCTGGCCCTCTTTGCGAAGCGCACCGTGCGGCGCACCGTCCGCCAGTCGTCCTCGTCGAAACCGTAAACGAACATGCCGTGGATGCGGATGCGCCGCCGGCGCAGGACCTTCACGGCGCGGGCGATCTCGGCCACGGTCTGCCCCTTTTTCATGGCCTTGAGGCTCTGCGGGTTGACCGATTCAAAGCCGATGAACACGATCCGGCAGCCCGATTTTTTCATCAGCCGGACCATTTCCGCGTCCCGGGTCACGTCGGCGCGCACCTGGGCCGACCACTGGAACCGGAATCCGGCCGCGATCATGGCCCGCAGCAGCTGCTTGCTGCGCCCGGCGTCGGCCGTGAAATTGTCGTCGTAAAAAAAGATGAAATGCCGCCGGGGGTCGTAGCGCCTGAGTTCGTTGATGACGCTGGCCGTGGAGCGGAAACGGTACTTGCGGCCGAACATCCCGGTCACCGAGCAGAACGAGCAGGCGAAAGGGCAGCCGCGGGAGGTCTGCACGGGAATGACGGTCTTGCCCGCGCTCAGGCAACCGAAGGCCCTGGAAAGGCCAAAATCGGGAAGGGGAATGGAATCGAGGTCTTCCACGTGCGCCTGCATGGGATTGTGGCGCACGGAGCCGTCCTGCCAGTAGGAGAGGTTGGGTACGCCTTCCAGGCTGCCGCCTTTCTCCCAGGCCTCGGCGAATGCCGCCAGGGCTTTCTCTCCCTCGCCGCGGATGACGAAATCGGCGTGGGCCATGGCCTCGTCGGTCAGGAAGGTCACGTGCGGGCCGCCCAGGATGACCTTCACTCCCAGTGAGCGCAGGCGGTCGGCGATGGCGTAGGCCCGCGGCGCGGTGGAGGTGATGGTGGAGATGCCGACCAGGTCGGCCCGGCTCACGGAGTCGAAATCGATGCGTTCCATCTCCTCGATGACGACCTCGGCCTCCCAGCCGCGCTCGCGCATCAGCGTGCCCAGAATGAAGCAGCCCAGGCGCGGGGAATAGAACTGCGAGAAAATGTGCAGGTTGGGCGGGCGCGGTTCAATCAGTACGATCCTTGGCATCCTGTCTCCTTGTTTTTATTGGCTATAATTTATCGCATCTTCAGACGCATGGCCGCCTTTTACGCCCTTGGATTTGGATGGGGTTCCTGCTCGATAGCCAGTGCATGTTGAGAAATTGAGGGATCAATTTGATTTCTGGCAGAAAACAACCTAAAACCCAAAAGGTCCTTACCTAATTATATGCGCTGATTTCATGATTTTTTCAAGCGAAATGATGATTTTTGGCAAGGCGGTGTCAGCACAATTCCAGAATCGCCGGGGTAACGTCGCTGATGCTGCGGATCTTCCTGCGCAGGCGGGCGCCGTGCCTGCCCCAGGCGATGAGCGGCACCGGGTTGCGGCTGTGGCCACGCAGGGCGAGGTCCTCCAGGTTGCCGTGGTCGCTGGTCAGGATGAACGTGTCCTTCCCCTTGTCGAGCAGGCCCAGCAGCGTGCCGACCAGCGCGTCGAGATCGCGGACCAGGATGACGCACTCCTCCAGCGGCTTGCGGTGGGCGCAGAGGTCGGTCTGGAAATACTCATAGAGGATGAAGTCGAAGCGCCCGGAGGCGCCATGCAGGACCCGCGCGGCCTGCTGCGGCGTGAACTCGGGCAGGGGCAGAGCCTTCTCGATCAGCGAGCGGTTGGAGTAGTCTTGGTAGAGGGCCCTGCCGGCGCGGATGTCCTTTTCGCCGTACGGCCTCTGCCCGCTGGCCAGCAGCATGCAGGAGGTCACCGATACCATGCGCTTGAAACGCTCCGGGAACGCCGGCGAGAACCACAGGCTGCCGTCGGGTTCGATGCGGACATGGCGGGCGGTGAACAGTTCTTCATGGGCCGGGTAGGCGTTCAGATAGCTTGCCTTTGCTCCGGCGGCGGAAAGCAGCGAGAGCAGGTTCCTTTCGCGGATGACGCGGCGCAGGGAGCGGTCGGGATAGCCGTTGCGGTGGCTCCCGCCGATCTCCGTTGCCCGCGCCCCGCAGAAGATGGCGGTTTGGCCGCTGGCGCTCTGCGGCGCCCCGGGAATGCCCAGGGTGGCGTCGATGGCCGCGACCGGCGTGCCGTCGGGCAGGCGCGCGTTCCCCTGCCAGAAAGGCAGGAAACGGCTTCCGGCCAGGAAAAACGGGTTCTGCGGCTGCGCCCGGCCCACGCCGCAGCCGTCAATGAAAATGAAGATCACCCGCTCCATGGCAGGTCATTATACCCTTAAAAAAGAAAATTTAAAAAATTATGGCAGGGATATTGCTTTCGCGGCGGGAAAGGGTTATAATTCAAATCCCTGCGAAGTCCGTAGAGTCTACAATGATTGACAAAACAGGTATAGAAATGCTATACTCATTTTTTTTTCATGCTGGCGTAGCTCAGCTGGTAGA
>DCVB01000030.1 GCA_002327965.1 Candidatus Aminicenantes bacterium UBA2199 | reverse complement strand
AGGCCATCCAGGCCGCCAGCCTGGCGCCGATGCTGGGGCTGGTCGCCTACGTCTGCCCCTTCACCTCGACCTTCGAGGTCTCCTACGACCGCGAGCGCCTGGTGATGAAGCTCGATCCCGACGCCGCCGGATTCCCGGCGCGCCTGGCCGACGTTCTCGGGCGCGAGGTCGATGCCGCCGCCGCCGATCACTACCGGGAGATGATCCGTGAGGCCGCCATGGCCGGCATCCCCCTGCAGCGGCCCTCGGTCGAAGCCGACGACTTCTTCCCCGAGAAGAAATGGGACGTGCTGGCCGTGTCGGGCTACATGTGCCCCGACCCCTATTCCGGGGCGCCCGGGGTGGAGGAGGTGCAGCGCGGGCTCTACCGGGTGACGGTGCGCCTGGCCGGCTCGCGCGGCGACAAGCGCATCACCTTCACCCTGCGCCTGGGGGAGACGCTGGAGCAGAGCTGGCTGGTCTTCAACCCGCTGCTCAGCCGCTTCATGGGCGGCGAGGACTTCGAGCACCGCCCGGTGAAGATCTCCGACTCGGGACGCATCCGCAACGAGCTGCAGACCCTGTGCTCGGAGGCGCTGGAGTTCCCGCAGCAGGACCATATCCGCGTCCATTTCGACCGCATCCCTCCCGACGTCATCCGCCCCGAGGCGCAGGTCAAGCTGCTGCAGATCCTGCGCTGGTACAAGCAGCACCACCCGCTGTGGTTCTCCTGGCTGGAGATCTCGCCGCCAAAGAACACGTAAGGGAGCGGGGCCGGATCCATTTTGTCGGATCGAAGGATAAAGGTCTAAACCGCTTTCAGTTCCTGGACCGATTCCTCGGGCGAGATGGGGTTGATGTGGAAGCCGGTGCCCCACTCGAAGCCGGCCACGCGCGCCAGCACCGGCATGAACTCGATGTGCCAGTGAAAGAAATCGCCGACGCTGTTCCGGCAGGGGGCGTTGTGGATGATCAGGTTGTAATCGGGGCGGTTGAGCAGCCGGCCCACCCGGCCCAGGGTCTCGTTCAGGATCGAACTCAAGCTCGCCAGTTCGTTGTCCGGAGTATTCTCGAAGGCCGGCTCGTGGCGCTTGGGATAGACGGCCAGCTCGAAGGAGAAGCGCGGAGCGTAGGGGGCCAGCACGATGAAATGCTCGTTCTCGGTCAGGAGACGGCGGTCGGCTTCACTCTCGTACTGGATGATGTCGCAGAAGATGCAGCGNNCACCACCGGCAGGGCGATGAGCTGGCTGTGCGAATGGGAGAGGGATGCGCCGGCGGTGGGGCCGAAGTTCTTGAAAACCATGATGTACTTGAAGCGCGTGTCCTTCTTCAGGTCCAGGACGCGGGCGCGGGCGGCCAACAGCGTGTTGCGCATGACCGTATCGTCGCCGTCGAACCAGGTATGCCCGTGCCGCGGCGTTTCGATGATCACTTCGTGGGCGCCGATGCCGCTGATCTTGTCGTAGAACCCCTCGCCGCTCTTGCGCAGTTCGCCCTCGACGCGCAGGGCCGGGAACTTGTTGGGCACCGCGCGCAGCTCCCAGCCGGGCGAATTTACGGCCGAGTTCCCGGGGCGCAGGGCAAAGGTCTCGGGCGGGGTCATGGCCTCGTTGCCCGGGCAGAAGGGGCAGTGCTCGGGGGTGGAAATGTCCTTGTCGACCACGATCTGGTAGTACTTGGGCCGCTTCTTGCGCTCTTCGGAAATGATCACCCAGGTGCCGGTGATGGGGTCTTTGCGCAGTTCGGGCATGGTTACTCCTCGAAAGCGCTCTCGAAGTGATCGCAGGTCATGTCGTTGCCGTCGCGCAGGACCGAGACCACGTCGAAGCGCACGCGGCAATCCCGGTAGGGCTTGCGCGCCGAGAATATCCTGGCGGCGCGGATGATCTTCAGCTGCTTGGGACGGGTAACGAACGCCTCCGGGGCGCCGCGGTCGCAGGTCTTGCGCGTCTTGACCTCGACGAAGCACAGGATGTCGCCCTGGCTGGCCACCAGGTCGACCTCGGCGCCGGCCACGCGGTAGTTGGGCTGGATGATCTTGTAGCCCTTTTCCCGCAGGAAGGCGGCGGCGGCCTGCTCGCCGTTCATGCCGATGGTCTTCTTGTCCAACGCCGCCTATTTCAGGTGGAGCCTCTTCTCCACCATACCGATGCTCAGCGTCTCCAGCTCGGCCAGCACCGGCTCGTAGATGTCCGGGTGCACCGGGGTGAGCACGCCCTTCATGGCGATCCGCCCTTCCGCGATCAGGCGCGTGGCGATGGCCATGGGCAGGCTGACGGTGCGCGCCATGGAGCTGTCGCCGAAGGGGATGCCGAAATCGATCAGCGTCGAGGTGATCAGGTCGCGGCTCTGGTCCCGGTTCTCCACGATGAAGCGGTGGCGCAGGATCAGCATGTCCTTCTCGCCCTCCCTGAAAAAAAGTTTTTCCTGCAGCCGGGCGCTCAGCACGTCGAGATAGTTTCCCGAGTCGGGGATCGTCTCGTCGTTGAACAGGCCGAGCCAGTCGAGGCGCTTCATGATCGCGGAATCGGCCGTGATGCCGAGCTTCGTTGCCGCCGCTTTCCTGAGGTCCCCGGCAACGGGCGCGCCCACCAGGCCGGCGATCATCTCCTTGTAGCTGATCCCCTTCAGGCCGTCGCGCGGGGTTTCGTCGACCAGGCCCAGCTCGACGATCTTTTTCAGGGTCTCGCACCAGCCCGGGTTGCGGTAGGTGCCGCGGATGACCGTCAGCGCGTCCTTCAGCCCGTACTGGTCCCGGTAGGGGAGCGAGTCGCGGTTGGGGTAGACCTCAAAGGTGCCCAGCCCCTCGATCGTCTCCACCCAGGGATTGGCGAAAAGGTCCTGGCCGGGGATCTCGACGATCTTGCCGTCTTCCAGGTAGCGGGCCGAGTTGCGCGAGGCCAGGACCACGCCGCGCGGGCTCCAGGAGAACTTGTAGCCGAACGGGTTGTCGTTGTGCTCGGGCGCCGGCAGGCCGCCGCAGTAGGAGTGGAAATGGAGCACCTTGCCGCCCTCGGCCTCGACATGGTGGATGATCTTCATCGCCGACATGTGGTCGATTCCCGGGTCGACGCCGATCTCGTTGAGGAAGGTGAGGCCTTTCTCCAGGACGGCCGGGGCCAGCTGGCGCATGCCGTCGCTGACGTAGGAGGTGGTCACCATGTGCTTGGCGTGCTCCAGGCAAAGGCCGGCCACCCGGACGTGGTGGATCCAGGGCAGCAGGCTGATGACGATGTCGTGCGCCTTGATCAGGGCGGCCAGCGCCTGGCCATCCTCCACGTCGACGGCGACGGCGCGTCCGTTCGCGGTTCCCTTGACCAGCCTCTCCGCCTTGCTCACCGTGCGCGAGGCGACGGTGACCGAAAGTCCCTTCTGTTGCAGCAGGTAATCGACTCCCGGCCGGCTGACCAGCCCGGCTCCCAGCACCAGTATTTTATTCATTGCCTTCCTCCTGTTGGACGAATTTTTTCATATAGCCGTATTCCGGGGTGAACTCCCCGCGATGCAGCAGCAGCGCCTTGCGGACGGGATAGGGCAGTTCCAGGCCGGCGGTGGGTTGGCTGAAGTCGGCGGCGGCGACCGCCGGGACGAAATCGCGCAGCACCCGCGAGAACTCGAGCGACGATTCGCGCGGGAACTCGCAAGGCAGGTTGTCCACGGCCATGACCGTCGTCCCCAGCGCCTGCACGCCGTCCTCATAGCGGTCTTCCGCGGCGAAATACGTGTAAAAGGCGTGGTCGGGCTGGGTGGCCTTATGGGTGATCTCGATCGAGCCGTCGATGTCGCAGGAGATGTCGCCGATCACCTGCAGGCGCGGCGTGGATTCCAGGATGGTGCGTTGCTTCAGGTACTCCTTGGTCACCAGGCGCGGGTACTTCTCCGTCCAGTAGATGCAGTTGACCAGGATGCTGAGCAGCGGCAGGTAGTTCTCGAACTTGCTCTCGTACTTCTCGGGATGGGCGTAATAGTCCTGCAGCTCGAAGGCGCCCTGGAGCGGGCGCACCAGGTCGTCCTCGCTGAAAACCACCTTGACCAGGTTCAGGTTGTCGGAGGAGAAGTTGTCGATCATCTCGACCAGCGCTTCGGCTGACAGGACCTTGTGCGGCAGCAGGTCGAAGATCTCCTGGGCGCCGCGCGAGACGTTTCCGTAGCCGGCAAAGCCGACCACCAGCGGGCACAGCTCCCCGGGAAAGCCCCTCTCGTCGATCTCGGCGCCGACGGCTTCGACCCCGGCCCTGGCCTCGTCCAGCGAGGCGTACTGGTAGGCCTGGCGGATGCCGGCGAAGGAGCTGTCGATGCCCCGGGCGCGCAGCTTCAAGCCGTAGCCGTGCAGGGTGTCGAGCATGCCGGCCAGCCCGGCGTAGCGGCCGAAGAAGATCAGCCGCCGGTTGTCCTCGTCGAGCACGCGCTCGTAGTCCACCAGGCTGCAGCGGCGCTCGACCAGGGTGCGCAGCATGGCCATGTTGTAGGCCTGGCCCTTGATGGTGTGCGAGAAGAACACGTAGGTCTTGCCCTCGCGGAAAAGCTCGGCCGGGATCTCCTTGACGGCGAACACCGTGCCAACGCGGTCCAGGTCCTCGCTCAGCTCGGCGCCGGCAATGCGGTACTCTTCATCGGCGAAGGCGCGGATGGGGGAGGGCTGGACCAGGGTGCGGATGCCGTGCGTTTCGCGCAGCCAGCGCACGTCATCGGGGACCAGCGGCACGCGCCGCTCCCACTGGTTCTTGTCTTCCCTGCGGATGCCGATGATTTTTTCCATGATTTTCCCCTGGGTGGTTTCGTGACGCAGCCCACACTGTAACAAAAGATCGCCTGCGAGTCAATTGCGGGCATGGGGGCGGGAAGAATTCAGAAGACGTCAGACGTTAGACGAAGACTGTTAGTAGTTGAAATCGGTTGACGGTCTACGGTGGACGGTGGACGGTAAGAACAGAGGCCATACGAAGACTTAAATTCCAAATCACAAATTCCAAATCCCAAACAAGCACCAAATTCCAAATTCCAATTCCCAAAACAAAAACCAAGGCAAGTTCGGCAATTTGTCTTCGTTTTGGTCATTCGGATTTTGAATTTGGAATTTATTTGGGATTTGGAATTTGGTGCTTTGGAATTTTAGTCTTACTATTACATCTTTGTCTTCCCGTAAACCGTAAACCGTCTGCCGTAAACCGATTGCTTTCATTTCCTGCCGTACGCCGATGGATGGCCTTTTCAGTACAGCCCTATGGGCCTGAGCTCGAGCTCGCCCCGGGCTCCGTCAAAGGAATTGCCGTTGTCGATCAGGATGAAGAATGAGCTTATCCGGGCCCGTTCAACCGGGGATCCGGCACCGTAGAGACGGTGGAAGCGGTCGAAGGGGATGAACAGCGGCCGCCACTCTTCGTCGACGCGGAACGAATGCTGGAACGCCGATTCCTCCGCCCCGGCGTTGGTGCGGAACTGCAGCCAGAAGCGCATGGCCCGACTGCCCCGGGCCTCAAAGATGAATCCGCGGTAGGGGGAAAAGTCGAGTTCCTGGCGGCGGGCCAGCGAGACCCAGTAGTCGACCAGCGCCGGCGATTCCCTGCGCAGCTCGAAGCGCAGGCGGGTGACGGGCCGGCCGTCTTCCCCGGGCGTTACCGACATCTCGCCGCGCGAGCGGTCGTTCTTTTCCACCTGGAAGCCGGCACCGGCGGGATTCAGCACCGTCCGCGGCGTCGGGACCGGGAGCGGTGGGGGGGCCGGCGTCGGGCGGGCCACGAAAATGGGATTGGCCAGGATCCAGGGCAGGCGCTTCAGGCGGCCGGAATGAAGGAAGACTTCGCAGCGGTATACGCCTGGCTCGCTGATTCCGGCCCGGATCTCCTGTTCCCGGATATCCTTGATGTGGCGGAACGGCTTCCCGTCCTTCAGGATGCGCACGTCGACGGCGAACGGGAACGGCAGCCGCAGGACCAGTTCGCCCCCGGTCCGCGCCGCCTCTCCGCCCATTTCCACCCAACGGCCGTCGTTTTCCAGGTATTGATAATCAAAACCGTTGGCCGCGGCCAGCGATTCGACGGCATTGAAAAAGCTGCCGCGGCGCAGGGCGGCGATGACGGTCGCGGCCGCCGTGGCCGCGTCCCGGTCCAGCTCGCGGTCGACTTTCACGTAGACGCGCAGGATCTTGAAGGTCGCGCCGTAAGACGGGAAGCGGAATTGGACCCTATCGCTGAGCGCGAGCTTGGCATGGGAGTCAAGGGCGTAAATGCCGAAATACCTCCCCTCGCGGTTGAAACGGTCCCAAATTTCCAGTTCCTTTTTCGGATAGGAGATGAGCGCGGTCAGGGCAACGTCGGGGCTCAGCAGGTACTGCAGCGGGAAGAGCGTCAGGCCATACAGCAGGTTTTTCTTGGCCATCTGGTAAAGGCTGATGATCTCGATGCCGGTGAAACCGCGCGCCCGCCAGTCGGTCCAGGGGATGCGGCCGTCCAGGGGATGCGAGATGAACGTCACGCCGCCGTCGTTCTCCACTTCGCGGATGGCTTCCTGTGCCTCGGGGGGGAATTCGTAATCATGGACGCGGTATCCGGCCGCGGCCATGTGGCCGGCGTGAAGCGAGAATTCCGATGCACCGATCAGCAGCGAGCCGTCCCTCCAGGCGGTGGCGGCGGACGATTCGCGATTGGGCCGGCCATGGTCGGTCAGGATGACGAAATCCAGATTCTGACCGGCGGCGTCGCGGCAGATCTCCGACACCGTGCCCAGGCCGTCGGAAAAAGTCGAGTGCAGGTGAAAAACGCCCTTTTTGTAAAAGGAGGGCAGCGGGCGGTTGTTGACGCGCTGCTGGAAAGAGAGGCCGTTGAAAAGGACGAAGGCCAGGACGGCCGCCGCCAGGAAACCCAGGGTTTTGCCGGTCTTTTTCAGCAAACGAGCAGCTCCTTCATGCGTGCCACCGCCTCTTTCATGCCGACGAAGGCGGCATTGGCCACGATGGAATGGCCGATGTTCAGCTCCTCGATCTCGCTCATGGCCGCGATGGGGCGGACGTTCTGGTAGGTCAGGCCATGGCCGGCCAGAACCGTGAACCCGAGCTTCCTGGCGTAGTTCACCGCCTTGGTGATCTTGTCCAGCTCCAGCCGGGCGTAGCTGTTGCCGGAGTTGACGGCGTAGTCGCCGGTATTGAGCTCGATGATGCGGATGCCCAGGCGGTGGCAGGCCTTGACCTGCTCGACGCCCGGGTCGATGAAGAGCGAAACGCCGATGCCGGCGGCCATCAGGTTGCCCGCCACCTCCTGCACCTTGTCGGCGAACATGACGATGTCCAGGCCGCCGCTGGTGGTGACCTCGTCCTTGCCTTCCGGAACCAGGGTGCAGACGTCGGGCTTGTACTTGAGGGCGATCTTGACCATTTCCATGGACGCGGCCATCTCCATGTTCAGCCGGGTCTTGATCACCCGGCGCAGGAGCTCGACATCCCGCTCCTGGATGTGGCGGCGGTCCTGGCGCAGATGGACCGTGATGCCGTCGGCGCCTCCCATTTCGGCGAGCGCCGCCGCGTAGACCGGGTCCGGTTCGCTGGCCATCCGCGCCTGGCGGATGGTGGCGATGTGGTCGATGTTGACGCTGAGTTTCATGTTATTCTCCGATCTCATTTTCCACCAGGCTCTGGAAAACGGGCATGGTGCGGTCGATGATCTCCGGGTCGCGGGCCTCGATCATGATGCGCAGCTTGGGTTCGGTCCCCGAGTAGCGGGCCAGCAGCCGCGCCCGCCGGCCGTGCCGGCCGGCGAAACGGGAGGCTTCGCGCGCGAACGCCGGCCAGCGCCGCAGGTCGCGTTTGCGGCTGACGCGGATGCTGAGCGTGCGCTGGGGGAACAGGCTGAGTCGCTCGTGCAATTGTGCGGCATCCCAGGCGAAATGGCGCAGGGCTTTCAGGAAGCACAGGGCGGTCAGCAGGCCGTCGCCGCTGCTCTGGCGGTGGCGCAGGATGACGTGCCCCGAGGGCTCGCCGCCCAGGATGGCGCCGTTCTTCTTCATCAGCCGCAGGACGTGCTTGTCGCCGACGTCGGCGCGCAGGAAGGCGATGCCCTCCCGGCTAAGCGCCCGCTCCAGCCCCAGGTTGCTCATCACCGTGCCCACCACGACGCGGTTGAAGCGCGGCTCGGTTTCGCGCAGGTAGCGGGCGAGCAGGAACAGGGTGTGGTCACCCTCCAGCAATCGCCCTTCGGCGTCACAGAAGATGACGCGGTCGGCGTCGCCGTCAAAGGCCAGGCCGAGTGCGGCACGGTGCTTCGCCACCAGTTTCTGCAGGGCCGCGGGCTGCGTCGAGCCGCAACCGGCGTTGATGTTGCGGCCGTCGGGTTTGGCATGGGCCACAACGGCGTTCAGCCCCAGGCGGCGGAACAGCGCCGGCGCCAGGAACGAGGCGGCGCCGTTGGCGCAATCGACGGCCAGGCGGCGGCCGTTGTTCCCCAGGCCGTCACCCTCGCCCAGCAGGAAGCTCTCGTAGGCGCCGGACTCAAGGTTCGTCGGGGGCGGCGGTGAAGCGGCCGGGCCCCGCTTCCTGGCGTGAAAGTCCCGGCTGATCCTTTTCTCCAGTAGCGCAGGGATCTTCTCGCCCCGGCGATCGAAGATCTTGATGCCGTTGTCGGCGTGGGGGTTGTGCGAAGCCGAGATCATGATCCCGAAATCGCAGGCGGATTCACGGGTCAGGAAGGCCAGGCCGGGGGTGGGCAGGACGCCGGCGCTGAAGACACGGGAACGGCGGCCCAGGCCGCGCCGCAACCGGGCTTCGATGACCGGCCCCGATTCCCGCGTGTCGCGCCCGAAGAGAACGCGCGGGCGCGCCGACAGCGTGGCGATGACCGCGCCCAGCCGAATCAGCGACGGCTCATCCAGGGGATAGGCGCCGGCGACGGAGCGGATGCCGTCGGTGCCGAAGAGCGGGTCCGTCATTTTTTCTGGCCGCGGTCCTCGATCTCCAGCTGCAGCTCCACCTCGCGATGGTCGCGGAACTTGAGGATGTCGGGCGTCTGCTTCAGGCCCAGCCTGCGGCTCAGGCTGGCCTTGACGCCGTCCAGGTCGACCTCCTCGGTCCAGACGGCGTCGATGTCGTTGACCTGCGACTTGTAGCCCATGACGACGGCGCGATCGGGGACGACCCGGGCCGATTTCAGCCGCAGCTGGGGATCCAGGCGGCCGCGAAAACGGATCTTGACCGGCAGCTCGCGCGTGGCGAATTCCTCGACGAAAACCTCGATCATCTTGGGGTGGATGGAGACGACCTGTACGCCCTGAGCGACCTCCAGGTAGTCCTCGGCGAAGTAGTTCAGCTTGCTGCTTTCCTTGATGTTCATCAGGTCGATCTTGATCGGGTGGCTTTCGGGGCTGACGGCGGCCACGAACTTGGACGCCCCCCGCAGCGACACGGTGACCTCCTCCGGGCGCAGGTTGACCACCTCGATGTTCTCCGATACGTTGATCACCTCCACCGGGATCTTCAGTGATTTTTCCGAATAGGCGCCTTCGCGGCCGCTGATGACCGCCCAGACCAGCAGGGCCAGGAGCAGGGCGCTGGCCTTGAGCCCCCAGTTGTTGAACAAGAGCTTTTTCAGTTTTTCGGCCATGTCATACCTTCAGGAACTTCAGCCGGTTCTTCAGCCCCTCGCGGTCCAGGCCGCGGATCAATTCCCCCTTGACCGCCAGCGAGATCTTGCCGGTCTGCTCCGAGACGACGATGGCCACGCAGTCGGTCTCCTGGCTGATGCCGATGGCCGCCAGGTGCCGGCCGCCGGCGGGAGTCAGCTCGAGCAGCGGCGGGTAGGGAAAGAAGCAGTTGGCCGCGGCGATGCGCCCGGCGGAGATGATCACCGCCCCGTCGTGCAGGGGAGTGTTGGGCGAAAAAATGGTCAGCAGCATGTCCTTGGAGACCAGGGCGTCGATGCGGATGTGCTTGTCGATGTAGGACTTGAGCTTGATCTCGCGCTCGATGGCGATCAGGGCGCCGACCTTGCCCAGGGACATGGCGACGGCGGCGTTGACGATCTCGTCGCGGATGCGCGAGATGTCGGCGGGGATGAACTTGGTCTTGAGCTTGCCGCCGATTTCGGCAAGAATCTTGCGGAACTCCCCCTGGAAGAGGACGATGATGGCGAACACCAGGTAGGTGAAGAAATTGTTCAGGATATAGGAAAAGGCGGTCAGCCCGAGCAGGCTGGAGAAAAGGGCGAAAAATCCGATCAGCATCAGGCCCAGCGCCATCTGGTATGATTTGGTGCCCTTGATCAGCAGCAGGATGTAGTAGAAAAGCAGGAAGAGCAGGAAAACGTCCAGGATGTCCTTGATCGTGATCCTGGCGAAGGCGCTGAGGATGTTCTCGACGACCATTTACTTCGCCGCGTCGGCTGCGGCGCCGTTGCGGGGCTTTCTCTTCTTTACCTGCAGGCGATCGGGCTTCTTCGGCGTGCCCAGGATGGCGGCGATGTCGTCCGAGGTCAGCGATTCCTTTTCCAGCAGCTGGATGGCGATGATCTCCAGCTTGGCGCGGTTCTCAAGGATGATGCGCTTGGAATTGGCGTAGGCCTGGTCGATGATCTTCTTGATCTCCTTGTCGATCTGCTGCGAGGTCTCCTCGGAGTACTCGTTGTGCGACATCAGGTCGCGGCCGAGGAAAATCAGGTCTTCCTTCTTGGCGTAGGTCATCGGGCCCATGGCCGACATGCCCCACTCGCAGACCATCTTGCGGGCGATGGAGGTGGCGCGCTCGAAGTCGTTGCCGGCGCCGGTGGTGAGGATGCCCAGGAAAGTTTCCTCGGAGATGCGCCCCGCCAGCAGCACCGAGAGCTGGGCGTCCAGGTAGGACTTGGAGTAGGTGTACTTGTCGTTGAGCGGCAGCTGCTGGGTCACGCCCAGGGCCATGCCGCGGGGGATGATCGAAACCTTGTGCAGCGGGTCGGCTTCCTTCTCCAGCGAGGCGATCAGGGCGTGGCCGGCCTCGTGGTAGGCGGTGATGCGCTTCTCCTCCTCGGAGATGATCATGCTCTTGCGCTCGCTGCCCATCAGCACCTTGTCCTTGGCGTACTCGAAATCCTCCATGGCGATGCCTTTCTTGCCGCTGCGCGAGGCGTAGAGCGCGGCCTCGTTGACCAGGTTGGCGATGTCGGCCCCGGTGAAGCCGGGCGTCGAGCGGGCCAGTACCTGCAGGTCGACGTCCTTGGCCAGCGGCGAGTTGCGCGTGTGCACCTTGAGGATCTCCTCGCGCCCCTTGACGTCGGGGGTGGAGACGACGATGCGGCGGTCGAAGCGCCCCGGGCGCAGCAGCGCCGAATCGAGGATGTCGGGGCGGTTGGTGGCGGCGATGATGATCACCCCTTCGTTGGCGTCGAAGCCGTCCATTTCCACCAGCAGCTGGTTCAGGGTCTGTTCGCGCTCGTCGTGGCCGCCGCCCAGGCCCGTGCCGCGCTGGCGGCCCACGGCGTCGATCTCGTCGATGAAGATCAGGCAGGGGGCATGCTTCTTGCCTTCATCGAACAGGTCGCGCACGCGCGAGGCGCCGACGCCGACGAAAAGCTCGACGAAGTCGGAGCCCGAGATGGAGAAGAAAGGCACGTTGGCCTCGCCGGCGATGGCCTTGGCCAGCAGGGTCTTGCCCGTGCCCGGCGGGCCGATGAGCAGGACGCCCTTGGGGATCTTGCCGCCCAGGCGCTGGAACTTTTTGGGCTCCTTGAGGAACTCGATGATCTCCTCCAGCTCGTCCTTGGCCTCCTCGACGCCGGCGACATCCTTGAAGGTGAACTTGTTGCGGTCGCCGGTGAACAGGCGGGCCTTGCTCTTGCCGAAGGTGAAGGCCTTGTTGCCTCCCTGCTGGCGCATGATCATCACCCAGAAGACGATGAGGATGATGAAGGGGGCCCAGGAGAGGAGGATGCCCAGCCACTCGTTCTTGTTCAGCTTCTCCACGTCGATGTTGACCTTGTGCTGGCGCAGGCGGTTGATCAGATCGGGATAATCGACGGGAATGGTGGACTCGTAGCGCGTGTAGTTGCTGCCGTCTTCGAAGTTCATGTCGCCGCTGATCACGTTGCCGGAGATGCGGGCGCTGGAGATCTGGTCGTTCTCCACCTTGTCCATGAACTCGGAGAAGGTCAGGGTCTTGGTCTTGCCGCTGGAGACGGTGCTCAGCATGTTCCAGAGCATGATGAGGATGATTACCGAAAAGATCCAGAATAAGAGGCCCTTGGGGGGCTTAGCTTTCATTTTGTTCATCGTTGCCTTGTTTTCCTTGAATTTATCCCATTATATCACAAACGGGGCGAATTCAAAAAAGATCCGGCTGGGCGTCGGGCCCTGGTTTTTTTACGGTAAATCCCGGTCCCGTCGGGGCGGACAGGCCTAAATCACCTTGAGTTGCCGGCCGACCTTGGCGAAGGCGGCGACGGCCTTTTCGATATGCTCCGTGGTGTGGGCCGCGGAGATCTGCACGCGGATGCGCGACTGGCCGCGCGGCACCACCGGGAAGAAAAAGCCGACCACGTAGATGCCCTCGGCGTACAGGTCGCGCGCCATCTGCTGCGAGAGCTGGGCGTCGTTCTCGAACTTGCGGAACATGACCGGAACGATGGGGTGGACGCCGTCGATGATGTCGAAACCCAGGCGGGTCATCTCGGAACGGAAGAGCCCGGTGTTGGCCATCAGCCTGCGGCGCAGGTCGTCGCTCTTTTCCAGCAGGTCGAAGGCGGCGATGCCGGCGGCGGCGATCGACGGCGCCAGGGTGTTGGAAAACAGGTAGGGCCGCGATTTCTGGCGCAGGATCTCGATCATCTCGCGCCGGCCGGTGGTGAAGCCGCCGGTGGCGCCGCCCATGGCCTTGCCCAGGGTGGAGGTGATGAGGTCCACCTGGCCAAGGGCGTCATGGACCTCGATCGAGCCGCGGCCGCTGCTTCCCAGGAAGCCGGTGGCGTGCGAATCGTCGACCATGACCAGCGCGTCGTAGGTGTTCGCCAGGTCGATGATGCCGCGCACATTGGCGATGTCGCCGTCCATGGAAAAGACGCCGTCGGTGGCGATGAGGATGTTGCGGGCCGGCACCGGCTCCTTGTCCAGGCCGGGGCCGTCCCAGATGTCCATTCCCTCGCGGGCTTTCCTCAGGGCGCTCTCCAGCGATTTCATGTCGGAGTGCTCGTAGATGAAGCGCTTGGCCTTGCACAGGCGGATGCCGTCGATGATGCTGGCATGGTTCAGGGCGTCGGTGATGATGGCGTCCTCGGTGCCGAGCAGGCTTTCGAACAGGCCGCCGTTGGCGTCGAAACAGGAGGAGTAGAGGATGGTATCCTCGGTACGGTAGAACTGGGATATTCTCTCCTCGAGGCGCTTGTGCAGGTCCTGGGTGCCGCAGATGAAGCGCACCGAGGCCAGGCCGAAGCCGTAGCGGTCCAGCGCCTCGTGAGCGGCGCGGATGAGGTCGGGGTGGTTGGCCAGCCCCAGGTAGTTATTGGAACAGAAGTTCAGCACCTCGCGCGCTTCCGAACCGGCGGGGAACTGGACGTGGATCTCGGGCTTCTGGCTGGAGAGGATGGTGCGCTCCTCCTTGAACAGCCCGGAATCCTTGATCTTGATCAACTCCTGCTTGAAATCGTATTTGGTGCGCTGATACATGGGCTCTCCTTTCCCGGCCATTTTACACCAGAACGGCCCGAAATCAAAGGCCGGCAGCGCCGGCGCAAATGCGTTTTGCGTCTTCGGCCGGGTCGCGGCGACCATGGGTTGAATTTTTTAATTTTTGCTATATAGTTGTGGATAAATGGACAACGGATTTGCCGGTTCACGATGCCGACGGGGCCGCTGGGTCCCGGGATTCACCATTTTCTCCGTTCTTTTTTTTCTGGCTTCTGGTTTTTCCCGGGCACTGGATCCCCACAAGCGGATCGACCACTACATCATCGACCTGTGGGGCACCGACAACAGCAACATCCCGCAGAACTCCGTCCTGTGCATCACCCAGGCCATGGACGGTTTTCTGTGGCTGGGAACCTATGAAGGCCTGTGCCGCTTCGACGGCCTCAACTTCACCGTGTTCGACAAGTCCAATACCCCCGAGATCCAGAACAACGGCATGATGGTCATGGCCGAGGCGCTGGACGGGGCGCTGTGGGTGGGCACGCCCAACGGGCTCCTGTGCCGGCGCAACGGCCGTTTCCACAACTACACGGCCGCCGACGGACTGGCCGGGGAATTCATCCTCTCCCTCGCCTGCGATGCCGACGGCGTGCTGTGGGTGGGCACGACGATGGGACTCAGCCGCTGGCAGCAAGGTTCGTTCTCCACCGTCCAGGCGCCGGCCGGGATGGAGCTGAGCTACGTTTCGGCGCTGTGCGCCGGTGTGGGAGGCATACTGTGGGTCGGGACCAACTCCGGGCTGTTCGGCTATCGCGATGGCCTTTTTATCCCGCAGCCGCTGCCCGGCGGCAAAACCGGCAATACCATCTGGTCCCTGTGCGCTGCCCGCGACGGCACGCTATGGATCGGGACGGCCGGTGATCGGCTGTTGGCCCTCCGCCAGGGAACCCTGAGCAGCTACTCCCAAGGCGAAGGCATTTCCGGAGACCGATTCCGTATCCTTTATGAAGACAGCCGCGGCACGCTCTGGGTCGGTACCGACAACGGCGGCCTGAACCGGCTCGAGGGTGAGACGTTCACCGCCATCGGGCAGCGCAATGGCCTGAGCAACGACTCGGTGCGCGCGCTGGCCGAAGACCATGAAGGCAGCCTGTGGATCGGCACCTTCGGGGGCGGCCTGAACCGCCTGAAGGACGACCGCTACATCTTCTACAACACGCGCAACGGCCTGCCGGTCGACATGACCCGCGCGATTTTCCAGGACAGCCGGGGCGATATCTGGATCGGCACCATCGGCGGCGGGCTGGTGCGCCTGAGCGCCGGCGCTTTCACGGTGTTCGGCGAGCGGGAGGGTTTGGCCAGCCTGCGGGTCTGGAGCATCGCCGAAACGGGCGACGGCGCCATCTGGTTCGGCACCTATGGGGGCGGATTGCACCGTCTGCACCGGGGGAAGGTCACGGTCTACTCGACGCGCAACGGCCTGGCCAACGATATCGTGCGCGCCATCCTCGCCGCCCGCGACGGCTCCATCTGGGTCGGGACCAACGGCGGCGGCGTCGATGTCCTGCAGCCCGACGGCCGCATCGTCAACTACAGCCACCGCAACGGCCTGCACGACGATTTCATCTATGCCCTTGCCCAGGACCGCAGCGGCGCCGTCTGGGCGGGAAGCTACAACGGCGACCTGTACCGGTTCCAGGAAGGGCGGATCACCGTGTTCCGCCACCAGCGCGGCGGTTCCGGGAACGCCATCTGGACGATCCATCCCGACGCGGATGGCTCCCTTTGGATGGGCACCAGCAGCGGCGGGCTGATCCGCTTCAAGGACGGCCAGTTCCGCACGATCGACACCCGGGTCGGGATGTACAATGACGTCGCCTTCCAGATCCTGGAGGATGACCACGGCTTCTTTTGGATGAATTGCAACAAGGGAGTCTACCGAGTCAGCAAGAAGGAGCTGAACGATTTCGCCGACGGTCGGGCCGCGAGAGTGAATTCCCTCTCTTTCGGAATTTCGGAGGGAGTACGCGGCGTCGAGAGCACCGGCCCGGCCCAGCCGGCGGGTTGGAAGGCCCGGGACGGGAAGCTGTGGTTCCCGACCATCAAGGGCGTGGCCGTGGTCGACCCCGATTACCGCAAGCGCAACGAGCGCGTGCCGCCGGTGGTCATCGAGCGCATGGACGTCAACGGCGAAGCGGTCGACCCGGCCGCGCCGCCGGTCATCCATCCCGGCCGCAAGAAGCTCGATTTTTATTTCACCGCCCTCAGTTATCTGGTGCCGGAAAAGAACCGTTTCAAGACGATGCTGCGGGGGTTCGACCGCGACTGGAGTGCCGAGAGCAGCCGGCGCCAGGTTTCCTACACCAACCTGCCCCCCGGCCGCTACACGTTCCGCGTGATCGCCTGCAACAACGACGGCCGCTGGAACACGGAGGGGGCCAGCCTGAGCTTCGTGCTGCGGCCGTTCTTCTATCAGACGGTTTGGTTCTGGGGGTTCGTCGCCCTGGCCCTTTTGCTGTCGGCCATCCTGGCCTATCGCTGGCGCTTCCGCAGCCTGCAGCGCCGGGAGAAGCAGTTGCAGTTCCTGGTCAAGGAGAGGACAATGGAACTTTCCCGGGTCAATGACGAGTTGCTCAAGGCCAATCGCATGCAGAGCGAGCTGCAGCGCATCGCCGTCCACGACCTGAAGAACCCGCTGCAGGCCATCATGGGCACGGCCGACCTGATCAAGCGCCAGGGCCGGGAGTTTCCGGTGGGCGTCATGCTGGCCGAAAAGGTCACCCTGGCCGCGAGACGCATGTTGAAGCTGATCAACGACATGCTGGAGATCTCGCGCTTCGAACGCGGCGACATCAAGCTGGATCTGCAGGTCCTTGATGTCGGGGAGCTGCTGGCGCTGGTCGGCGACGGCTTCGCCGAACCGATGCAGCAGAAGGGACAGAGGCTCCAGCTCGAGATCGAGCCCGCATGCCGGGTCAGGGGCGACCTGGAATGGCTGAAAGAGGTCTTCGACAACCTGGTCAGCAATGCCGTCAAGTTCTCGCCGTTCGAGGCCGTCATCACCATCCGTACCACCTGCAGCGAGGATACGGTGCGCGTGGCCGTGATTGACCAGGGTCCAGGGCTCACTCCCGAGGACCAGGAAAAGCTCTTCCGAAAATTCCAGCGCCTGAGCGCCAGGCCCACCGGCGGCGAGTCGTCCTCCGGGCTGGGATTGTCCATCGCCGAGCTGCTGGTGCACAAGCATGGCGGCCGCATCTGGGCTGAAAGCGGTCCCGCGGGCGGCAGTACCTTCTTCGTCGAGCTGCCGCGCGCCTGAGCCTGGGGGAAAGCGCCTAGATCCCGGCCGGTGCGGCGGTCAGTCTTGCTTTCAGTTCCAGGACGCGGCCGCAGGCCTCGTCGATGCGCGCCGCGCTGACGCGGCCGCCGGCGACCAGGCCGAGGACGGCCTCCAGCGACCGCTGGGCGGCATCGGCCGCGAAGGTCGCATTGTTGGCGATCAGCAGGATGTCGTTGCCGGCGTTCAGCGCCAGTTCCAGCGCCCGTTCGCGGTCGAACTCGTCCGCGATGGCCCGCATGTCCAGGTCGTCGGAGATCACCGCGCCGGTGAAGCCGAGCTCGCCGCGCAGCAGGCCGGTTATGATTTTTATCGACAGCGTGGCCGGGAACTCCGGGTCAAGATGGCGGTTGAAGATGTGGGCGGTCATGATGGCATCGGCCTGGCCGGCGGCGACCAGGGCGCGAAAAGGCTCCAGCTCGGATGGTTGCCACGATTCGCTGACATCGGTGATGCCGAGATGGGAGTCGCTGCGAGAGCTGCCATGGCCCGGAAAATGCTTCAGGCAGCAGCTGACCCCGTGTTCGCGGTGGGCCTCGATCACGGCCGCGGCATGGCGGACGACGACGGCCGGGTCGGCTGAATAGCTGCGCCCGAACCTGCCGATGATCGGGTTGTCGGGATAGGCATCCAGGTCGACCACGGGAGCGAAGTTGAGGTTGATGCCGGCCGCCGCCAGGGCAACGGCGGTCGCGGCGGCATGGTGCCGGGTTTGCTCCACGTCATCAGCCCGGCCCAGGGCGGCGGCAGCGGGCGCTTCCTGAAAGCCTTGTTCTTTTTTCAGCCGCGCCACCCGGCCGCCCTCCTGGTCGACGGCGACCAGCAGGGGGATGGCGGCGGCCTTCTGCAGTTCCGTGATCAGCTTCCTGACCTGCCGCAGCGAGCGGATGTTGCGCGGCCTGCCGCCGCGGGCCAAGTCGCGATCGAAGAGGACCACGCCGCCGACGCAGCCGCTGCGGATGGCGCGCACGATGGGAGAACGCGGACCGGCCTCCAGGCCGCGGAAACCGACCAGCAGCAGCTGGCCTGCCTTCTCGCGCAGGGTCACC
This sequence comes from Candidatus Aminicenantes bacterium UBA2199, assembly GCA_002327965.1. GTDB lineage: Bacteria > Acidobacteriota > Aminicenantia > UBA2199 > UBA2199 > UBA2199. The sequence goes on along the minus strand of DCVB01000030.1, from coordinate 9,620 downwards.
GTTTCACATGCCGTAGCGTTCGATGATCTCCTGCTTCGTCTTGTGCAGGATCTCGAACTTCTTGCCGACCTTGGTGAAGGCGGCCAGGGCCTTGTCCAGGTGGTGCGGCTCGTGGGCGGCCGAGAGCTGGGTGCGGATGCGCGCCTGGCCCTTGGGAACGACGGGGAAGAAAAAGCCCACGGCATAAATGCCTTCCTGGTACAGGTCCCTGGCGAAGTCCTGCGACAGCTTGGCATTGAAAAGCATCACCGGCACGATCGGCGTCTCGCCTTCCTTGATGATCAGGCCGGCCTCGGTCAGCCCCTTTCGCCAGAAGGCGGTGTTGCGCTCCAGCTTGTCGCGGCGCTCGGTGGTGCGGGAAATGATGTCCAGTACCGCGTTGGCGCCCGAGACCACCACCGGCGGAATGGTGTTGGAAAAGAGGTAGGGCCTGGCTTTCTGACGGCACATCTCGACCAGCTCGCGGCGGCCCGAAACGCAGCCGCCGGAAGCGCCGCCGAGGGCCTTGCCCAGGGTGGTGGTGATGATGTCGATCTTGCCCAGCACGCCGCAATGCTCGTGCGTGCCGCGGCCGGTCCGACCGATGAAGCCGGAGGCGTGCGAGTCGTCGACAAAGACCAGGGCGCCGTACTTCTCGGCCAGGGCGACGATCTGGTCCAGCTTGGCCAGGTCGCCGTCCATGGAAAAGGAGCCGTCGGTGATGATCAGCTTGACCCGCGCCTTGGCGTGCAGCTGCAGCTTCTCCTCGAGGTGGCCCATGTCGGAATGCTTGAAGGTGTCCTGCTGCGCCTTGCACAGGCGCATGCCGTCGACGATCGAGGCGTGCACCAGGCGGTCGGAGATCATCACGTCCTGCTCGTTGAGGATCGCCTCGAATACGCCGGCATTGGCGTCCATGCACGAGGGGAAGAGGATGGTGTCCTCGGTGCCCAGGAACGCGGTCAGCTTGGCCTCCAGCTCCTTATGGATGTCCTGGGTGCCGCAGATGAAGCGCACCGAGGACATGCCGTAGCCGCGGTGGTCCAGGCCCTTGCGCGCCGCCTCGACCACATCGGGGTGCGAGGAGAGGCCCAGGTAGTTGTTGGCGCACATGTTGATCACGCGCTTTCTTGCGGCGCCGGCCGGGAACTCCACCTCGATCTCGGAGTCCTGGGGAGCGCAGATGATGCGCTCCTCCTTGAATATCCCCGCCGAGCGGATATCGGCCAGCTCTTTCTGGAAAGCGGTGCGGATGTCGTCGTTGAATGCCATGGCGCGCCTACCGCACGTTGAATTCTTCGAGCATCCTGATGATGTTGTTCACCGAGTCGAACGCTTCCGGCGTGGCCTTGGCGTCGGGGATCTGGATGCTGTATTTGGTTTCCAGGAAGCGCTTGAGCGAGACCATGGAGAAGGAGTCGACGATGCCGCCCGAGATCAATGGCGTGTCGTAGGCGATCTCGCGGTCGTCGTCTTCCTCCAGGTATTCCTTTTTCACGTAATCGAGGATCGTGTCTTTCAGTTCGGCCATGGTATTCTCCTTATTGGATTGCGAAATTTTTTATTACATGGAAATGGCCGCAAAGTCAATAGACAAGAACCTGGGTTGCGGCCGCAGCGGCAGACAAGAAATGCTCTCGGCGGAGGGCATAGGGTGCAGGGCGTAATGTAGGGAGAAGAATGGGCCGCATTTTGACCCGGGTTTTTCTTGCCTTACTCCTTATGCCTTACGCCTTGCACCGAGTTCACATTTGGCATGGAACGCACTCGGCAAAGGGTGTAGGGCGTAGGGCGTAAGGCAGGAGAAGAATTGATAGAGATCTGAATTAAATTCATCTTACCTTTCGCCTTATGCCTTACGCCTTACACCGAGCCTGCTTTCAATTAGAAAATGAGGCAAAAACCACCCGGTACATGGCATACAGCAGGTAGAGGGACAGCGTGAGGTAGATCAGCTCCAGCACCAGGCGCGGCAGGCCGAGGTTGCGGCGGTCGCGCAGCAGGGGAAATGCGCCCACGATGCAGAGCAGGCAGGTCAGCAGGAAGGTGTAAAAGGGATTCCAGGGCGCGGCGACGCCCAGAATGGCGTTGTTGAACTCGGGGAACAGGCCCAGCGTACCCTGCCAGGAACCGACGACCTTCCAGGCGATGAGCGCCGAGGCGACGGTGATGGCCAGGAACGCCAGCCAACGGGACAGCGCGGCCAGCCGGGGCAGGAAAGGATCGAGTTTTCCCATGGCGCCATTGTGCCCGGATCGGGGGCTCTTGTCAACCGCGAACAGGAAATGTGAAAAGTGAAAAGTGAAAAAGTGAAAAGTGAAAAGCAGGAAGCCAGGAAAGAAAGAGATCATTGAATCGGTGAAAAGTGAAAAAGTGAAAAGTAAGAAAGCGGGAAAGAAGGAGATCGTTGGATAGAAAAAACTCTGAAATCAATCGTGGAAGAATTGAACGTTCGGATGGCGTTTATGGGTTTCACTCTTCACATTTTACTTTTCACTTTTCACCTTTCACTATTTGCTGTGCCATATTCCGTGGTGAAGGTGAGCGGAGGCGGAGAAATCGTGTATAATGCCAGATGCAACATCCATCACGACAGCACCCGTCGGCCCTGATCTTCGACATGGACGGGCTGATGATCGACTCCGAGCGCCTCTATTTCGCCGCCGAGCGCGAGATGGCCGCCCACTTCGGCAAGGAGATCCGCGACGAGCAGCTCTGGCCGCTGATGGGGCGCAAGCCCATCGAGTCGCTGCGCCTGCTGCGCGGGATCCTGGGGATCGAGACCTCTCCCGAGGAACTGCTCGAGTGGCGCAACCGGCTGATGCTGGAGAAGATGGGCCGCGACCTGGGCGCCATGCCCGGATTGTTCGAGATCCTGGAAGCTTTTCATGGCAGGCTCAAGCTGGCCGTGGCCACCGGCGCCCAGCGGGAATTCCTCGACATCGCCCTCGACACGCTGGGCATCCGCGGATATTTCGCTGTCCTGCAGACCGCCGACACGGTGGAGCGCGGCAAGCCCGATCCCGAGATCTACCTGATCGCCTGCCGACGCCTGGGGCTGGCGCCGGCGGAATGCATCGTGCTCGAGGACGCGCGCAACGGCGTGTTGGCCGGCAAGGCCGCCGGCTGCCCGGTGATCGCCGTGCCCAGCGACTACACCCGCGGCCAGGACTTCTCCGAGGCCGACTGGATCGAGCCCGACCTCTTCGTCGCGGCGAGAAGGGTCGAACGAATGCTGGCCTAGCGGCGCCCTAACCTTTTTTTCCGGGCTTTTTATTGAGATTTTATTGCTGGCGCCATTCCATTGATTGAATGCGGGGCCGATTTAAGATATATTCAAAAATGCTCGGTCATAGCAGTAGCAGGATCACCGGGATATATGCCCAGTTTCAGATGAGAAGCATGGGAAATACAAGAAGCTCATTATCCACGCTTTACTCCCAGCGCAAGTTTTCATCCAGACCGCTGTCTAATTCCATAAGCTATCAATTGCAAAAGCGACGAGGAGAAATTCTTGATGAACCTGCAGGACAACCCACAACTTCTCTCATCACGACACACCGTAGCGTCAAAGGAGAAATAGCATGAAACGGAAATGGTATATCGGCGGCGGCGTCATTTTATTGCTGGCTGCCGTGGCGTTTATCGGCGGCTCTGTGCTTGGCGATAAAGGCGCGAAAATGCCCACTGCAAAAACGGTGCTCGTGGCTCGCCGCGACATCGGCTCGTCCGTACTGGCGACCGGCATCATCAAGCCGATGGTGGGGGCGGAAGTAAAAGTAGGCTCGCGCATATCGGGTGTTGTCAAGCGGCTGCGCTCGAACATCGGCGACTTCGTGAAAAAGGGCCAACTGATCGCTGAACTGGACGACGCGGAGTTGCGGGCGAAGCTTGATCAGAACAAGGCTGCGCTGGCCAAAGCCCAAAGCGATCATACGTATGCAAAATTGAATGTTGCACGCCAGCGCTCACTGTTGAGCCAGAACTTCATTTCCCGGCAGCAGGTCGATGTGGCGGTGAACGCATATGAAGTGGCGAAGGCTCAGCTCAGGCAAGCGGAAGCCAATCTTGAGTTTGCCAGGGTCCAATTGAGTTACACAAGGATCCACAGCCCCATCTCGGGAGTGATCGCTTCCGTTTCCACGCAGGAGGGCGAAACCGTTTCGGCCAGTCTTGCGGCACCGACGTTCGTCAGCATCATCGATTTGCACCGTCTTGAAGTGCATGCATATGTGGATGAGACGGACATCGGGAAAATCCGCGTCGGGCAGGAAGCGAGCTTCACCGTTGACACGTATCCGGATACGGATTTCAAAGGTACCATCACCGCCATCTATCCCAAAGCAATCATTCAGGACAACGTGGTGAACTATATCGCGACCGTGGTGATCAGCGACTCCCAGGGGAAGATTTTGCGTCCGGAGATGTCGACCAACATGACCATAGCCCTCGAGACGCGAAAGAACGTCCTGACGGTTCCGACAAGCGCCATTACCCGCGAACGGGGCGAGCGCTATGTGACGGTACTTGAGGGTGAAATGAAAATCCGGCGTCAAGTCAAAACCGGCTGGAAGGATAACGGCTCCACCGAGATCACCCGTGGGTTGAAAGAAGGAGAACAGGTTCTTGTAACTATAACGAATAAGGAGAACGAACGATGAACGGCAACGTGATTCAAGCGGCCAACGTGACCAAGGTCTATAACAAGGGAGGGGGTGGCGAAGTATATGCGGTGCACGATGTGTCACTGGAGATCGGCAAAAGCGAGTATGTCGCCATCATGGGTGCCTCGGGCTCAGGCAAGTCGACCCTGATGAACATTCTCGGCTGCCTGGACAAGCCGACCAGCGGCTCGCTGAAACTGGATGGCGTGGAGGTGAGCACCCTCAACGACGAAGAACTGGCCACCATTCGCAACCGGAAAATCGGCTTCGTGTTTCAATCGTTCAATCTGCTGGCCCGGACGAACGCACTGGAAAATGTCGAGCTGCCCTTGATTTACTCGGACCGCAGCGACATTACCCGGCTCGCGCGCGAAGCGCTCGTCTCCGTCGGACTGGCGGACCGCCTGCATCACAATCCGGGCGAGCTGTCCGGGGGACAGCAGCAACGCGTCGCGATCGCCCGGGCACTCGTCACCGATCCCGAAATCATTTTCGCCGATGAACCGACCGGTAACCTGGACAGCAAGTCAAGCCTTGAGATAATGACGCTCTTTCAGCAACTGAACGAGAAAGGAAGAACGATCGTTTTGGTGACTCACGAAGCGGATATCGCCGCATATGCCCATCGCATCATCAAAATAGCCGATGGTAAAATCATCAGCGATGAAAGGAACCCGGAGCCAAGGGTCGCCGAACCGGAAATAAACACGCTCGTCGCCCAGGAGGCAGCCCATGAAACAAAGTAGGGCGTTGAAAGTGGCCTTCAAGGGGTTGGGAAAAAACAAGCTCAGAACGTTCTTGATGATGATCGGCATCGTCATTGGCATCACGGCCCTGACGTTGATCGTCTCGGCAGGGATGGGCGCGCAAAACCGCATCATGGAACGGGTGAAGAAATTCGGGCTCGACAGCATGATGGTCTTTGCGGGCGGCGGACGCGAGATGGGACAGCCGACAAGCGGACTGCCGGCGCCATCGTTGAAACTGGAGGACGCCGTTGCGCTCAAACGGGAGATCAGGGCGGTCGCCGATGTGGCGCCGTTCAATCGCAAGGGCCAAGCGGAGGTGAAGTTTCAGGAAAAGTCCGTCACGACATCCGTCTTTGGCGTTACGCCATCATGGGCGCCGGTGTGGGATTGGGATGCGGCGGAAGGCGACTTCATCAGCGAGGAGGATCTGACAAGTCTGGCGCGGATTTGCATCATCGGTCCCACCGTACAGAAGGAATTGTTCGGAACGGCGGAGGCCATCGGCGAAACAATACGCATCGGCAACGTGCAATTCGAGATCAAAGGCATCATGCAGGCCAAGGGAACCAGTCCGGGAGGCGGAGACATGGACAACCGCATTTACATCCCGCTCAGCACGCTGCTGCGGCGCGTGATGAATGTGGATCACATTTCAGGCGTCAAGATACGTTTCAAGACCGCCAAGGACATGAGCAAAACCGCGGCGGACATCAAGGCGCTTCTTCGCGAGCGGCATCAATTGGCCTCTGGAGTTCCGGATGATTTTACGGTCACAACGCCGACCGAAGTCACGAATATGGCGAAAAAAGTGGCCGGGACCTTCAATATTTTCCTAGCGCTCATTGCGGCGATCTCGCTGATCACGGGCGGCGTGGTCGTTGCCAACATCATGCTGATCTCGGTGAATGAGCGCCGCAAGGAAATCGGATTGCGCAAGGCGGTTGGCGCGAAGCGAAAGGATATTATGCTCCAATTCCTCTACGAAGCAACGGCCGTGACGTTGACGGGTGGGGTGATCGGGATCGTGCTGGGGGCGATCGGCGCGAAAATACTCGAAACCGTCACGCAAATGCCGACGGCCATCTCCTGGGAAATCGTCGCACTCGGGATCGTGTTTTCAAGCCTGGTGGGAGTCGTTGCCGGCCTGCAACCCGCAAAGAGAGCAGCGTCCCTGCAACCGATCGAAGCCATGCGCGCGTAATGAAAATAACTCGCAGTATCCGTATCTCGCGCAAGCAGTTATTGGCCCACAAACTGAGGACGGCGCTGGCGCTGATCGGCATCATTATCGGCGTCTCCACCGTCATCATCATGGTGGCCATCGGCAATGGTGCGCAGCGGGAAGTGCTGGCGAAGATCGAAACCATGGGAACGAACCTGCTCATTGTCAATTCGGGTCAAGTGCAGAAGAGTGCCGGACGCCAGCAGATCCAGGGAACGGTCACCACGCTCATTCCGGAAGACGCCGATGCGATTGTTCGCGAATGTTCGGCCGTCAATGCCGCTGCGCCTGTGCAAAGCAAGAAGATCCAGGTCAAATACGGCAACCTGAGTACGAATACCACCGTAGCCGGCACCACGCCTGACTTTCAGGAAGTGCGGAACTTTCGAATCTCCTCAGGCACGTTCTTCAGCGAGGAGGAGAATCTTGCATCACGCCGGGTGGCGGCGATCGGACAAGCCGTCGTGGAGAATTTGTTCGCAGGGCGCGATCCCATCGGCGAGACCATTCGCATCGGCAGAGTTCCCTTCGAGGTGATCGGCGTCATGGAGCAAAAAGGCGTGGACCTGAATGGCTTCGACCAGGACAACCAGATTTTCATCCCCATACGAACGGCGCTGCGGCGTGTTTTCAATATCAGTCACATCGGTTCGATCCACATCCAGGCAGTGGATACGGAGGCCATGGAACGGGCCGCCGCTCAGATCACCGAGACATTGAGAGACCGCCATCGTTTGAACAGACGACAGAAAGCAAACGATTTCACCATCCAGAATCAAGCCGATCTTCTGGAAGCGCAGCGGGAAACGACCGACACGTTCACGATGCTGATCGGCAGCATCGCCGGCATCTCGTTGCTCGTCGGCGGTATCGGCATCCTGGCCATCATGCTGATCGCGATCCGTGAGCGGACGAACGAGATCGGCTTGCGTCGGGCGGTCGGGGCCCGACGGAAGGACATCATGACGCAGTTTGTCCTGGAAGCTTCCATTCTCAGCGTCGGCGGCGGATTGATCGGGACTTTACTTGGCATCCTGGGCGCGCTCTTCGTGCGAGTTGGAACCTCTTGGGCCGTAATTCTTTCTCCCAACTCGATTGCGCTCGCTTTCTTTTTTTCACTGCTGATCGGCATGTTCTTTGGCGTCTATCCCGCCCGCCGCGCGTCGCTCCTGGATCCGATCACGGCCCTGCGGAGTGAGTAATTTTTGAGCTGTGGGGCGACGGACGTGAGGCAAACGATCGAATGGGAATTCTATTAGCTTTAGGTTCTGGTGAAGTATGCAGTTCGCTGAAGTTTTTTACTGTGATTCGATGAAAGTGGTATAGTAAAAATATGGATCGGACGGTTACGGCAAAGCATCAGGTATCGGACCTGCGCAACGACGACTTCGTTCCCGGAACTCCGGAGGAGCGTATCGCACTGGTTTGGGTTCTAACCCGCGAAATCGCCTCATTGAGCAAGAAACACGATGTTGAACGAAGACTACAAAGACATGTTACGCGCCTTGTCCGTCGAGAAGGTTAAATACCTCCTTGTTGGCGCTTACGCCATGGCGGCCCATGGCTACCCTCGTTCCACCCTGGATAGTGATTTTCCTATTTGTCAGCGATTCACAATGTATGATTTATTCGTTCTTATCTGATAATTTAAAGGCGGAAATGGCGGCACGCAACATAACCGCCGACCGTTGTGTGCAAATAACAGCCGTATTAATTAATAAAAAGGAGGAATAATGACAAATCGACTGAGCACAACAATTTTTAGCATCTTATTAATCGTATTCGGTTTTAATTATGCAAGTGCATGTACGATTGTTATGGTATCTGATCAAAACAATGCCATAGCAGGAAGCAATGAAGATTCTTATATTGTATTAACCAAAATATGGTTTGAGCCGGGTAACAAAGGAGAATATTCGAGAGTATGTCTGGGTTACGATTTTAATGAAAATTCGCTTCAAGGTGGCATGAATGAGATGGGGCTATTTATTGATGGGAACGCATTGGGCCCAAAAGGTTGGAAATCTGACCCTAAAAAAATGAACTTTGATGAAAAACTTTTTGATGCCATTCTTGCTACATGCACCACCTTGGAAGATGTTAAGCGCTTTTTCAATAAATACAACATTAGAGCATTGAATAATGCAAGATTTCCGGTCATGGATAAAAGCGGGGCTTCCATGGTTGTTGAATGGCATAATGGAGAAGTGACATTCCTCGAATCAGAAAAAAATTATCAGGTGGCGACAAATTTCATAGGATCAGATTATATCAATAAGGAAAAACCCTGTTGGCGATATAGTAATGCCATACAAGTACTTGAAAAAAACAACAAGGCAAATATTGAGAATGTAAAAAATGCCTTAATGTCCGCTCGACAAGACAATGAGCATGCAAAAACAGTTTATAGTTTCATCTGTGATTTAAAAAAAGGAGAAATCTACGTTTATAATTGGCATGATTTTGAGAACCCAATTGAATTTGTGTTAAATGAAGAAATAGCAAATTGAAGAGAAGAATCAAAAATAAATCGGCAAACTTGACAACCAACCAGCACGCAATAATGGACTGACAGAAAATTAGGCTGCGGCTGGATTTGATTTTTGCTTATGACGGCTTTACTTGTGTTGGGCCTGAGAATGAAGGGATTACTTCAATCTAGTCGTTCTCCAGGGTGGAGATGTCGCCGATCTCCTCGCTCCACTCAACGCCGCGAATTTGCTTCGCGGCGTTTGCCGTCGGCTGCATTCGCCTTGTTGTGGGCCTTTATTTTTTTATTCCAGACGCGAAAACCACATCACAGGTGATTTTTGTGACATGCTTACGCTGGAAATATGCGCGTGTTCTTTCCGTTTCCTTATTTCTGATCTCCGCGGGCAAGCGATGATGCCACCACAGCCCGGTCGAGGCGGCAAAAAAATCAAACGCCTTGCCGCCGTTCTCAAATTCATCCACCCAGGTCATTCGCGATGTCTGTGTGTCATCCAGGCCCGCGAGCATGAAAAA
>DCVB01000042.1 GCA_002327965.1 Candidatus Aminicenantes bacterium UBA2199 | reverse complement strand
GTTCACCGCCGGCACCCAGGTCCTGCCCACGCCGCAGGCGAACAATCCCGAAATGGTGATCGTTCACGAGTTCGGCCACGGCTACTGGTACGGCCTGGCGGCCAGCAACGAGTTCGAGGAAGCCTGGCTCGATGAGGGGCTCAACACCTACTCCACGGGCAAGGTGCTGGCCAAGGCTTACGGCCCCGGCTCCTTTCCCCTGACCCTCGTCGGCATCCCGCTGACGCGCTACAGCGGCGCCTTCAAGTATTCCGACCTGGAGCTCGACCGCATGGCCGCCGTCCACGCCGTGCCGCTCGATCCCGTGCTGACCGCCTCCTGGCGCTTCTCCAGCTCCGTCAGCTACGGCATGAACGTCTACATGCGAGCGGCGACCCACCTGCGCACGCTGGAGAATCTGATCGGCAAGGAGGCCATGCTGCGCGTCATGCGCACCTTTCAGACCCGCTTCCGCTTCCGCCACCCGACGAGCCGCGACTTCATCGCCACGGCCAACGAGGTCAGCGGCCGCGACCTGAACTGGTTTTTCGACCAGATGCTGCGCGGGACCAGCGACTGGGATTTCGCGGTGGACAGGGCCGTGTCCAGCGAGCAGCGCAGTGCCCGGGGCGTTTTCGAGCGCCAGGGCGGGAAGGTCGAAGTCAAGGCCAGGGAGGCCCGCGAGCAGGACCGGAAAGAGAAAAAGAAGACCTACGTCACCCGGGTCCGCGTCCGTCGCCTGGGAGAGGCGCGTCCAGGCGGCGACGTCCAACTCAAGGTCCTGACGGTCTTCGAGAACGGCGCCCGCAGGATGGAAAACTGGGACGGCCGGGGACGCCGGATCGAGTTCGTCTATGAGGGGCCGGACAAGGTCAAGTACGCCCAGGTGGATCCCGAAACCATATTTCTCATCGACCGTGACCTGAGCAACAACAGTTTCGTCGCCAGGGGCCGGAGCTCCGGGGCCCTGCGCTGGTCGGGCAAGCTGCTGTTCTGGATGCAGAACCTGCTGCAGTACGCCGCCGCGCTGATCTGAGGAGGGACCATGTCGATCTTCACGCTGTTCATCAGGGGCCTGAAGCTGGCTTTCAGCAAACGCCTCATGGCCCTGCGGCTCTGGACCGTTCATTTCATTTTTTCGCTCCTGGTCATCGCCCCGCTGGCTTTCGCCATCCACGGCCAGCTGGCCCATTCCCTAACCGGAACCGCCGTCCTGAAAAAATTGGACGTGCACTGGCTGACCGACCTCAGCATCCGCTACCAGCAGGCCACGCCGCTGATCCTGGGGTTGATCCTGGCCGCGATGCTCGTCTTCGCGGTCTTGACGGTCTTTCTCAACGGCGGGATCATCGGCGGTCTGGGCCGCTCCGGCGCCAGGACGACCCTGGCCGATTTCTTTCATGACTGCGGCCTCTATTTCTGGCGATTTTTCCGCCTCTTCCTTCTCTCCCTGCCGGTCTACCTGGTCATCATCGGTTTGTTGTACCGGCCGCTGGCCGGGCTGCTGAACGCATGGTCCCGCCGGGCCGCGACCGAGTGGCCGGCCCTGTTCGCCGGCAGCCTGCGCCTGCTGGCGCTGGTGCTGCTGCTCGGCCTGGTCTCGATGCTCTTTGACTACGTCAAGATCGGCCTGGCAACCCGCGGCAACAGGAAGGTCCTGAAGGAGACCTGGCTGACGCTGAAATTCGTCAGCAAACGCTTTTTCAGGGCCTGGGGGGTCTATCTGCTGTCCGGGCTGGCGTTCGTGCTGCTGACGCTGCTGTACCTGGAAGTCGCCCGGCTCCTGCCCCAGGGCACGCCCCTGCTCCTGGTTCTCGTTTTCTCCTGGCAGCAGTTGTACATCCTCGGCCGCCAGTTCAGTCGCATCCTGTTCTATGCGACGGAGATAGAATTATACAGGGAGTTGGGTGGCGAAGCGAAATGAGACGTTAGACGACAGACGTTAGACGTCAGCAAGAACAAGATCGAGCCAGAGGCATTTGTCGTAAGCAAAGCCGATAGCGCATCAACAAATGAAGCCATTCCTTCACTGCTTTCTTGCTGACGCCTGGCATCTAACGTCTTACGTCTAACATCTAACGTCTTCTTTCTTGACCTGGAAGCCCTGCCGTGCTACATTCGCCCCGTGGAGGCCGCGGTGAAAAAAAACTGCATCCTGTTCATCATGGCATCGCTGCTCATCTTTTCCGCGCATTTGGGAGGCGAAGACATGTTCATCGACAAGGATACCCAGGACGGAGTGCGCGCGTACCTGCTGGGTCGATACGGCGACGACCTGAGGTTTCGCATCGACCGCGGCGTTCTCCAGGCGGCCGCTTTCTGGGGCGAGCTCGACGGCAGCCCCGAGGAATTCGCCAAGTTCTGCCAGTTGCACTTCATCGCCGACCCCGAGCGGCTGCACGCTCTCTTCCGGCGCCTCGAAGCCCATCTCGAAACGCTGTACGGCCACATGAACCGCATCCGCCTGGAGTTCAACCGGCCGCTGCACCTGGACCAGGGAACCATCCTGCCCATCGATCATCGTTTCGGCCAGCTCGACCCCGCCGCTCACGTCAGCGACGACCTGTTCGCCGTCAAGATCGCCTTCGAGGTCCTGCTCAATTTTCCCAGCTACTCCCTGGCCGAAAAAACCGATTTGGGACCCGACTGGAACCGGCTGGAGTGGGCCTATGCCCGCTGCGGCGACCTGTTCATTTCCCGGCTGCCGGCCCGCGCCCGCCAGAACGCGGCCGCCGCCCTCAGCGAGGCGGAGACCTACATTTCCCGTTACAACATCCACCTGGGGAACCTGGCCGACAACGAGGGGCGTGCCTTGTTCCCGGCGGGCCTGAAACGGATCAGCCACTGGGGGCTGCGCGACCAGATCAAGGCTCTTTATTCCGACCCGAACGGGCTGGCCGGCCAGGAGATGATCTGCGAGGTGCTCAAGCGCATCGTCCAGCAGGACATCCCCAGGTCGCTGATCAACCGCGACCAGCACATTTGGAACCCGTTTAAAAACAAGGTTTTCAAGGACGGACGCGAGGTCACCTGGATGCCCGAGCCCAACTCGCGCTACATGCACATGCTGAACGTCTTCAAGGCCATGCGCGACATGGACGAATTCTATCCTTCCCTGCCCAGCCACAGCCAACGCAAGTTCGAGCTGGAACGCGAATTGGAGGAACCGGCCGTGGCCGGGCTCCTGGAAGACGTTTTGACCTCGGCCGAAGTCAGGGAGACCGCCGCCCTGATCGCCGCGCGCCTGGACCGCGAACTGCGGCCGTTCGACATCTGGTACAACGGTTTCAAGCCCCGGTCAAAGATCACCGAGGCGGAGCTGGACCGCCGCGTGCGCCAGCGCTACCCCAGCCTCTCCCGCTTCGAGAAAGGGTTGCCCGCCACCCTGAAGCTCCTGGGCTTTTC
>DCVB01000015.1:1257-2551 GCA_002327965.1 Candidatus Aminicenantes bacterium UBA2199 | reverse complement strand
GCCGCTGCACCGGCACCTTGATCAGCTGCTCGACACCCAGCGGCAGCTTGAAGTTCAGCCCCGGTTCGCTGGTGCGCTGGTACTTGCCGAAGCGCAGCACCATGCCCACCTCCTCCGGCTGCACCTGGTAGACGGCACCATAGACGATGACCAACGCGAAAACAACCGCAACGGCGATCCAGATGGTTTTTTTCGAAATGTTCGGCATCTTGATCTGATCGAACCTTTGAAAATCGTAACTCATGCCAACCTCCTTGGCCCCGGCGGCGTCCATGGGGTCGCGCCGCCAACAACTTTTTCACTATACATGAAAAAAGTTTTTACCGCAAATGGGAGCTCCGGCCGCGCTATGGTAGAATGGGGCCATGCTGACGCAGATGCTGCTTTTCGGGGCGGGCCTGTTGCTGCTGGTCAAGGGCTCGGACTTTTTCGTGCGGGCGGCGGCCTCGCTGGCCAAGAAGCTCGGCGTATCGGAGTTCATCATCGGCCTTACCCTGGTGGCGCTGGGCACCTCGGTGCCCGAGCTGGCTTCGGCGCTGGCGGCCGTCTTCAGGCAGCAGGGCGGCATGGTCCTGGGCACGGTCATCGGCGCCAACGTGGCCAACCTGCTGCTGATCGCGGGACTGGCCGGCGCCCTGGCGGCCGTGCGCACCCGCCGGGAAATGATCGGCCGCGACGGAACCATCATGCTGGCGACGACCGCCCTCTTCTGCCTGTTCACCTGGAACGGCCATTTCTCGCGGCTCGAGGCGGCGGCCATGCTGCTGGTCTATGTCGCCTATACCCTGTTCCTGTTCACGGCCAAGGCGGGCATGGGAGAGGAATACGGCTTCCGGCGCTTCCTCAACTACCTGTTCCGCTTTCAATACCTGCTGACCATCCGTGACGCCGTCAGCGCCGGCTTCGGGAGCGGCCGGGCGGCGGGCGGCCGGAACGTCGCCGACAGGAAGATCGCCCGGGCATTCCGCGAGGGGATCGCCAAGGATCTGCTGCTGCTGGCCGCCAGCGGGACGGCGATCGCCTTCGGGGCCGATTTTTTCGTCGGCGCGGCGGTTTTTTTCGCGGGTCTCTTCAAGTTGCCGCCGGTGGTCATCGGCGCCAGCGTCGTCTCGCTGGGCACGACGCTGCCTGAAATGAGCGTCACCGTGGCCGCCGCCCGGAAGGGATTCGGCCACATCGCCCTGGGCAATGTCCTGGGCTCATGCATCGCCAACATCGGCCTGATCGTCGGTGCCTCGGGGCTGGTCCGCCCGCTGGCCGTGGCGCAACGGGGGTTGCCGCTGCTGCTGGGCTT
>DCVB01000015.1:282-1168 GCA_002327965.1 Candidatus Aminicenantes bacterium UBA2199 | reverse complement strand
ACAGGCACTGGCTCCGCGGGCGAGAAAGGAGCGGACGAACTGGCCGCAGTTGCTGCCGATGGCGTTCTCCTCGAGCTCGCCGATGGAGACGATCACCTCGTAGCCGGCCCGGCGCAGGCGCTCGGCCGTCTCCCCGTCCCGCCGCTTTCCGTCGAAGACCGGCCGCAGGCCGTTCTCCCGGGCGCGCACGGTGGGATTGACCGGCGTGATCTTGACCAGGAAGCAGGCGGGATCGAACCAGGAGAGCAGGGCCCCGGCGTCCAGGGGATAACCCTCGGCCAGGGCGAAGTTCAGCGTGATCTTGCGGTCGCCGGAGCGGAAGAAGCGGCGGCCGTAGGCGGCCATCTCGGCGAAGCTCCAGGTGGGGGCCGGAATGAGTTCGCGGCGCTTCTGCTCGTCGCTGCTGTGCAGGGAGAACTGGAACTGGAATGCCCCGGGGCGGAAGCTCTCCTTGACCTCCAGCAGCCTTTGGAAGAATCCCTCGCAGCCGGTCGGGGCGATGGTCGACAGCGACACGATCAAACCGGGTGCCTTCAGCCTTCCCGGGAGGGCGGCGATGGCCTCGAGCACCGCCGGGTTCAGCGCCGGCTCGCCCATGCGCGCGAACTGGATCTTGAACTTTTCGCAGGGGATAACGCCGTTGGGGAAGCGCTTTCCGACCGGGTAGTCAATCTGGAATTCGATTTCTTCCCGGCTCAATTTTCCCTGATACGTCCCCCCGGCATCGCACATGCGGCAGGAAAAGGGACAGCCGAAAAGGCAGGAGACGACCAGCACCCATTTTTTCTCCCGGGGCAAGGGAGGCTGCAATGATTCCACGAACTCGACATGACGGCCGTGGCCTGCCTGGGCGATGTACACTCGGGCCAGGTCGTCCCGGCCGGTC
>DCVB01000015.1:0-201 GCA_002327965.1 Candidatus Aminicenantes bacterium UBA2199 | reverse complement strand
AAGCCCAGGGCCGGCTCGCGGCCGATGGCCGTGAGCAGGCGCTGGCAGCAAATCCCGCCGTTATCCTTCCCGGGATCATTCCGCGCATGCAGGACCATGCCCGCATCTCCCTCGAGAACTTCGACGCGGACCAGCCGGAAGTTCTTGTGCAGGACGACGCCCAGGCGGCGGCAGCGCTCGACCAGGAGCGGCAGGGCGCGA
>DCVB01000024.1 GCA_002327965.1 Candidatus Aminicenantes bacterium UBA2199 | reverse complement strand
CGATGCTCGGCTCGCGGCTGGAGGGCATGCAGACCTCGAACATCAAGATCGTCGACCGCGCCGAGGTCCCCAAGCGGCCTTTTTTGCCGAACAAGCAGCGGACGCTGCTGATGGCGCTGATGCTGGGGCTGGGCGGGGGCATTTTCCTTATTTTTGCCCTCAACTACCTGGACAACTCGATCAAGTCGACCGAGGAGGTGGAAAAATATCTCCGCCTGCCCGCCCTGGGATACATTCCCTCGGTCGGCGCCCGGACGGGCCACTCCTATTACCAGCATTACTATTCCGACCGCAACCAAAGGCAGGCCGATAAAAAGATCAAGGCCATCGAGCTGGTCAACCTGCGCGAGCCCGAATCGTCGTTCGCCGAGCACTACCGCAATATCCGCACCTCGCTGCTGCTCTCCACCCCCGAGAAACCGCCCAAGGTGATGGTCGTCACGTCGGCGCTGCCCCAGGAGGGCAAGACCGTCACCACCATGAACCTCGCTGTGGCCTTCACCCAGCTGGGCAGGAAGGTGCTGGTCATCGACTGCGACCTCAGGCGGCCGCGCCTGCACAAGATCTTCCGCCTCAAGAACACCGCCGGCATCTCCTCGTTCCTGGTCGGCCGCAACAAGATCGAGGAGGTGATCCTGCGCTACCCGGGCGAGCCCAACCTCTTCATCATCCCCTCGGGGCCGGTCCCGCCCAACCCGGTGGAGCTGATCCTGTCCAGGGGCATGAAAGAGACCCTGGCCAGGCTGGTCGGCCATTACGACTTCATTTTCATCGACGCGCCGCCGCTGATGGGCATCTCCGACGCCCTGCTGCTGGGCGAGCATGCCGACGGCATGCTGCTGGTCGCCTGGGGCGGCAAGACGCCGCGCAAGGCGATCGAGAAGGCCAGGGACGAGATCAGCAAGTACAATCTCAGGATCCTCGGCCTGATCCTGAACAACGTCAACCTGCGCCGCTTCGCTTACGCCTATTCCTCGTATCACTATAAATACGGCGAATATCCCGAGGGGAAAACCGAGCGGGGTGAAGCATGATCGACCTGCACGGCCACTACCTGCCCGGCGTCGACGACGGCGCCGCCGACTGGGAGCGCTCGCTGGCCATGCTGCGCCATGCCGAAAACGACGGCATCTCCGCCGTGGTCGCCACTCCCCACGTCTTTTCCAGGATGGGCACGGTCAGGGAGATCGACGCCCTGCGCGGCTGCTGGGCGAAGTGGGAGGCGGCCCTGGCCGGGAGCGGCGTGTCGCTGCGGGTGCTGAGGGGCGCCGAGGTGTTTTTCACCACGGACCTGATCTCCCTGCTGAAGGACAACCGCGACCTGCTGACCATCAACAACGGCTCGTATTTCCTGCTGGAGTATCCCCCCGACTATATCTACGCCCACAGCAGGGAGTTCATCTACCAGGTGCTGACCGAGGGCTTCATCCCCATCATCTCCCACGCCGAGCGCAATGCCGAGGTCCAGCGCTCGCCCGCCGTTCTGCGCGAGCTGGTCAAGGCCGGCGCCCTGTGCCAGCTCAACGCCGGCAGCCTGCGCGGCGACTTCGGCCACGCCGCCCGCGAGTGCGCCCATGAGCTCGTCCACGCCAACCTGGTCCACGTCATCGCCTCCGACGCCCACGACATGGAGGGGCGCAGGCCGGAATTGTCCTACGTTCCCGCCCTGCTCCCGCAGGTCGGCATGGAAAAGATCGATCTTTACCTGGACGGCATTCCGGCGGCCATCATCGCCGACGAGGGGATCCCCGACATCGGCGAGCCGGTTCAGCCGCGCGCGGCGCGCTCGATCTTCGACCTGTTCAGGAAGCACCGCTCATGAGCCGGAAAAGCCAGCGCATATTCCTCCAGGCACTGATCCTGGTCTCGCCGTTGCCCTTCGGCAGCATAGGCGGCCCCTGGGAGCCGCTGTGCTTTTTTCTTTTCGCGCTTTTCACCGTGTTCGCGCTCAGCGGCGCCCCGGCCCCCTACCGGTTCCCGTACCAGAAGCCGTTGCGCATCTTGGCCGCTTCATTCTTCCTGCTCATCGCCTTCCAGCTGCTGCCGCTGCCCGCTTTCCTGCTCAAGTGGCTCTCGCCCGGCCTGGTCCGGGTGATGCAGTCCCTGAGCGGCGCCCTGCCCGCCTTCCATTCCCTGAGCCTGATCCCCGGGGAGACCCTGCTGGCCGCGGCCCGCTTCCTCGTCTACGGCCTTTTCTTCATCGCCCTGCTGCGGACGGCCTGGGACAAGGACGACATCATCCGCCTGTTCCGGACCGCCCTGCTCTCGGGGGCGTTCCAGGTGGTTCTCGGACTGCTGAAGCTGGGGCAGGGGAACCGGAAGTTCTTCCTGTTCTTTCTCGACGACGACCACATGCCCGGGTTCCTGCGCGGGACGATCTACAACCCCGACCATTTTGCCTTCTACCTGGAGCTGCTCTTCCCCCTGGCCCTGGGGCTCCTGTTCGCCCGCCTGCACCTTTTCGACCCCGGCCAGTCGCTCAAGGACAAGCTGCTGCACATCGCCGACGACCGGCGGGTCATCACCCTGTTCCTGGTGGCGGTGCTGCTCGCCGGCGGCATCTACCTCACCGGTTGCCGCTCGGGGATCGCCGTGCTGGTCCTCTCCGTCCTGTTCTTCGCCCAGATGTCGGTCTACATGCGCGTCCAGTTCAACCTGCGCCGGCACCTGCGCCTGGTCTTCATCCTGGCCACGCTGCTGGCCGTGTTCGTCGGCCTGCAGAACACGTTGAACAAGTTCCTTTCCGGAAGCTATATCGAAGTCGGACGCATCGATTACTGGACCAATTCCCTCAGGATGTTCAGCGACTTTCCCCTGTTCGGCACCGGGCTGGGGACGTTCAAGTACGCCTATTTCCTTTACGGCAGCGAAGCGGGCTGGGTGAACCACGCCCACAACGAATACGTCGAAAACCTCGCCGACATGGGACTCCCGGCCTTCGTCGCCTTTTTCGCCCTGCTGGCCCTGCTGGCCTTCGCCCTGCTGCGCATGTGGATTGCCCGCCGCCACCCCGAGGTCAAGCCCGTCGTGCTGGGCGTGCTGACCGCCCTGTTCGCGGCGGCTTTCCATTCCCTGTTCGATTTCTCCCTGCGCGTGCCGGCCAACGCCTTCCTGTTCATCATCCTGTTCGCTCTCGGCCTGAAGCTGGTCACGCACCGGAGGGATTTCTCCAATGAATAAGAGTTGGTTCTTTCCCCTCGCCGCCCTGGCCCTCGGCCTGCTGTTCCTGCTGCAATTCGGCGCCGAGCTCATCGTCGCCTTCAGCCCGCCGCCAAGCTCGGGCAGGGTGCCCGGGGCATTGGCCTTCAGCATGAAGCTGTTCCCGCCCTCCGGGAAATACGCCGGCGAAACCGGCTTCACCCTGGTGGACCAGGGAACGCGGGAGAACGATGTCTCGGCCGTGAAGGCCGGCATGCCCTATCTGCGCATGGCGCTGAAGAAGAACCCCCTCGATTACCAGTCCCGCTATTACCTGGCCAAGGCCTACCTGCGGCTCAGCTCCGTCGGCAACGATTATTTCGAGCGCGGGCTGCTCGAACTGCAGCGCGCCGCCCGCCTGCGCGGCAGCAACAAGCAGATCGCCCTGGATTGCGTCCGCGTCTATTTCTCGCTATGGCCGCTGCTGGAAAAGCAGGACCAGGACTTCGCCGCCGAACTGCTGGCCAGCGTGATGCCGGCGATCGGCTGGAACGAGTTCGCCCCGTTGCTCGAGATGTGGGCGGATTACGTCCAGGACGTGGAATTGCTGATGGACATCCTGCGGCGCAAACCCGGGTTTTTCGGGCCGGCCGCCAACCATCTCGTCGCCGCCGGCCTGCCGATCGAGCTGCGCCATGAGCTGCTCGACCTGTATGAGACATACACCCTGGACGCGGTGCAGCGCCGCTATAATGAACTGAGCTTCTCGGGCGTGGTCGCCTTCGAGAATGCCCGGCAAATGCTGGAGCAGCTGCGCGCTATCAAGGGCTATCACCGGCTGCGGCCGAAAAGCGGCTTCTCCGAGGATGATTATTACAAGCTGCAGCGCTTTCTGCTGCGCCAGGCCATCTCCGGGCTGCTGGCCGATCCCGCCGTCCATGGGGAGCCGGCGGCATCGGCGGGAACCTTGAACCCCAAGCAGCGCCAGCTCAGGGAATACATCACGACCTACATCGCGGAGCACGCCGGCAACAATGAGCTGGACGAGCTGCAGAAGCTGCTGGAAGACTACCGCTTTTTCAAGGAAAACGATTTCCCGTCCCTGCGGGTCAAGACAGCGATCGCCTTCCGCAAAGGCGATTACAGCGGCGTCATCGCCGAGATCGATTCCCTGCGCCATTCGATCTCCTTCGTGAAGAAGGAGCAGGAGGAGGATTATGCCGCCATCCTGCTCATGCTGGTCGACTCCTTTTACGGCACCAAGCTGATGACCGCGGCCGAAAGCGTCGCCGCCGACCTGGTCCGCAACCGTCCCGACGACGCCGACGTTCATTGGCGCGTGCTGCGCGTGCGCAAGGTCCTGGGCAGCGAGGGGCCCGCCGACAGCGAGCTGGACGAAAAGCTGGCCCGGGTGGAGAACAGCCGTTTCCTGACCATAACCCGGTTGAACAGCGAGCACGCCGTCTTTTTGTTCAACGTGCCGGAGATCGAGATCGCCTTCGACCCGGGACTGGCCGCCCAGGCCGGCAATGGCAGGATACTGCAGGTGTTCGTGGAGGGGCGGATCGCATTTGAATGCTACAGCGACGCCATCCCGCCGAAGATCGTTGTCGGCCCGCCCTTCAGCGGCGTCGAACGCAAGGTACGGGTCCGGGTGCAGTTTGCATGAGGTCCGCGGAAACGACAGCCGGGGATAAATGAGGAGCGAATGACAGCCAGCGACATGAACGACGTGAGCCTTCAGGAAGAGGGGATCAACTTCCGCGAGTACTGGGAGATCATCAGGAAGCAGCACAAGCTCATTTACTACGTCGCCGGCCTGGTGCTGCTGGCGGTGCTGATCCGCGTGAACATGCAGACGCCGCTGTTCAGGGCGCAGGGCGTCCTGCTCATCGAGAAGGAGGGGCGCGGCCAGATGAACCTCCTGAACCAGTACTACGCCTTCGACAACGACTGGACGAACGAGTACCTCAAAACCCAGATCCGCGTGCTGACCAGCCGCTCCCTGGCGCGCAAGGTGATCGATGAACTGCGCAAGCTGCCCGGCCGGGACAAGAATCCGCCAGCCGGCCCCGCGGCGCCTGGACGGGACCAGCAGGCCGACCCCGACATGGCGGCCGTCCGCGCCCAGATATCGGGGGCGATCTCCGGCTTCCTGGGCAATCTCAGGGTGGAAAACATCGAGGATACGCGGCTGCTGAAGGTCACCTTCGTCTCGCCCGATCCCAACCAGGCCGCCTACGTGGTCAACACCCTGTTCGACAAGTTCATCGAGTTCAACCTGGAGATGAAGGCCGAGTCGTCGCAGCAGGCCTCGGAGTTCCTGACCATGCAGATCGAGGAGATGCGGCGCAGCCTGGCGCAGAAGGAGCAGGAGCTGCAGGAATACGGCAAGCGCAAGGAGCTGTAGTACATCCGCGGCGAGGACAGCACGGTGGTGCAGAAGCTCTCCGACCTGAACGCC
>DCVB01000092.1:5193-12019 GCA_002327965.1 Candidatus Aminicenantes bacterium UBA2199 | reverse complement strand
TCCGGCTCTACCTCTTTACCTCTCTACCTCTCGATCTCTCTGCCTCGTTCAGATATTCCGAAAACCGGGAACAACTCCTTCGTTCGCTCAGACCTGGGTCATCTGCCAGGTACCGCTCCCCTTGCAGGGATCGGTCGAGCCGATCTCCTCCCACGTCCCCTTGGCCTGCCACTTGCCGAAGCGGTTGCGGCAGATGGTGCCCTGGAACTTCAACGTGTTGCCGCCGGGGGTGAGGAAGCTTCCCTCCAGCTTGCAGCAGCCGCGCAGCCCCCGGGTCAGGGTGCCGGTCCAGTGGTTCACCGTGCCGGCGGCGTCGGTGATCGTCCCGCCGATCTTCGCCCCGCACGGCTCCACCTGCTTGAGCACCATGGTGAAAAACTCCTTCACCGGGACCGGGCAGTTGGGCTTGGCATGGTTGATCTGGGAGCCCTCGTACTTGCCGGCGATACAGCAAAGCTTCAACGTCTGGGCCGGCAGGGAAACCACGGCTACCGTCCCGGCAAAGAAAACGAACAATGCCGCCAACACGACAGATTTGGACTTTTTGCTCATTTTTCCTCCTGTCCTTGAATATTAAATATGAGAAATCCATGACAATCTCAGTTGCGCATCTGCCTCCATCCATTTGACTCGTTTTTCCCCTTTAATTACAATGCGGACAAGCATTCCAGGAAAGAAAATGAAAAGCAGCAAACGCAATGACAACGAACCACCCCTCGCAACCGCGAAACTGGGCTGGCGCTACCATCATCTGGGCATCCCGACGGCAACGCCCCGCCCGGGCGAGGTCCACATCCCCAAACTGGGCATTCATGTCTCCGGCTTCGAGAGCAGTCCGTTCGGCATCGAGTGGATGAGGTTCGACGACGGCTGCCCGATCGCGGAGGTGATCCGCACCGTCCCCCACGTCGCATTCGAGGTCGACGACCTGGAACAGGCCCTGCGCGAGTGCGGCGCCGAAGTGCTTACCCCGGCCAACTCTCCCTCCGCCGGCGTGCGCGTGGCGATGGTGCTGCACGACGGGGCGCCGATCGAGCTGATCGAATTCAAGGATCGCGGATCGCCTGAGGACGGTCCGGAATGAACATCCCGGGCGGAGGATGCCGGCGGACGCTGACGCACGCGTAAGCAACGTATTCCCGGATTCAGGATTCCCGGGAATTCCTGCCTCCCGGTCCGGGATTCCCAGGCCCGCCCCCACTGAGATCGAAAAAAAGATGGATCGGCATGGAAATGCGAGATTTCTTGGCCGTTTCTTTTATCCTTATTCAGTGAAGAGGAGGGATACATGAAAAAGCATGCTGCCATCGCGATCATCCTGGGGCTTGTCGCCGCGGCGGCCTTTGGCCAGACCGCCAAGCTGACCAAGCCCGCTCTTGGATCTTCCTGGGCCATCGGCACCACTCAGGCGATCCTGTGGACCCATTCGGGCAAGGCCCTGGTAAGGCTCGTCCTTTTCAATCCCAGCGGTGCCAAGGCCGGGATCATCAAGTCGAAGCAGCCGCTGGACAACGGTTCCTTCCCCTGGAGCGTCGGCAAGCTGGAGAACGGCCAGGTTGTGCCCCCCGCCAAGGGCTACACGATCCAGCTCAAGATAGACGGGACCGATGTCATCCTCAGCAGTTCCGGCCCGTTCGAGATCGCGAGCGCGCAGACCACTCCCCCCGCTCCGCCGCCCGCCGGCAATCCCCAATTCATGACCATCACCCAGGTCGCCGTCATCCCCCCACAACCCAAAACCGCCACCCCGATCGTGGTTTCCGTCACCCACCCCGCCAAAGGGATTGCCTGGACGCCGCTGAAAACCAATTTTTCAGTGAAATGGGAATGGAGCATCCCCATAGACGCAACCGATAGAGGCGGCTGGTTTCCGAATTGTGGGGGCTGCCCCGTTGATGTATGGATCGTCCCGACGGCCGCCCCTTCGCAAAAGATCCCGCTGAAGAAAAATATCTGCTGCGGTCAAGGGCCGATTAAAAACGGCATAGTGACCTATGCCGGCCAGTACCAGGGAATCGCTCCCAATCTCGCGTCGGGGGACCACGTTGTCAGGGTGTCCTGGACGAACAAGCCAGGCTTCTATGGCGACAGCCAGCCCTTTGCCGTCAAGTCGACCCTGTCCGAGAACACGGCGTTTCTGGGTCCGGACCCGGCGCAGGGCCAGGTGGATCTGGCGCTTACCAAGGTTTTTTTTGACGGGCAAGGCAATCTCATGATGAAGATCAAGAACATGGGGGCACCTTTTTCGGGAAGCATCGTCGCCAGCTATGAAATCCTCTTCCAGGTGTACGGCCAACTCATGGACAAGGGCAAGGTGGAATCCCAGTTCTCCGCTCAGGCTTATGAGGAAAAGAACGTGCTGTTAAAGGAGTGGGGAGGGTACACTTTCAACACCGACATCCATTCCAAGGGCAAATACATTCCTTACACCACCAGGCCGGTTACGGTGAAGGCGAGGATCACGGGTAACAATGATATCAACCCGAACAACGACTGGGTCAATCAGGAGATATGCATGATCCAGGATGCCGACATTGGCACCGATGGAGAGATAAAGCNNCAAGTTTACATCAACAGGGGAACCAGAAATGAGATTCACGAGGCCCAACTGAAATGGCTCTCCGAGAATACCTTCGAGGCCGAGATGGAAGTCGTACTATGGAATTACGGTGCCGTGAAGAAATCCTTCGACATCTGGCTTTATGTGGATGAACTGCCGGGTCAGCTCCTTTTCGGCGGAACATCACTGCTGCCAGGCTATAAAACGACCTGGAAGCGATTGGTCGAGATCAAGGTCCCCTCACGATGCGGAAACCACCGTCTGGTCTTCATTGCCGATCCGGCCGAAGCCAAGAACCAGCCTTATCCCAATTCCTATATGAATAATTCAATCAATGCCACATTGAAGATTGCGTGTGGCGGAACGATCACGGGGAGCAACTAGGAAATTCACAGGACAAAGACCGGCCCTTTTCAGATCACTTCATGCTTGTGAACGACGCGGGGCGTCCTGTCGTTGCAGGCAGCATTCCCCGCCCGGCCCCGACCGGGCCATCATGCGGCAGCATCGCAGCCGAACAAGCGTCGTTGTCCGCCGGAACGGGTCCGTACCGCGGATCCGCCGGGAACCGGGAGCGTCGATATTGACTTTGGGAGTCTGCCCCGATACCATAGGCTTTGAGGAAGAACAGCCCGGCAGGCGCATCCCGACTTGCGGCCGGGCTCTTCGCGAACAGCAGGGCGATCGCCCGCGGGACTTCCAGCCGCCGATCCAGTGAAAAAGGAGGCCGGATGAACATCCATGAACGGCTGCTGCGCCGCCTCCCCGAGGACCGCCGCTCCGACCGTCGGTTCATCGGTTTCCTGGAGGCATGGGTCAGCATCCTCGGCAACGTCGCCCTGTTCGTGTTCAAGCTGCTCGCCGGCCTGGCCCTGAACAGCATCGCCCTCGTCGCCGACGCTTTCCACTCGCTTTCGGACGTGCTGACATCGGCCGTCGTCCTCGCCGGCTTCTTTTTCGGCAGCAAGCCCGCCGACTCCGATCACCCGCACGGCCACGGCCGGTTGGAGCACGTCGCCACCCTGCTCATCGCCTTCATGCTGTTCGCCGTGGCCGCCGGCATGGGCAAGGGATCCCTCGAGCGCATCCTCCGCCCCCAGCCCGTCCGCTTCGACCTGGCCATTTTCATCCTACTCCTGCTGTCGGCGGGATTCAAGGAATGGCTGGCCTCTTTCAGCGCCTTTCTGGGCGAACGCATCCATTCTTCGACGCTGGTCGCCGACGCCTGGCACCACCGCAGCGACGCGATCGCCGCCCTGCTCGTGGCGGTCGGACTGCTGGTCAGCCCCCGGGGATATTTCTGGCTGGACGGCGTGCTCGGGCTCTTCGTGACCGGCCTGCTCGCCTGGGTGGCCTGGGACCTCAGCCGCGATTCGATCAATGAGCTGATCGGCAGGGCCCCCGACCCGAAGATGATCGAAGCCATTGACACCATGGCCCGCTCCCAGCCCGGGGTCCTTTCCTGCCATGGCATTTCCGTTCACGATTACATCAGCCGCGCCGAAGTATCCCTGCACATCGTCGTCGAAGAACGGCTGAACATCGTCGAGGCGCACCGGGTCGCCCAAACTGTGGAGGAGAATCTGAAGGAGAAGCTCGGGCTGCAATTCTCCATATCGGTCCATGTCGACCCGCATGGCGAACCCGAGGATTGATCCGATTGCGGAAAAGCCTGAAGACCCGGCTTGCATCGTCCCGAATTGTGGAAATGTGAAAATATCTGCCGGCTTACTGAGCAATATTTCGGGCAAACGCTCATTCCAGCCAACTCGGGAAAACCATCTATCAACACTCGGTGTGGAAAACCTTGAATCGGACTTCCGAGATGGTTGTGCGCTCGCATTCTCCTGTAATTGCACACGCAAGTTAACTATAGATGACCGATAATAATGAGTTATCCCGATAACTCATGCTGCAAAAGGGTTTGCGCGGCACGACCTGAAAAAGTCATACTTGCCATGCTATCTCCTTAAAATCAACCGCTCCGATCGCCGGAAATTGATGAATTTCGGGTTAAAATCCCGATGGCTGCGCCCTACTCCCCCTCTGGCAGCCGGTTTGACTTCCCCGCCTGGATTCCCCTATAATGCTTCGACCGCTGGAGGCGTTAAAAGGAGCCAGGGTACCATGGAAACTTTTTTCACGTTCCTGGAAAAACGGGTAAATGATTGCTCTTCGCTGCTGTGCGTCGGCCTCGACCCTCACATCGCCGACCTGCCCGTTCCCTCCGCGGAGGCTGCCGCCTCATTCTGCCTCGACCTGGTCGAGCGCACCGCCCCCTACGCCGCGGCCTTCAAGCCCAACGCGGCCTTTTTCGAGCAGTTCGGCGCCCCGGGCTGGACGGCGCTGGAAAAGGTCATCGCCGCGGTGCGCGAGCGGTCGCAGCGCCTGGGTTCGCTGATCCCCGTCATCCTCGACGGCAAGCGCGGCGACATTGCCTCGACCGCCGAGGCATATGCCCGTTCATCTTTTTACGCACTCGGCGCCCATGCCGTCACCCTCTCCCCCTACCTGGGGCGCGACTCGGTCGAGCCCTTCCTGAACGACCCGGAAAAAGGGGCATTCCTCTTGTGCAAGACATCCAATCCCGGGGCCGCCGACCTGCAGGACCTGGAGATCGCCGGCACGGGAGAGCCCCTGTACTTGGCCGTCGCCCGCCAGGCCCTGGCCTGGAACAGCAGGGACAACGTCGGCCTGGTGGTCGGCGCCACCCAGCTCGAGCCCATGGCCCGCATACGCCGGGCGGCGCCCGGACTGTGGTTCCTGGCCCCCGGCATCGGCGCCCAGGGCGGCGACCTGGAGGCGGCGCTGCAAGCCGGCCTGCGCCCGGACGGCCGGGGTCTGCTGCTGCCGGTGTCGCGCGCCATCTCGCGTGCGCCCGACCCCGGCAAGGCGGCGGCGGAGCTGCGGGACCGGATCATTGACATCCAGTACCATCTCACCGGTTCAAAGGCATGAGCCAGACCGAGNNGGAAATGCCTTCTTCCGAACTCATGAACCCTTGAACTCTTCTACCCTTGAACCAGTGCTTAAAAACCTAAAACGTCGAACATCGAACATGGAACGTGGAACTTCGAACTGCGAACGAACTTTCTTTTTATTCAATTCATGTGTTAGACTGAACAGCACAACGATCTCTTGAGGTGCCCGATGTGGAAAGAAGATCTTGACCGGCGCTTCCCCATGATGATGCGGGCGCTGTACATGCTGGCCGCCCTGGCCCTGGTGCTGCTGGGCTTCAAGGTGGCCTTCAACTACCTCCTGCCCTTCGTGGCCGCTTTTTTGATGGCCGCGGCCATGGAACCGTTCGTCCGTTTCCTCGTGAAACGCCGCCTGCCCCGCGGCCCGGCGGTGGCCATATCCATGGTCGTTTACTTCGGCATCATCTTTTTCCTGGGCTTTCTGGCGATCGACCGCCTGGTCGCCGAGGTGGTGCACTTCTCGCGCAACATGCCCGACTATGGCCGCGCCTTCTCGGTGATCCTGAACGACCTGCTCGACGCGGGCAAGAAATTCTACCTGCGGCTGCCCAAGGAGGCCGTCGGCCCCCTGCAGGAGCAGGTGCAATCCCTGGCGGTCCAGCTCTCCAGCGCCCTGACCTCTCTGGCCGGCTCGATCATCCGCGTCTTCGCCGCCCTTCCGGAACTGCTCATGTTCGCCATGTTCACCGTGGTAGCGACCTTCTTCGCCTCCAAGGACCGGGCCCTGTACAATGACTTCATCTCCAAGAGGCTGCCTCCCGCCACCTACGACCGCCTGGCCAGGCTGAAGCACAGTCTCGGGCATTCCCTCGTCGGCTTCCTCAGGGCCCAGCTCATGCTGATGACCCTCACCTTCACTCAGTGCTTCATCGGCCTGAGCCTTATCGGCATCCGCTATGCCCTGGTCATCTCGCTATTCACCGCCATCGTCGACATCCTGCCGGTGCTGGGCACGGGAACCGTCCTCATCCCCTGGGCACTGACCACCCTGATCATGGGCAAAACGGCCACCGGCCTCGGCCTGCTGGCCCTTTACCTGGTGATCATGGTCATCCGCTATGTCGTGGAGCCCAAGATCATCGGCTCACAGCTGGGCCTCCATCCCCTGACGGCGCTGGTCGGCATGTTCGTCGGACTGAAGACCATGGGCGTGGCCGGCCTGATCCTGGGACCGGCGATCATCGTCACCGTCCAGGCGCTGATGAAATCGGGTTTGATCCCCCAGCTCAAGGAATAGCGCTTGGCGTGCGGCATTTGACCCGTGAATGGAATCAAGCAGCGGAAA
>DCVB01000092.1:0-5166 GCA_002327965.1 Candidatus Aminicenantes bacterium UBA2199 | reverse complement strand
CGTTGCTATTGACAGTTCCGCTGTTGTATAATCCCCCGCAGAGATGGGCGTCGCCCGGAGGTTCTGACCTGCCGGAACGGCGAAAGGAGCGCAGGGATGTTCAAGGGGTTGTTGGATCGCGCCATGCGCCGCTACGAGGGAGCCGACCCGGTCATGCGCATGAAGGCCAAGTTCTTCTTCCTGGTCTACCTGCTCATCCTGGCCGTCGTCCCCATCGCCATCGCCTACAGCGCCTGGTCCCAGCTGCACAATCCCGCCCTGGGCAACCGCCTCAACCTGGCCGTGCTCATCCCCGAGGCCCTGATCCTGCTGCCCCTGGCGGCGATCCTCATCCTGCTGCTCAAGGGGCGTTTCTCGCTCTCGGCGCATCTGCTCCTGGTCCTGCTTTTCCTGGCGATCTGGTCGATCATGGTCATCGACCGCTCCGGGGAACTGTCCCGCCTGGACACCATCGCCTACGTGCTCGGGACCCTGACCCTGACCCCGCTGGCCGTGATCCGGCGCAAGCGGGTCATCCTGCTCTACGGCGCCGCCAACCTGCTGGCGCTTTTTCTGTTCCTGCTTATTGTCCGGGGCCAGCTGAACATGAGCTTCCACCGCACCATGGAATATTTCGCCGACAACGCAGTGGCCATGATCTTCATCACCATCACCGCTTTCACCGCCTTCCTGATCAGCCAGCGGGCCTTGGATCAGATGGAGAGCGAGCTCGCCGAGCGCCGCCGCCAGGAACGCGAGAATGAGCGGCTGCAGGCTCAGCTGCTTCATGCCCACAAGATGGAATCGGTAGGCCGGCTGGCCGGCGGGGTCGCCCACGACTTCAACAACCTGCTGACCACGGTCATGGGCAATGCCGGGCTGGCCCTGGCCAAGCTGGAGCCGGGGAGCGAGCCCAACGCCCGGCTCAAGGACATCATGCGCGCCGCCGACAGCGCAGCGGCGCTTACCCGGCAGCTGCTGACCTTTTCGCGCCGGCAGGTGATCGAGCCGCGGCCGCTCGATCTCAACCGCCATATCGAGAAAAGCACCCGCTTGCTGGAGCGCCTTCTCGGCGAGAGAATCCAGCTCGTCCTGATGCTGGCTCCAGGCGTGGGCCCCATCATGGCCGATCCGAGCCAGATCGAGCAGATCCTGATCAACCTGACGGTCAACTCCCGAGACGCCATGCCCAACGGCGGCGCGATCACCATCGAGACCCGCAACCAGCGGATCGGCGATCCCCCGCCGGAGGCGAGCCCGGTCATGAAGCCGGGAGACTACGTCATCCTCTCCGTGGCCGACACCGGCACGGGCATTCCCGAGGCCGACCTGAACCGCATTTTCGACCCGTTCTTCACCACCAAGCCCGTGGGCCAGGGGACGGGACTCGGCCTGGCCTCGGTCTATGGGGCGGTGCAACAGAACGGCGGTTCCATCGAGGTCCGGTCCGTCCGCGGCCAGGGGACAGTCATGACGGTCTATTTCCCGGCAACCAGCCTGGGTCCCCGCGCCGCGGCAGCGCAAGCCGGGCCCATTGACCTGCCGGGCGGCGATGAGACGATCCTGCTCGTTGAGGATGACGCCATGGTTCTGGAGTACATCCAGATGATCCTGTCCAGCCTCGGCTACCGCGTCCGGGCGGCCGCCGACGGCGCCGCCGCCCTGAGCCTGGCCGCGATCCCCGGCGCCGGCATCGACCTGCTGCTGACCGACGTCATTCTTCCCGACATGACGGGGATGACGCTGGCCGCTCAGGCGCACAAGAGCATCCCGAACCTGAAGGTACTCACCATGTCCGGGCATGCCGAGAACCTGGCCGCGCACGAAGACGGCGGCATGGGAGCCAGCCACTTCATCGCCAAGCCCTTCACCACCCAGGAGCTGGCGGACAAGGTCCGGCAGGTGCTCGACGCGGGATAAGAGGCGAACTCAGTGACAAGTGACGAGTGACAAGCAACAAGAAAGAAGGGAACCACCGCCTTTAGTTCGGACTCGCGTTGTTCCTCGTCACAGGTACTTGCACAAAATCTCAATGAGGCCTTTCCTGGAGAAGGGCTTGGCGATGCTGTCGGTGAAGCCGTAGTCCTGCGGACAGGCGAGAATCGGGTCGACGGCGTAGCCGCTGGCCACGAACACCGGGATGGCCCGATCCTTCTTGCGCAGCTCGGCGATCGTCTCCCGGCCCCCCATGCCCCCGGAAATGGTCAGGTCGAGTATCACGGCCGCGAAGGGGTTACCCACGCTCAGGCTGGCGTCGAAGATGCGCAGAGCCTCGGCGCCGTCGGCGGCCATCACCGTTTCATAGCCATGGTACTTCAGCATGGTGCCGATGGTCTCACGCAGCATCTCCTCGTCGTCCATGACCAGGATGCGGCCCGCACCCTTGGCGAGAACCGCTTCCGGCGCCGGCCGCGCTTCAGCCGGCGCATCGCTCGCCGGCAGGAAGATGTGGAACACGCTGCCCTTGCCCGGCTCCGATTCTGCCTGGATGTGGCCGCCGTGCTGGCGGATGATGGAGAAGCTCGTCGCCAGCCCCAGCCCGCTTCCCTGCTGCTTGGTCGTGAAAAAGGGATCGAAGATGCGGGGCAAATGCTCGACGGAAATACCGATTCCCTGATCGCGTATGGAAAGGCGGACGTACCGCCCGGGCGCCAGGGCTGGGGAATCCTCGCCGCCGATTCCGACGTTCCGCGCCGTCACGGTGATCATGCCGCCTCCGGGCATTGCCTGCTGGGCATTGATCAGGATATTGTCGATGACCTGGGCGACCTGGTCGGCGTCGTAATTGCACGCCCACAGGCCGGGCTCGATGTCCAGCGCGCAGGAGGTCCGGGAACCGCTGCAGGCGAAGTTCGCCGTCTCGCGCAGGAAACTCTCCACCGGGGCCACCCGGCGCATCGGCGCCCCGCCCTTGGCGAAGGTAAGCAACTGCTGGGTCAGGGCGCGGGCCCGGTTCATGGTCTTGAGGGTGGCGTCGAGGAAGTCTTTCACCTGCCGGCTTTGGCTGACCGTCCGCGCCATCTCGATGTTCCCGTAGATTCCGCCCAGCAGGTTGTTGAAGTCGTGGGCAATCCCTCCCGCCAGGATGGCCAGCGAGGATAGCTTCTCGGTCCTCAGCAATTCCGCCTCGGCGCGCTTCTGCAGGGTGATGTCGCGCAGGTGCTCCACGATCCCCTTGAGATTGCCGAACGAATCGAAGATGGGATAGGAGCGGACATCGAGCCAGATCCCCATCGTCTCGACGAATTTCTCCAGCTTGGCCGGTTTCAAGGTGCGGTAGGTCTCGGAGGTCGCGCATTGGACGCACGGCGCCGTGCGGCCGATCAGCTCAAAGCACTTCCTGCCCCGCACGCCCTCGGCATCGGTGTTCAGGAAGCGGTATCCCGCCTCGTTGTAGCGGATGACGCCGTGCCGCGTGTCCTGGATGCCCAGGATATCCGGCACGGCGTTGAACACGCTGGCAAGGAGGGCCTGCGCCTCGGCGTTGGCGTCGCACGCCGCCTTCTGGTCGCTGACGTCGGTGAAGAAACCGATGATGCACGGCGTGCCTTCCAGGACCAGCCGGGCACCGCTGATGTCGGCCCAGAAGCAACTGCCGTCGCGGCGCTGGCAGGGAACGGCCGTGGCCAGTTTGATGTCGCCTCGTGAGAGCGCCTTGAAGCTTTCGTGGACGGTGCCCCGGTCCTCGTCGGGATGGAGGTCGTCCTGGGTCAGCCGCAGCATCCCTTGCGGCGATTCGCCGAACATGCGTCCCGCGCTCGCGTTCGCATAGCGCAGCCGGCCGCCGCTTTCATCGACGATGATAACGCCCTCGATGGCGCTGTCCAGAATCGCGAGGGCCAGATCGTAGGGACGCGCCTTGCCGGCGGCAGGCCGCCGGTCGCGGCCGGGCGCCTTCGCTCCCGCCGCCGGCCCCTGGCGACGAGAACGCGTACGGGATCCGTCGCTCGCGCCTGCTGCTCGCTTCGTTCCCTTCGTCGCCATGCCCTCCCCCGCTGCCATGCTCATCGGCAGTGAGCGCCGCTCGGGGTCCAGACCCGCGAACGTGCCCCGGAATGATCCATAGTATCCCGGCGAGGCTATCCGCTGTCAAGACAGGAAATGCCCTACCCTCAGGGGAAGCGCATGCAATCGCCGGCATGGAAGGTCCATTCCGGCGTGACCAGCGTCCCGCCGAAGCCGGCCGCGTACCAGGGGCTCAGCACGGCGGCGCCGGGATTCTGCAGCACCTGGATCTCCTGGGCCGGCATGTAGCTCTGGGCCAGGAGAAAGACGGCGCGGCCGCGGTCGCGGTCAACGGCGCGGTCGACGACGATGACCGCGTGGCCCGGGTGACCGGGCTGGATGAAGATGTCGCCGATTCGCGGGTCGTCGCCGGGGACGGCCTGGAGCTCACGGGCCAGCGATGCCGTGCCGGCATAGGCGAAGACGGTCTCCAGGTAGCGCCAATAGCTGCGCGCGTCGACACCGGGGCGGGCGCCGGGCTGCCAGCGCGCGGCATTCCCGCTCACCGCGATGCGCTCGCCGCGCCGCCAGCGCGAGTACTCGGCCACGAAGCCGCTGCTGAAGCGGAAGCGGATATCGTCGTACCGTTGCCGGGAAAACAGGTAATCCGCGCGCAGGCGAATGACGGCGTCGGCGCACTGGTGCAGGTCGCGGGTCCCGATCGGCAGGTCGACGACCGCGGCATAGATGCCGGAGCTCGGCTTTATGCGGCCGTCGTAGAGCCGGACTTCGGACCCATGCGGCTTCAGCGGCAGGTGCCGAAGATAAGCCGCGAAGGAGTCCACGGCCACGGCCTCCCGCTCATAGCCGGCTGGCGGCGCAAAACGCGCTTCGACGGTCATGCCCGGCGGATCGACCGTATCCGGCGCTTCCCGGGGGGAGGCCGGAAACAATATAAGTGAAAGCAGCGCCATGCAGGCCGCTCCGGCCAGGCGCAGGACGTCCCTTCTTTGCAAAAAGGGCGTGCGACCTCCTTAATCGGTAAGGACGAAGGTGACCTTCATCTGCACCCGGTACTCGGCGATATTTCCCTGATCGTCGAGCATGACCTCCTGGTTCTCGATCCAGGCGGATTTCATGTTCTGCAGCTTCTTGTTGGCGCGGGCCAATCCGGTGCGGATAGCATCATCAAAACTCTTGGCGGAAGTCGATTTGATCTCGGTTACACGAGCGACCGACATG
>DCVB01000061.1:7781-8626 GCA_002327965.1 Candidatus Aminicenantes bacterium UBA2199 | reverse complement strand
GCCCGGCAGTCGCCGGGCGACGTGAAGTACGTCATCTGCCACGGCGACGAGGGCGACCCCGGCGCCTTCATGGACCGCGCCGTGCTCGAGGGCGACCCGCACTCGGTGCTGGAGGGCATGGCCATCGCCGGCTACGCCATCGGCGCCAGCCAGGGCTACGTCTACGTGCGCGCCGAGTACCCGCTGGCCATCGAGCGCCTGAACACGGCCATCGCCCAGGCCCGCGAAACGGGGCTGCTGGGAAAGAACCTCTTCGAGACCGATTTCTGCTTCGACGTCGAGATGCGCATGGGCGCCGGCGCCTTCGTCTGCGGCGAGGAGACGGCGCTGATGGCCTCGGTCGAGGGGCTGCGCGGCCAGCCGCGTCCCAAGCCGCCCTTCCCGGCCGTCAAGGGCCTGTGGGGCAAGCCCTCGATCATCAACAACGTCGAGACCCTGGCCACCATCCGCCACATCATCCTCAACGGCTGGGAGTGGTTCGCCGCCATCGGCACCGAGAAGAGCAAGGGCACCAAGGTCTTCGCCCTATCGGGCAAGGTGACCAACACCGGCCTGGTCGAGGTGCCCATGGGCATCACCCTGGGCGAGCTGGTCTACGACATCGGCGGCGGCATCCCCGGCGGCAAGGCCTTCAAGGCGGCCCAGACCGGCGGCCCATCGGGAGGCTGCATCCCGGCCAAGTATCTCAACACGCCGCTGGACTATGAATCGCTGAAACAGCTGGGCTCGATCATGGGCTCGGGCGGGCTGATCGTCCTGGACGAGGACAGCTGCATGGTCAACATGGCCAAGTACTTCCTCGAGTTCTCGCTCGAGGAGTCCTGCGGCCAGTGCGTGCCCTGCCG
>DCVB01000061.1:6806-7641 GCA_002327965.1 Candidatus Aminicenantes bacterium UBA2199 | reverse complement strand
ACTACCAGCACATGCAGAACAACCCTTTTCCCATCGTCTGCGGCCGCGTCTGCCCCGCATTCTGCGAGAAAAAGTGCTCGCGCGGCAAGTACGACGAGGCGCTGGCCATCCGCGAGATCAAGCGCCTGTTCGCCGACTGGGCCATCGACGAGGGACTGGGCTTCGCCCCGCCCCAGAAGCCCCACCCGGAGAAAGTGGCCGTCGTCGGCGCCGGTCCCGCCGGGCTGGCCTGCGCCTTTTACCTGACGCGACTGGGCTACCGGCCGGTGGTCTTCGAGGCGCTGAAAGTGGCCGGCGGCATGATGAAGGTGGGCATTCCCGATTTCCGCCTGCCCAAGGACAAGCTGCAGGCCGAGATCGCCGTGATCGAGAGGGCCGGCGTGGAGATCAAGTACAACTCGCCGGTCCAGACGGTCGAGGGATTGCAGAAGAAGGGTTTCGCCGCCGTCTTCATCGGCAGCGGCGCCCACCAGGCGCAGAAGCTGAACATCGAGGGCAACGACCTCAAGGGCGTCCTCTCGGGGATCGACTTCCTGCGCGAGGTCAATTTGGGCAGGAAGGTCGCAATCGGCGATGACGTGGTCGTCGTCGGCGGCGGCTCCACCGCCATGGACGCCGCGCGCATGGCCCGCCGCCTGGGCGCCCGCAACGTGCGCCTGGTCTACCGCCGCACCCGCGCCGAGATGCCGGCGCAGCTGGAAGAACTGGTCGGCGCCGAAGAGGAGGGGGTCGAGATGGACTTCCTGGTCAACCCGCTCAAGGTGGTCGGCAAGGCGGGCAAGGTCAGCGGCCTGCACTGCATCAAGACCGAGCTGGCCGACTTCGACGATTCCGG
>DCVB01000061.1:3755-6732 GCA_002327965.1 Candidatus Aminicenantes bacterium UBA2199 | reverse complement strand
GGCAGGGCGGGCGCGCTGTACGATCAGCCCCGCCAGGTGGTCGAGGTGCACTACGACGAGGAGGCCTACCTGAAGACCATCGCCCGCAAGGAGCCGCACCTTGAGGACGCGGAAAAGCGCGTCGCCGACCCGACCCTCGAGGTCAGCCGCGGCCTGACCCTGGACGAGGCCATCGAGGATGCGCGGCGCTGCCTGCACTGCGACCGCGACCAGAGGCCGGAGAAGGAAGCCGTTGCCAGCGAAACGGTGGCGCTCGAAGAGATGCTGTGAGGTATTCATGACGCCTGAAAAGATCCTGCAACGATACGAATGCTCGGCCGATAACCTGCTGGCCATCCTGCACGACCTGCAGGACGCCAGTCCCGAGCATTACCTGTGCGACGCCGACCTGCGCGCCGCCGCCGACTACCTGAAGCTGACCTACGGCTCCGTCCTCGGCGTGGCCACCTTCTATTCCATGTACAGCCTGAAGCCGCGGGGCAGGAACCTCATCCGCATCTGCCAATCGCCCCCCTGCCACCTGCTGGGCTCATCGACCATCTCGCGCGAGCTGATGAGGCTGCTGGGCATCGGCTTCGGCGAGACCACCCCCGACAAGCTCTTCACCCTGGAGATGACCTCCTGCCTCGGGGTGTGCGGCGTGGCGCCGGCCATGATGGTCAACGACCGCGTCTACGGCAACCTGACGAAAGAGCGCATCGCCGAGATCATCGCCGACCTGAGGAGGGCCCAATGAGCGTCTTTCGCACCCATGTCCTGCTGCCGGTCGACGAGGGGACGGCCCAGGCCGGCGTCTTCGAGATCAAGCGCCGGCTGGAAAAGGAACTGGAATCCCGGAAGCTGCTGGGCGAGGTCAAGGTCCTGGAGAGCGGCAGCGTCGGCATCGTCGGTCAGGGCGTGATCCTGGCCGTCTATCCCGACCGCGTCTACTATTTCAACGTCCGCCAGGAGGACGTGCCGCGCATCGTCGACGAGCACCTGCTGAAGGGGCGCATTGCGGCCGGGCTGGACCATGCCCCGATCGCCGCCATGGCGGCGGAGAAGAGCAAGGTGGGCCTGACCCGCGAGCAGCGCCGCGTGGTGCTGGACAAGGCCTGGACCGTCGATCCCGAGAACATCGACGAGATCCTGGCCGCCGGCGGCTATGCCGGGCTGGAGAAGCTGTTCGCCGAAAAGACGACGCCGGAGGCGCTGATCGAGGAGATCAAGAGATCGGGGCTGCGCGGCCGCGGCGGCGCCGGCTTCCCGACCGGCATGAAGTGGGAATTCACCCGCAAGGCNNTCTGCAACGCCGACGAGGGCGAGCCGGGCACTTTCAAGGACCGGCTGATCCTCGAGGGCGACCCGCACCGCCTCGTCGAGGCCATGACCATCGCCGGCTACGCCATCGGCGCCTGCCGCGGCTACGTGTACATCCGCGGCGAGTACCAGTTGTCGATCGAGCGTTTGCGCAAGGCCATCGACCAGGCGCGCGCCTACGGCCTGCTGGGCCGGAATATCCTGGAGAGCGGATTCTCCTTCGATCTGGAGATCAAGAAGGGCGCCGGCGCCTATGTCTGCGGCGAGGAAACGGCGCTGATCGAGTCGCTGGAGGGCAAGCGCGGCAACCCGCGCATCAAGCCGCCCTACCCGGTGACCCACGGCCTGTGGCAGAAGCCCACGGCGGTGAACAACGTCGAGACCCTGGCCAACGTNNGGCCACGTCGTGTATCCCGGGCTGGTCGAGACCGACATGGGCACCAGCCTGCGCGAGATCATCTTCGGCTACGGCGGCGGCATCCGGGGCGGGAAGAAGTTCAAGGCGGCGCTGCTGGGCGGCGCGGCCGGGGTTTTCCTCTCCGAGAAGCTGCTCGACGTCAGAATGGACTACGAGAGCCTGAAGGAGAACAAGGCGGTGCTCGGTTCCGGCGCCGTGCTGGTCATGGACGAGACGGCGTCGATCGCCGACATGCTCTTCTCCATCGCCAAGTTCTTCGCCCATGAAAGTTGCGGCCAGTGCGTCCCCTGCCGCATCGGCACCCGGCAGATCCTGGACATCGCCTACCGCATCCGCCAGGGGCGGGGCCGCGAGGGCGACCCCGAGACCATGCTCGCCCTGGCCGAAACCATGTTCCGCTCATCGCTCTGCCCGCTGGGCCAGTCGCTGGTCATGCCGGTCAAGAGCGCGCTGGAGAATTTCAAGGAAGAATTTGCGCTGGCCGGCGGCCAGGCCGTGAAATCATAAGGAGGCATCCATGTCGGAAACGGTAACCATTCACATCGATGGAAAGGAGATCCAGGCGGCCAAGGGCGACAATCTGCTGAAGGTGGCCCGCGACAACGGCTTCGACATCCCCGGGCTCTGCTTTTATGAGAAGGTGACCCCCACCGGCGACTGCCGCCTGTGCATGGTCAAGATCGAGGGCCGTCCGGGCATGGTGCCGTCCTGCCTGATCAAGGTCGAGGCGGGGATGAAGGTCACGGCCTTCGATTCGCAGCTGGAGGAGACGCGGCGCATGCTGGCCGACGTCCTGCTCTCCGAGCACAACGACGACTGCATCACCTGCGAGCGCGACGGCGACTGCATGATCCAGGACCTGGCCTTCCGCTACGGGCTGGACACCCCCAAGCGCACCTTCGCCCCGGTCTGGCAGGAGGTGCCCCAGGCGCCGGACGAAACGGCGCCGGTCCTGTTCTATGACTCTTCCAAGTGCATCAAGTGCGAGCGCTGCGTCAAGGCCTGCTTCGAGATCCAGGGCAAGGGCGTATTGAGCATGGCCCAGCGCGGCATCCACAGCCATGTCGTCGCCGGCACCGGCGAGTGGTCGGGTTCGGAATGCGACGGCTGCGGCGAATGCGTTCAGGCCTGCCCGGTCGGCGCCCTGATGGAAAAGCCGGTCTACGGCGGCCGCATCAAGAAGAAGGACATCGAGCGCAAGGTGATCACCACCTGCCCCTACTGCGGCGTCGGCTGCCAGCTCGAGCTCTGGATCAAGGA
>DCVB01000061.1:227-3729 GCA_002327965.1 Candidatus Aminicenantes bacterium UBA2199 | reverse complement strand
AACGGCCAGCTGGTGGAGAGCACCTGGGACGAGGCCCTGGACCTGGTGGCCGGCAAGCTCGGTGCCATCAAAAAGCAGCACGGTCCCGCCGCCCTCGCCGGCCTCTCGTCGGCCAAGTGCACCAACGAGGAGAACTTCGTTTTCCAGAAGTTCGTGCGCACCGCCTTCGGATCGAACAACGTCGATCACTGCGCCCGCCTGTGCCACGCTTCGACCGTCGCCGGCCTGGCCCGCTCCTTTGGCTCGGGCGCCATGACCAACTCCATCGATGAACTGGAGCGAGCCCAAGTCATCCTGGTCACCGGCTCCAACACCACCGAGACCCACCCGGTCATCGCCACGCGCATCAAGAAGGCGGTCCTGTTCCACGGCGCCAAGCTGATCGTCATCGACCCGCGCCGCATCGACCTGGTCAACTACGCCGAGAAGTACGGCGGCATATGGCTGCGCCAGAAGAACGGCAGCGACGTGGCCTGGGCCAACGGCTTGATGAACGTCATCATCAGCGAGGGCCTGCTCGCCGAGGAGTTCGTCAAGACCCGCACCGAGGATTTTGAGGCCATGAAGAAGGTGGTCGCCAATTACACACCCGACAAGGTGGAACAGATCACCGGCATCCCCGCCGAGAAACTGCGCCAGGCGGCGCGCCTCTATGCCGGAGCCCAATGCGCCTCCATTGTATACTCGATGGGCATCACCCAGCACACCACCGGNNCCGGCACCGACAACGTCATGTCCATAGCCAACCTGTCCATGCTCACCGGCAACATCGGCAAGGAATCGTCGGGGGTCAATCCCCTGCGCGGCCAGAACAACGTGCAGGGAGCCTGCGACATGGGCGCCCTGCCCAATGTTTTCCCCGGCTACCAGGCCGTGACCGACGCCGCGCTGCGCGAGAAGTTCGAGAAGGCCTGGAACGTCAAGCTCGACGACAAGGTCGGCCTGACCATTGTCGAGATCATGCACCAGGCGGCGGAAGGCAGGATCAAGGGGCTCTACATCATGGGCGAGAACCCCATGATCTCCGACCCCGACCTCGGGCACGTGAAGCAGGCCCTGGAGAAGCTCGATTTCCTGGTCGTGCAGGACATCTTCCTCACCGAGACGGCGCAGCTGGCCGACGTGGTGCTGCCGGTGGCCTCGTTCGCCGAGAAGCAGGGGACGTTCACCAACACCGAACGCCGCGTCCTCTGGGTGGAAAAGGCGGTTCCGGCGCCGGGCGAGGCGCGCATCGACTGGGAGGTCATCCGCGACGTCAGCACCCGCATGGGCTACAAGATGGAATACCGGTGCCTGAAAGACATCGTCGACGAGATCAACCGCCTGTCGCCGCACTACGCCGGCATCACCTACGAGCGGCTGATGGGCGGCGAGAAACTGCAGTGGCCGTGCCCCAACCCCGAGCACCCGGGGACGAAGTTTCTGCACCGCGACAAGTTCACCCGCGGCCCGGGCAAGTTTTTCGCCATTGACTACATCCCGCCGGCGGAGTGGCCCGACGTCAAGTATCCTTTCCTGCTCTCCACCGGGCGGCTGCTCTACCACTACCATACCGGCAGCATGAGCCGGCGCACCGAGGCCCTGCCGCAGTACGTCCCCGGCCCTTTCATGGAGATGCACGCCGCCGACATGAAGCGGCTGGGCATCGCCAGCGGGGAAAAGGTCAGGGTGTCGTCGCGTCGCGGCGCCATCGAGATCGAGGCCCGGGAAACCGGTCGCGTCGACGTGGGGTCGGTGTTCATCACCTTCCACTTCGCCGAGGCGGCGGCCAACGTGTTGACCAACGACGCCATCGACCCCATCGCCAAGATCCCCGAGTTCAAGGTGGCGGCCTGCCAGATAGAAAAAATTTCAAAATAAAAGAGGAGGAACAATGGAGTACGACTGCAAGGGCCCGGCCGTGGTGGCCGCGGACCTGAACGAGAACATCTGCGTGAAGAAAACCACCAACACCTGGTTCAAGCTACTGGTGCTGGGCATTCTCGCCGGCGCCTACATCGGCTTCGGCGGCGAGCTGTCCAACATGATCGCCCACGATGCCGCCCAGTTTGTCGGCGCCGGACTGGCTGCCTTTATCCGCGGCTCGGTCTTTTCCGTCGGCCTGATGCTGGTGGTCATCGCCGGTGCCGAGCTGTTCACCGGCAACACCATGATCACCATGTCGGTGCTGGACGGCAGGGCCAAATTCAGCGGCCTGCTGTACAACTGGTCGATCGTCTATGCCGCCAACCTGCTCGGCTCGCTGCTCATCGCCTACCTTATGTTCGGCAGCGGCCTGCTCGAGGGACCCAACGTTGCCGTGGGCGCCGCTGCCCTTAAAACCGCCGCCGGCAAGGCCAGCCTGGCTTTCTGGCCCGCTTTTTTCCGTGGCATCCTCTGCAACTGGTTGGTCTGCCTGGCCGTCTGGATGGCGCTGACCTCACGCAACACCATCGGCAAGGTGTGGGCCATCTTTTTCCCGATCATGGCTTTCGTCGCCTCCGGCTTCGAGCATAGCATCGCCAACATGTACTTCATCCCTGTCGGCATCCTGTTGAAGGGCGTGAACGAAGTCGTGGCCGCGGCTACCGCCGCCGGCCTTTCTCCCGAGAAGCTGGCCAACGTCAGCATCTATGGCTTCGCCGTCAAAAACCTGATCCCGGTCACCCTGGGCAACATCGTGGGCGGCGGCTTCTTTGTCGCCACCCTGTACTGGCTGGCCTACGTGCGCAAGCCCAAGAAGGCCGCATAAGTTTATTTCTCCGCAACAAACGGGGCCGCGTCCGCGAGGACCGGCCCTTTTTATTTGATAAATTCGTATCGGGAGAGACGACCAAAAACCTTACAGGAACGGAGTCCAGGTCCTGGTGTATGTCAGGGGAACGGTTGCCTGCAGGTTCGTAACCTCGGAGCTGATCATGCATTGGATCTTGATCGACAGATCGGCGCTGTATTGGCCCTCTTGCTGAAAAAGGGCTTTCATCCCAGCGTAATCGTTCCAACCGAAGACGAGCTCTTTCGTATCCGCCAGAATCATCGGTACCCCGGGTATGAAGGAGATAAGGACTTGCGAATGGCTGGCACTGTCGAGGTTCAGCAGCGCCTGCCCGTTCCGTTTGACGGCCAGGCTCCAGGACAGGATCTGCCCGGGGGCGTTATTGACGGAGACGGTCGCGCGGATTTGGATCGAGCTGGATGCGGGGCCGTTGTCGTTGTAGAGATAATCGGCCTTGCCGCTGGTAGCCGTGAACTTGAACTCGCCTTTCACCACCACCGGCTGGGGCTCGGGCTGAGGATCGGTTGCCTCGCTGGTTTTGCAAGCCTGATGGGTCGCCAGCAGAGCCAGAATGCAGGACACCATGCCCAGGGTCATGAGTTGTTTCATTAAGGGCCTCCTTCTCGCCACCGCCGGGGGGGCATCGATTTTTCCCTGGAATACTAGTCAACCATCTCACGAAAGTCAACCGCTTCCGCCCATTCCTCGTGATGCGTGATGCATGACGAGGGATGACGGAACTCGGCG
>DCVB01000061.1:0-200 GCA_002327965.1 Candidatus Aminicenantes bacterium UBA2199 | reverse complement strand
AGGGGCTAGGGGTGAGGGGTGAGAGGGAAGAAGAAATGGCAATCGGTGTAAGGTGGAAGAAAAGAAATAATAGGAATTAAATCCCAAAAAACAAATTCCAAATTCCAAATAAGTTCCAAATTCCAATTACCAAATCCCCTAGCGGGGACTTTGACCCAAACGAAGAAAATGCCATTCCAAGGAGCTTTCGTTTTGGAAAT
>DCVB01000001.1:28681-28821 GCA_002327965.1 Candidatus Aminicenantes bacterium UBA2199 | reverse complement strand
TCGTCCCAGACGAAATGATAGATCAAGTCGGCGGCCTCGTACAGGCGATAGCCGTCGAAGCTGGCGTTCACCTTTTCCACCACGGCGTTCAGCCGGTGCAGGATCCACCGGTCGGCATCGCTGATGGCGTCGGGGGAGAA
>DCVB01000001.1:0-28675 GCA_002327965.1 Candidatus Aminicenantes bacterium UBA2199 | reverse complement strand
CCCTGCAGGTTCATGATGACGTAGCGCGATGCGTTCCATATCTTGTTGGCAAAGGCCTTGTACCCCTTGACGCGCTGGATCGACAGCGAGATATCCATGCCCGGCACGGCCTGAATGGCCAGGGTGAAGCGCAGGGCGTCGGCGCCGTACTCGCGGATGATGTTCAACGGATCGACGGCGTTGCCCTTGGTCTTGCTCATCTTCTGTCCCTTCTCGTCGCGGATCAGGCCGTTGATCAGCACTTCGCGGAACGGCACCGCTTTGCCGAAATGCAGGCCCATCATGATCATGCGCGCCACCCAGAAGAAGATGATGTCGAAGGCGGTGATCATGATCGAGGTCGGATAGAAGGTTTTGAAGTCGGGACTGTCATCCTGCCAGCCCAGCGTGGTGAATGGCCACAGGGCCGAGGAGAACCAGGTATCCAGCACATCCTCATCCTGCGCCAGGTGCGAGCCGGAACATTTCGGGCAGCGCTCCGGCACGTCCTCGCTGACGATCACCTCCTGGCAGTCCCGGCAATAGAAGGCCGGGATGCGGTGCCCCCACCACAATTGCCGCGAGATGCACCAGTCCTGGATGTTCTCCATCCAGTTGAAATAGACCTTTTTCCACTTGTCGGGAATGAATGTGATGTCGCCTTCGCGGACGGCTTGGATGGCGGGTGGCGCCAGTTCGGCCGTCTTCAGGAACCACTGCTTGGAGATGTTGGGCTCAACCACGGTTTCGCAGCGCTGGCAATGGCCGACATTGTGGTTGTACTCCTCCTCCTTCTCGATCAGTCCCAGGCCGTGCAGATCGTCCAGCACCTGCCGGCGGCAGACGAAGCGGTCCAGGCCCAGGTACTTTTCCGGGATGGGGCCGGTCATGCGCGCCTGCTCGTCGATGACCACGATCTTCTCCAGGCGGTGTTTCAGCGCAATCTTGAAATCGACGGGATCATGGGCCGGGGTGACCTTCACCGCCCCGGTTCCGAATTCCCGGTCCACGTCTTCGTCGCCGACGATGGGAATGGTTCGCCCGGCCAGGGGCAGCATGATCTCCCGGCCGATCAGTTTTCTATAACGGGGATCCTTGGGATGGACGGCCACGGCCACGTCGCCGAGCATGGTCTCCGGCCGGGTGGTGGCCACGACCACCCAGCGCTGCGGATCGCCCTGCAGCGGGTAGCGGATGTGGCTCAGCCGGCCGTGGACCTCCTTGTGCTCGACCTCGAGATCGGAGAGCACCGTCTTGCAGTTGGGACAGCGGTTGACCATGTAGGTACCCTGGTAGATCTTGCCCTCGCGGTAGAGGGCGACGAAAACCCGGCGCACCGCCCGCTGCATCTCCTCGTTCAGGGTGAATTTCATCCGGCTCCAGTCCAGGGCCAGTCCCAATTTCTTGATCTGGCCCACGATCTGTTTTTCCGAGGAGTTTTTCCAGTCCCAGACCAGCTCCAGGAACTTTTCCCGGCCCAGATCCTCCTTGGAGCGGCCGGTCTCCAGCTTCAGGTTCTTCTCCACCATCATTTGCGTGGCGATTCCGGCATGGTCGACGCCGGGCAGCCACAGCACGTGGAATCCCTGCATCATCTTGCGCCGCACGATGATGTCGGGAAGCGACAGCGTCAGGGCGTGGCCGATGTGCAGCGAACCGGTGACGTTCGGCGGCGGCAGGATGATCGAGAAGGGGATGCCTGTCGGTTCGGCCGCGGGGGTGAACAGCTTCCGTTCTTCCCAGCGGCCGTACCAGCCGCTCTCGGTCTGCAGGTGGTCATAAGATTTTTCCATGTTTTTTTCCAGCACGTCGG
Organism: Candidatus Aminicenantes bacterium UBA2199; assembly: GCA_002327965.1. Taxonomy (GTDB): domain Bacteria; phylum Acidobacteriota; class Aminicenantia; order UBA2199; family UBA2199; genus UBA2199. Next base: position 26,883 of record DCVB01000001.1, on the reverse strand, counting down.
GACTCCAGGCGAAAAATTAAAGGCCGCTGTCGTTCAGATCGGACTTGATCTTGTCGATTTCTTCCTTGATGATCTTCTCGGCCAGGGGCGGGACGATCTCCCAGAGCAGTTCCTTGATGGTCTGGTTGAGCCGGTCCTCCTGCCTGTCGGTCAAGGCAACGCGCTCCGCGGCACGATCGACGGCCGCCCGGATCTCGGGCTCATGCCTGGCCTCGCGCTTGGCCAGGTGGCTCAGCCGGGCCAGCTCGTCCTGGGGTGAAAGCACATCCAGCCGGGCGCGATCGCCGGAACTTTCCTTCGGCGCGGAGTCCGCTTTCGGCGATCCCGGTCCGCCGTCCAATTCGATCTTTGGCGCCGGGGCGAACAAATCGGCCTTGCCCGGATCGGCGTACCGGGTCTCGGCCGGGGACCCCATGTCGGTCTGCTCGAACTCCAGGGAGAGCTTCTCCCCGGCGGCCGGCTCAGCGTCCTTTAAGTCGCCGGGGAATTCCTGGCTGTCGGCTTCGTCCGCCACCGGGGCTTCCGGCGCCGCCGTGAGCAGGTCATCGGGCGCATCCTCGCTGGCGATCTCGAGAAAGCGTTCGTGAAATTCATCGGAAACGTCGCGTGCCTCCGCGGCCACGGCCGCGGCAGCGGCGGGCGCCGGCGGTTCCAGCTCGTATTCGAGCGGGGCGGAGGGCTTGGTCGCCGGAGGGGCGGCGCTGATCTCCTCGAAAGGCGGCTCCTCTTCAAAGGGATTCTTGAGCGGCTCCTCCGTCTCCTGGGGCAGCAGGTTATCCTTGGGCGGCTGCGTCCCCTGGGTGATCTCCTCGGAGGGGAGGATCTCGTCGCGCTCGGGCGCGGCGGCAGCGGCCGGACGCTCGAAAACCAGCGGCGCTTCCATCTCGCTGCGGATATCGGAAAAACTGATGTCCTCGCTTTCGGGCATCTCGGTCTCGATCTCGGGGAAATCTTCGGGAAAGGTCGTCGGGCCCTCGCCGGGGAGGCCGGCCGTCGCTCCCGGCTCCTCCCGCTGGACGATCTTCATGACCGCTGCGACCAGGGCGTTGGAATCGAAAGGCTTGGTGATGATGTCTTCGTACTTGAGGTTCTTGATCATCTCATTGTCGACGGGTTCGAAGCTGCCTTTCATCAGGAAGACCCGGCAATTCTTGAGGGACGGTGTCTCGTTGATGAAGCGGCATACGTCATAGCCGTTGAGTTCGGGCAGTTTGACGTCCACGATCACCACGGCGGGAGCCAGCTGCTGCAGCTTGTCCTTGATGCCGGAACCGCTCTCGAAGCTGCGTACTTCGATGTTTTCGATTTCCGAGAACGACAGCTCGACAATCCGGCGGATCGTATAACTGTTGTCCGCCAGGACAATCACTTTTTTACTCATGCTGGCCCTCCTCGAAATTACCCATCTACGCTACTCTTTATCATTTTTTCATCCGTAATGTCAAGATAAATTATTGACATTTTAATTTTTTTGGGTGAAAATGAACATATCATGCACAGGATTAAGGTGTTGATCGCCAAGCCCGGCCTGGACGGGCATGACCGCGGCGCCAAGATCGTAGCCAAGTATCTTCGCGACGCCGGCATGGAGGTCATCTACACCGGCCTGCGCCAGTCTCCGGAAACGATCGTCAACACGGCGATCCAGGAGGACGTTTCCGTCGTGGGCCTGAGCATCCTTTCCGGGGCCCACATCCAGCTGTGCCGCAAGATCATGACCGTTTACAAGGAAAAGGAGATCCAGCCGCCGCCGATGTTCCTGGGCGGCATCATCCCCGCCGCCGACATGCCCGAGCTGATGAAGATCGGCATCCGCGAGGTCTTCCCTCCCGGCACGCCGCTGGAACGCATCGCGGGCAAGGTGCGGGAGATCGCCGGCTGAGGTGAACCATGGTTGACAAGGCGCCGCCGCTGTTTTATAATCATATGCCCGGGACGGGAACATGACAGCAAAGAAAGACAAGAAAGCCCGCAAATACTCGGTCATCGTCGTTTCCGACGCCACGGCCACCAACAGGGAATTCACCGTCTCCTCCAAGCTGATCCGCAATGCCCTGCTGGGATCTTTTTTCCTGATCGTGTTCTTCGGCTTCATCCTGTTCTCTTATTTGACCACGACCCTGGATGAGCAGAAAATGAGGCGCCTGGAGCTTGACGCCAAGGGCAAGCGGGAAAAGATCAGCGAGTTGTCATCCACCATCGAGGTGTTGAACGGGCGCCTCAGGCAGATGGAGATCTACAAGGAAAGGATCATGGTGGCCACCGGCCTGACCTCGCCCCTGGCCCTGCGCGAAGTCGGCATCGGCGGTCCCGATACCAGCATCGACGGCAACGGCGATTTTTCGTCCCCGGCGGCCGTTCTTCCCGGCGCTCCGCCGCTGAAGAACCCGCTGCCGTCGACAACCGACGTCCGCGAAAAGGCCGTCAAGATCGAAGACTCGCTCAAGACGGTCGAAAAATACGTCAACCAGCAGAAGCTGCGCCTGGCCTCCACCCCCGCCATCTGGCCCACGCGCGGTTATATCTCCGGATCTTTCGGCAACCGCATCCATCCCTTCACCGGCCGCAATGAGTTCCACGGCGCCATCGACATCGCCACCCAGCTGGGCAACAAGATCATCGCTCCCGCCGACGGCATCGTCCTGGTGGCCGAGACGCGGGATTACTACGGCAAAATGATCATCCTGGACCACGGGTTCGGCTTTGTCACGCGCTACGGCCACCTCTCCGGCTACAATGTCAAGGAAGGACAACGCGTCAAGCGTTTCGACGTGATCGGCTATGTCGGCACCACGGGCAGGAGCAACGGGCCGCACCTGCATTACGAGGTCCGCTACTACGAAAAGCCGGTCAATCCCTGGGACTTCATCCTGGACAACTAGCCGGCCGGCGTCCATCTCCCTGGCGGTTGATTTAAAATGCCGATGGGTCTTGATTTTTTTTTTTTGCTTGCTTATAATCCGGTACGAATGGGCAAACCGCTGTCAGGAACTCCAGAATCGCGCGGAAAGGGGGTTCGCGCCTCCGGCATTCCCGCCATCGCCGGGCGGCATGGCCATTCACAATTTTTTTAGGAGGAACCCGATGAAAAAAGTATTCGTTCTTTTCGCCTTACTGTTGCTTGTCGTCATCACCACGTCCTGCCAAAAACCCGAGGAGATCACGATCTCCAAATATTTCCAGGCCATGAAGGCCAAGGACCGGGACACCATGGCCGCCATGGCCGCCGAACCCTTCGCGGTGGAATTCAAGTCCTGGAAGATCGTGTCCAGCGAAGAGCCGGTCGTCGTGGACTTCACCCTGCCCAAGATGGTCGAACAACTGGCCGCCGCCAAGAAAAAGAAGGATGACCAGATCCTTCTGGTCAGGGACAAGAAGGACGCGCTGGACCAGTTGAAAACCAAGCTGAGCGAAACCCGCGGCAGCCGGGCCAAGTCCGAGGTTCAGAAAGAGATCGATGCCATGCAGATCGAGTTCGAGACCGAGACCGCCAACTACAGGCGCGACCAGGCCAATTATACCCAGATCAAGACCCAGGTGGAGAACGAAAAGAAAATGATCGCCTTGTCCACCAACATCGACCAGAACCAGGAACTGCTGGCCGGCAAGACCGTGACCACCAAAGCGAACGTCATGGTCGACGGCGCCGACGGCGAGAGGGAATACGTGTTCACGCTGAGAAAATATGAGCTGATCAACCCCGTGACCGAAAAGGTCCATTCCAACCGCTACATCATTCTGTTCATCCGGACCCAAGGCGAAGCCTCGCCGGAGCAGTAAGCGCCCGGCGGTCTTTTTCGCCCAGCCCCAGGCACGGGAGCCGCGATCGGCTCCCGCGTCTTTTTTTGCATCGCTTCGGCCCGAGGCCGGGCACAGCGATTGCCTGACATCAATCCGAGGAGAAATCGTATGAAAAAAGCAACCGCTCTTTTCCTGTGCCTGTTCCTGGCTCCTGCCCTCTGGGGACAGAAGCGGGCCCTGAACTTCGAGGACATGTTCTCCGTCGGCCGCCTGTCGTCGCCGGCGGTTTCCCCCGACGGCCGCCGGATCGTATTCACGGTGCGCCAGGCGGACATCGACGGCAATTCCTTCCAATCCGAGCTCTATGCGACAGACCTGCAGGGCCGGACACTGACCCGGCTGACCGACGGCAAGGGCAACAGCTCCAACCCGCGCTTCCTGCGCTCCGGGCTGCTGACCTTCGTTTCCAGCCGCGACGGGGACCCGCAGGTTTTCTCCATGGATCCGGCCAACCCGGCCGTGGTCACTCCCCTGACCCAGATTCCCGGCGGCGTCGGCGCCTTCATCTGGTCGGGTGACGAAAAGCGCATCGCCTTTGCCCGTGACATCGATCCCCGGGCCGGGACGTTCGCCGAAGCCCTGGCGCTGAAAAAGGAGGCGGCCGGCGTCAAAGCAACGGGCAAGATCCTGTCCGGCCTCATGTTCCGGGTCTGGGACTCGTGGCGCGACGGCAAGCGCAGTCATGTTTTCCTGCACGCTCCCGGCAGCGAGGAGTACGTCGACCTGACGCCGGGCGAGTTCGACACCCCGCCGCTCGACCTGGGTGGCGCACAAGACTTCATTTTCTCCGGCGACAATGCCTGGTTCGCCTATGTCAAGAACACCGACCCCGTGGTGGCCATATCCACCAACAACGACGTTTTCCTGCGCGACCTGCGCAGCGGCGAGGAAAAGAATATCAGCGCCGCCAACAAGGGCAGTGACGCCAACCCCGTTTTTTCGCCGCGGAGCCGCTACCTGGCTTACTTCTCCATGAGCCGACCCGGCTTCGAGGCCGACAAGAAGGACATCATCCTCTACGATCTCAAGACCGGGGCGCGGCGGAACCTGACCGCCGGCTTCGCCCATACCATCACCGCTTTCGAGTTCGCCGCCGACGAGCGGGCCATCTATTTCATCGCCTCCGAGAGCATCCATCACCCGATCTTCAAGCTGCACATCGCCTCGGGCAGGATCGAGAAGATCGTCGCCGCGGTCAACGCCGGTTCCCTGCGCCCCACCGCGGACGGCCGGGCGCTGGTGTACCTGGCGCAGAACGTGGCCATGCCCCAGGAGTTGTTCAAGGTCGACCTGCGCAGCCGCCGGCAGACGCAGCTGACGCACTTCAACCGCGAGCGCCTCAAGGACATCGAGATGAACCGCGTCGAGACCTTCCGCTTCCAGGGCGCGGCGGGAGAAACCGTCGAGGGCATGCTGCTCAAGCCGCCTTTCTTTGACGCCGGGGAAAAATATCCCCTGGTATTCCTGGTGCACGGCGGCCCGCAGAACGCCTGGACCGACGACTTCCACTACCGCTGGAACCACAGCCTGTTCGCTTCGCCCGGCTACGTGGTGGCGGCGATCAACTTCCACGGCAGCCCGGGCTACGGCCAGGAGTTCACCGATTCCATTTCCGGCGACTGGGGCGGCGCCCCCTTCGTCGACCTGGTCAAGGGGCAGCAGTACCTGGTGGAGAACTTCCCCTTCATCGACCCGGAGCGGCTGGTGGCGGCCGGCGCCTCCTACGGCGGCTTCATGATCAACTGGATGGCCGGCCACAGCGACGAGTTCAAGTATCCGTTCCGCTGCCTGGTCTCGCACGACGGCATCTTCGACGCCCGCAGCATGTATTATTCCACCGAGGAGCTGTGGTTCGAGGAATGGGAGTACGGCGGCGTCCCCTGGGAGAGCGACCTCTATGAGAAATGGAACCCGGCCAATTTCGTCGAGCGCTTCAAGGTGCCCATGCTGGTCGTGCACAGCGAAAAGGATTTCCGCGTGCCGGTCTGCCAGGGACTGATGCTGTTCACCGCCCTGCAGCGGCGCGGCGTCGAGTCCAAGATGCTCTATTTCCCCGACGAGAACCACTTCGTGCAGAAGCCTCAAAACGCGCGGCTGTGGTGGCAAACGGTGCTGGGCTGGTTTGCCGAGCATTTACAGTAGACGACAGAGGTCAGAAGACAGACGACAGAAAACAGAAGACAGATGTCAGATGCTGGACGTCAGATGTCAGCAGGAGAAGCAAGCCCGTCAGCGATCTTTCAGGGGATCTCTCTTGCTAACGTCTGACGTCTGTCGTCTAACGTCTTTCTTCTCTCATCTGTCGTCTGACGTCTGTCGTCTGACGTCTTTCTTCACACGTCTAACGTCTAAGACCTGATATCTGTCGCTTCCGCAAGCTGTTTCAGCCTTTTCTCGACCGCGGCCAGCGACGGTCTCCGCTCCGGGTCTTTGTCGATCATGGCCGTGATCAGCGCCTCCAGGTCCCGGGGGATGGCGGGGTTGATCTCGCGGACGGGAAGGGGGTAGGTTTCCAGGATGCGATGGATCACCTCGCCGGTCGCCTCCGACCAGAAGGGCTTGGAGCCGGTCAGCATCTCATAGAGGATGATGCCGGCGGCATAAATGTCCCCGGCCGGGGAGGAGGTGCCGTCGCTGATCCGTTCCGGCGGCAGGTAGCGGATGGTGCCCATGACCACACCGGACAGGGTCAGCCGCGACTGGGCCGGGGTGATGGCCAAGCCGAAGTCGAGAAGCTTGACGAAGTGGGGCCGGCCGCGGCGCTCGCTGATCATGATATTCTCCGGCTTGAGGTCGCGGTGGACGATGTTCTGGCCGTGGATGGCGCCCAGGGCGTCGACGATCTGCAGCATGATGTCCAGCGCCGCAGCCGTCTCCAGCCGCCCCCCGTGGCGGATGAGCGCGGCCAGCGACTGCCCGTCCAGCAGCTCCATGGCGATGTAGCAGCAGTCCTCCAGCTCCCCGCGCTCGAAAATGCGCACGATGTGCGGGTGGTCCAGCTGCTCGGTGATCAGCGACTCGTGCTTGAAGCGCTTTTTCTGGTTCTCGTCGTGGAAATTCTCCTCCCTCAGCACCTTTAGGGCCACGACACGCTTTTTTTCCAGCGTGTCCTGCGCCTTGTAGACCGTGGCCATGCCGCCCGTGCCGATCGTTTCCAGTATATTGAAGTGGCCGATCTGGGTCTTTTTCTTCCAGAACTTGACCGCGCGCAGGTATTTTTTCAGCAGCTGCCACAGGAGCACCGTCACGGCCATGAACGCCAGCGCGGCGAGCAACATGAACCACCAGGTCTGGTAGACGAACGGCCGCAGGTAAAAGGCGAAGGAGGCGCCGGCCGGGTTCCAGACCCCGTCGGCGTTGGCCGCGATGACGCGGAAGCGATAATGGCCGGGCTTGAGGTCGTTGTAGAACGCCTCGCGGCGGTTGCCGGCTGACGTCCACTCCCCGTCATGGCCGTCAAGCTTATACTTGAATTGGATCCTGTCACTGCGGACAAAGCTCAAAGCCGTGTATTTGAACGCGAATTTCCTGCTGCCAGCGGCCAGCGGCAGGGGCATCCCCCCGGGGTCGTCCATGATCGGCAGGCTGCGGTCGTCGACGACGACTTTCTCCACCTCAACCGGCGGCACCCGGTCGTTTCTCCTGATATGGGCCGGGTCGATGCTCACCACCCCGGCCAGGTTGGCGAACCACAGCCGGCCGCCGCCGTCCTTCCAGCCGGAAGGGTTGCCATAGTTGCAGATGGCGCTCTTCATGCCGTCGTTTTCATCGAACAACCGGCCGCTTACCATCAGGTTTTTTTCGAAGGCCGCTTTTTCGAGTTCGTCTTTTGCCGCCCGGAAGATCCCGCGCTCGCTGCTCATCCACAAAAAGCCCGACTCATCCTCAAGGATGGCCAGGATCCGGCTGTCGAACAGACCTCGATCACTGTTCAGTGAGCCCCAGCCGCCATTTCTTTTCACTTTTAAACCACGACTGGTGCCAATCCACAACGTGCCATTCACTTCCTCATGAAACGAAAACACGCTGCAATGGTCCAAAAAAGGCTCAATTGAAAATTCACCGACCTTGTCGGAATTCATGACCGAAAGGCCGTTCTCGCTGCCGACCCATAAATTCCCTCGCCGGTCTTCAAAAAGCGATGATATCCGCTCGTCGCGCAAGCCATCGGCACTGGAAAAGGTCGTGAATTTCCCGTTCTGGCGGCACAGCAGTCCGCCGCCCCAGGTTCCGATCCATAAGCGCCCGTAGCGATCGGATAAAACACAACGCGTGGCCATGGCGGGCTTCGGCCCGGGCAGGGAAACTTCGCGGGATCGGCCGTCATGGAAGAAAATCAGCCCGGCATCGGTTCCCAACCACAATGAACCGCCGCCGGCATTTTCAAGAGTATTCACGTCAATATTTTTAAAGCGGTTCGGCAAACTGAAACTTTCAACCCGGCCATTTTGATAGCGGTTGAGAAAACCGCCGAGGCCGGCGATCCACAACGTTCCGCCACGATCTTCGTGCAGGGCGCGAAACTTGCTGCCGGCCAGTCCTTCATGCTCGGTAAAAGCCGTTATTTTTTCATCGCGGAGTTGGGTCAATCCGCCATCGATGCCCCCCACCCATAATGAGCCCTCACTATCCTCGCAGAGAGAATAGATCTGGTTGCCGCTTGGACCCGGATTGGCGGCCAGATATTGAAATGCACCCTGAGCCCAACGGTACAAGCCAACCTCGCTGCCCACCCACAGGTTGCCGTTCCGGTCTTCGACCAGGGACATGATTTGGCTCGAACCATGGTCCAATGAAATTTTTTGCAACCGCTTGTCCCGAAAAACAAACAATCCATCATCCGTCCCGATCCACAAGGATCCATTGCGGTCCTGTTTCATGACATAGATGTCGGCGCTCAAATCTTCGGCAAAGGACAGGACCCGCGGCGGTTGGCCCTTTTCAACACGATACACGCCCCTGCCCTCCGTGCCGACCAGCAACCGCCCCACATGGTCGGTGGCCAGACAGAGAATTCTCATGCCCGCAAAAGTGGCGTGTTTCTTGAAAAGTCCGCGGGTTCCGGATGTCAAATAGAACAATCCCCCGGAAGTCCCGACCCAGAGATCGCCCTGGCCATCCTCAACAATGCAATGGGTGGACAATCCTGACACGCTGCCGGTCAGGGGATGATTTATAAACATTCCCTTGTCCAGGCTGAACACTTTTCCACGCATGGTCCCGATCCAAAGAATCCCCCGTTGGTCGACATGGAGATTGTTCACCAGGTTATCATGAAATTCAGCGGTGTTGCTGCTGTTGAAAACGGTGAATCTCTCTCCGTCAAAGCGCACCAGGCCACCGGCCGTGCCCAGCCACAAATATCCGGATCGGTCCTGTGCTATGTCCAGGACCGTATTGTTGGGCAGGCCGCGTTCGGTTTTCCAGGTGTTCAACGCATACTGGGTTATTCTTTTTTGCGGATCAAGGCCCTGGAGATGGCCGATGATGCTGATGAAAAAAAAGAACAGGAAAGCGCTTTTACGAAAATTCAAGTTGATTTTCCGATCAACCAGGATGATTCATCAACCCCCCATGGAAGGCTTCTTGGTCGAGCAGGGCGCCGACTTGAGCCGTCCCTCCTTCTCAACGAAAATCCTTTCCACCTGGGCCAGCGCTTTTTCAGCCTCGCTGAATCTTTTCCCTTTCTTCCTCGCCTGAGGCTGCGCGTCAAGATAGGTCCGGATCTTGCCCAACAGCAGGTTCACATTGGCCTTCTTTATCTCCATGAACCACCTCCGTTTTGGAATATGCGCTGATTTTAGGACAAAGAATGAACAAAAACAAGGAATCGACGAGTTGAATTTTCAGCAGGCGGTCTTCTCCGCCGTTTGCCTGCAACCGCCCGCCCTGCTACAATGACCTGGCCATGAGGGAGATCTCCTCTTTGACCCTGGTCCTGAGCGACAGGTGCAATTTTTCCTGCCCATATTGTCCGCAACAAAAAGGGAACAACACCTTAAAAATAAAAGACATCCGTGATTTCCTGGATCTCCTGCGAACGCGCCTGGACCGGGAGGTATGGCTCGGGTTTTATGGCGGGGAGCCGCTGCTGAGCTGGCCATTGGTAAAAAAAACAGTTGCCCATGCGGAGAAATATTTCAGGAACAGGTTTCGCTTCACCCTGACCACCAATGGTTCGCTGTTGGAAAAGCAACACATCCTGTTTTTCAGGAAACACCATTTTGAACTGCTCTTGAGTTACGACGGGCTGGCCCAGAAGAACCGGGATGCAAAAAGCGTGGCCGCCGTGAAAAGGGCATCGGATCGACTGAGGCGGCTTTATCCTGATGGGTATGCAATCAACAGCGTCTTTACTCCGAAGACCGTGCCGCTGCTGGCCGCGAGCATGGAAGCGCTGCTGCGCCAGGGCCACTCCCGCCTGCAATACACTTTGGACGCGTGTGTTCCATGGAAAAAAACCGACCTGGCGATCCTCGAGAAGCAACTGGGGCGACTGATGAAGATCTGCCTCCGGTACCGGCAAAAAACCGGAAAAACACCCCTGGAAAGCCTCAACCTCACGGACGGCAAGGGGATCTTCACCTGCTCGGCCGGCCGCGACCGCCTGGCCCTGCTCCCCGATCGCACCGTCTGGGGCTGCTACCTGTTCTACGACCTGCTGGGGCATTCGCGGCAGAATCCCGATTACGCGAAATATTGCTTCGGCGAACTTGAAGGCTTCATGGCCGGCCTTGAAAAGGGCTTCCCCGCCGTAACCGCCAATTATGCCGAGTTGCGCCAGGACTTTTTTTTCAATGAAAAGAAAGAATTGTGCTGCCTTTGCGACGACCTGGAACGCTGCGCCGTCTGCCCGGTCGTGGCCGCCCTGGCCACCGGCACGCTGGCGGTGATCCCCGTTTGGACCTGCAAGTTGAAGAAGATCGCCCGCCGGGTCCAAGGCAGGCCGGCAGCGGCGCTGAGTTCTCCCCACCGCTACAGGCTTGAGGCCCAGCGAAAAACCGGCGGCGCAAATTTCAACGGCGATTGAATTTGTCACGACAACGGTGTAGAATAAGCAGAAAATTCAGGAGGACACATGAAGAAATCACTGCTATCATTTTTGGCACTGGCGCTGCTGTTCACCATGGTCTCCCGGCCCATGGCGGCCGCGGGTGACGAGATACGCATCGGCGTGCTACGTTTCACCAACCATACAGCGGCCGGCTGGTGGCGGGGTTCGGTGGGCACGGAACTGCAGGACATGCTGGCTTCCGAGCTGGTGAGCACCAAGGCTTTCAGCGTGCTCGAGCGCAAGGAGATCGACGCCGTCCTCGGCGAGCAGGACCTGAGCGCCTCGGGCCGCGTCAGTTCCAGCACCAAGGTGAAGATGAAGAAGCTGAAGGGCGCCCAGTACCTGGTCGCCGGCACGGTCTCGGCCTACGAGGAGGACGTCTCGGGCCAGAAGGGCGGCGTGCGCTTCAAGGGCGTTTCCGTGGGGGGCAAAAAGAACAAGGCCTACATCGCCGTCGACCTCAAGGTCATCGATACCGAGACCGGCGAGATCGTCGACGCGCGCACCATCGAGGCCAATGCCAAGGGATCGGCCCTGGGCGCCGGGCTCAGCCTGCGCAACTTCTCGGTGGGCGGCGAGGATTACAAGCAAACCCCCACCGGCAAGGCCATCCGCGCCTGCATCGTCTACATCTCCGAATACCTTGAATGTTCCCTGGCCAAGGGCAAGGAGCACAAGTGCATGAAGAAGTGGGATGCGATGGACAGCAAGCGCCGGGAAAAGACCAAGGGTGCCATCGACATGGACGACTGAGTCCTGGCACAGGCGGCGCGGCGGGAATCCCGCCGCAGCCGCTTGACAGGAGCCCGTTTTTATTATATAAATGGGCTTGGGTTGGGCGGTTAGCTCAGCTGGTAGAGCATCGGTTTTACACGCCGGGTGTCAGAGGTTCAAGCCCTCTACCGCCCAGGCTGACCATACATGGCGCGGGGTCGTAGTTCAGCTGGTTAGAACGCATGCCTGTCACGCATGAGGTCGCGAGTTCGAGTCTCGTCGGCCCCGCCATTCCCCAGGCTGGGGGCGTAAAGGTTTCGACAGTCTTGATGAAGTTGAAGAGGCGAACTGAGCCGAGCACCTCAAAAAACCGCTCAAAAAAAGAAACGCAAACAACTTTGCACTCGCAGCGTAAGTAACACGTTGCCGTCCCGGTCTTCCCCGCCCGCGGGAGGATCAGGGGCGTCACTTTGCGGGCTAGCGCCGCAGGAAGCGCCTCCTGTCCTGCGGGGCGAAACTTAAAGAGGGCCGACGGCAGCCTATTTTGTTTGTTTTGACGGCTGCCGGCCGTACTTGAAACAAACTACGTTCGTAGGCTCTTCGATGGATTCTTGATTGGACGCGGGTTCGATTCCCGCCGCCTCCATGTGCCTTTCATACCCGCCCCATGAAAAAAAGCATAAAGGCAGGCATTGTTTGCGCCGCCCTCCTGGTCGCCCCCCGGCTGCTCACCCCCATCGGCATCGATTTCCGCTCATTCGACCACGAGGGATACACCCGCGTCGTCTTCGAATCCAAGCACTCGTTCGCCTACAAGGTGCAGGCCCATCCCGACCGCCTGGAAGTGCGCCTGGACGTCCGCGCCGATCTTCCCGTCCCGGCGCTGGCCGTTGCCAATTCGCAGCTGCTCGAACGCGTGACCTGCGAGCACCTGGGAAACGGGAGCGTGCTCACCGTCCATTTCAGGGGTGCCGCTGCGATCCGGCAGAACTTCGTCCTGGAGAAGCCTTTCCGCGTCGTGTTCGACCTGGTGCGCAGCGAAAAGGCGCCGACGCCGCCACCGCAGGCCCCTGTTGCCGCCGAAAAGAACCCGCCCCGGGAGGAGCCGCCGCCGGCACCCCGGCCCCGGTCCATCGAGACGATCTGCATCGATCCCGGCCACGGCGGCGAGGACTTCGGGGCCATCGGCCGCTCCAAGCTGAAGGAGAAGGACGTCACCCTGAAGATCGGCCTCAAGCTGAAGAAACTCATCGAGTCCAAAACCGGCCTGCGCGTCATCATGACGCGCGACAAGGACAGCGAAGTCTCGCTGAACACTCGCGCCTCCATCGCCAATAACCAGCGGGCGCAGATGTTCGTTTCCATCCACGTCAATTCCTCCTTCCGCAAGTCGGCCTACGGCTCCGAGACCTACTTCGTCAGCCTGCAGGCCACCGACCCCGAAGCCCTGGAGCTGGCCCAGAAGGAGAACCAGAACGACGAGGACCCCGGCGAGGCCATCCAGAACGACGAGTTGAAGATGATCCTCTGGAACATGGCCCAGACCGAGCACATCCGCGAGTCGAGCAAGCTGGCCGAATACATCCAGAACGAGCTGAACGTGCTGCTGGGCACCCGCGACCGCGGCGTCAAGCAGGCGCCATTCCGGGTGCTGATGCGCGCCGCCATGCCCGCCGTCCTCATCGAGGCCGTGTTCATCTCCAATGCCAGTGAAGAAAGGAAGCTGCAGCGCGAGGATTTTCTGGACAAGATCGCCCTGGCCATCTACAACGGCATCAGCAAGTTCATCTATCATTACCACAGCGCCCTCAAATGAAAAAGAAGACGCGGACGTTCCTGGTCATCGCCGTTGTCGTCCTGCTGCTCGCCCTGGCGGCGCAGCGGCTGCTGCGGAAATCGCCGGCCGGATTCGAGCCCGAGCGGCTGAACCGCGAGGAGGAACACGGCGACGGCATCGCCGAATTCATCAAGGTGAAGCTTTTTTTTCTCAGCGAGACATCGCGTCTTCTGCAGCCCGTCTATCGCGAGATCGAGGTCCCGGAGATCCGCGAGGACCTGTACAGGAAATTCGTTTCCCTGCTGCTGGCCGGGGACGCCGCCCACATTACCCCGGTACCGAGCGATGTGCAATTGCGCAGCCTGCACTTCCTGGACGGCGGCGGGACGCTGCTGCTGGATTTCACCGAATCGCTGTCCGCTTCATTCCCGGGCGGCACGGCGGCGGAGCTGGAATTCATCTATTTCATGGTCGACAATATTTGCTACAATTTTCGCGAGATCAAGAAAGTCAAGTTCCTCATCGGCGGCAACGAGAGCAAATCCCTGGCCGGCCATATCGACCTGGAAAGGCCGTTCTTCCCCGACTTTTCCTGGCTGGGGGACAAGTGAGAGCGCCGAAGAGCGCCGCCCGGGAACCGCAAAAAAGATAAGCGCCCGCGAGGAGGCCGTCATGCTGTCAACAATGGAGAAAGTTTTGTTCGTCGCCGCCGCGGCCCTGGCCTTTGGCCTGGCCCTGGCCGAATTCATTCGCAAGCTGCGCCTGATCCAGATCGGCCGCAAGACCGACCGCTGCGACCGCCCCGGGCAACGGTTGGCCCGCGCGGCCGTGCAGGTGCTCTTGCAGCTCCCGGTCATCGCCCAACGCCCGGTGAGCGGATTCTTCCACGCCTTCATCTTCTGGGGCTTCCTGGTCTTCCTGGGCGTCACCCTCAACCACGTCGCCGAGGGTTTCGCGCCGCAGTTCAGCCTGTTCGGTCACGGGACGCTTTACTCCGTCCTGCTGTTCGCGGCCAACCTCTTTGCCGGCCTGATCATCCTGGCCGTTTTTTATTTCTTCGTGCGCCGCTATATCGTCCGCGTCAAGAGCCTGGAGCGCCCTTCCTGGCAGTCGTTGACCGTCCTGTGCTTCATCCTCATCCTGATGGTCAGCTTCATCTACTACGAGGCCTTCAAGATGACCCTGCCTGGCATGCCGGCAACCCCAGCCAACTTCCTGGCCAACCTGGCCTTCGCCGGGCTGCCCGCCGGCCTCGCAGCCGCGCCGCAGGCCGCCTGGGTGCAAGCCCTGTGGTGGCTGCATATTTTGGTCATCATGGCATTTGGCGTCTTCATCATGCACTCCAAGCACCTGCACCTGCTGGCCGGACCGGTCAACCTGTTCTTCCGCAACACGGGGGTCAAGGCGGAGATCCCCGTGGTCGACCTGGAAGCGCAGGAGAGGTTCGGCACGCCGCAGGTGACCGATTTGACCCGCAAGGACCTGCTCGACCTCTTCTCCTGTGCCGAATGCGGCCGCTGCGACGACGTCTGCCCGGCCTTCCAGTCGGGCAAGGCCCTTTCGCCCCGCACCCTGCTCGACAAGCTGAAGCAGCACCTGCTCGAGTCCGCCCCCCAACTGCGCAGCGACCCGGACGGAGTGAAAAAACTGTTCGGCGAGGTGGTCAGCGAGGAGGAGGTGTGGGATTGCACCACCTGCGGCGCCTGCATGGAGGTCTGCCCCATGCTCAACGAGCACATCGCCAAGATCATGGGCATGCGCCAGTCCGCCGTGATGATGGAGTCGCGCTTCCCCGAGGAATTCCAGATCCTGTTCCGCGGCCTGGAGAACCAGGGCAATCCCTGGGGCATCAATGCCGACAGCCGCCCCGACTGGGCCAAGGACCTGCAGGTGCCGCTGCTGGCCGAGAAGGGCGAGACCGACATCCTGTTCTGGGTGGGCTGCGCCGGCAGCTACGACCAGCACTCGCAGAAGATCAGCCGCTCGCTGGTCAGGATCATGCAGCACGCCGGCTGCAACTTCGCCATCCTGGGCGCCGAGGAGACCTGCTGCGGCGACCCGGCGCGGCGCAGCGGCATGGAATACCTGTTCCAGATGCAGGCCCGGCAAACCATCGAGACCCTGGCCCGCTATCGCTTCCGGCGCATCGTCACCGCCTGCCCGCACGGCTACCACGTGCTGAAGAACGAATATCCCAAGCTGGGCGGCACCTTCCCGGTCGTGCACCACAGCGAACTGCTGCACGAGCTCCTGGAGTCGGGCCGGATCCAACTCAAGCCCGCCTCGGGCTCTGCGGCCATGACCTACCATGACCCCTGCTACCTCGGCCGCTACAACGGAAACTACGACATCCCGCGCCGCATCCTGGAACGCCTGGCCGGCGGCCGGCTGCCGGAAATGGCCGCCAGCGGCAAGACCAGCTTCTGCTGCGGCGCCGGCGGCGGCGGCATGTGGAAGGAAGAAAAAAGCGGCCGGCGCATCAGCCACTGCCGGCTGGAGCAGGCGCGGGAGACGGGGGCCGGCACGGTCGTCACCGCCTGCCCTTTCTGCTCCATCATGTTCCACGATGCCATCGCCGAGACCGGCCACGAGGAAATGAAGACGCTCGACCTGGCCCAGGCCATCGAGGCTGCCCTCGCCTGAGAGACGGCGTTCCATGAAGGAAACAACGCGGGACCTGGCCGTCAGCCTGTTCATCCTGGCCGGCTTCGCCTCCTTCCTGGCGGTCATCCCCGCCGCCTGGCCCTGGCTGCTGCCGCCGCTTCTGTTCTTCCTTTTCTCCCGGCTGCGGCGACGCGGATGCGGCGCCGCGTTCATCCCCTTCGCCTCGGGACTGCTCATCTGGCCTATGCGCCTGTTCTATTGGGACCGGGTCGATCTCATGCTGCGCGTACGCAACCTGCTCATACTAGCCATTCTGTTCGCCGTTTGCCTTCTGGCCCGCGACCGGCGCTGGGGACGGCGTGTCCTGCGCCGCTTCAATTCCCTGGCCCTGAAAAAGCGGCTGCTGACCGTCTTTATCGTCGCCGAGGCGCTGTTCGTCCTGGGATCCGCCATCCTGACCCGCCGTGGGGTCGCCCTGGCCGGCGACGAGCCCCATTACCTGGCCATCAGCCAGTCCCTGGCCCGCGACGGCGACCTCAATGTCTTCAACCAATACTTCCGCGGCGGCTACAAGGAATTCCTTGATGTCAAGAAGCTTCCCGCCCACGGTACTTGGGGCCGGGGCTTCAAGAAGATCTACTCCTACCACCTGCCCGGCCTCTCCCTGACCCTGGTCCCCTTCTTTTTCCTCAAGCTTTCGCCGCCGCTGCTCTATTTCCTGATCCGCTCCTACCTGGGGCTGTTCGGCGCCGGCCTGGCGGTCCTGCTCTACCTGTTCGCCCTCCGCCTCTGGCGCTCGCGCAGCCTGGCTTTTTTCATCACCCTGGTGTTCACCCTGACCGCTCCGGTCTTCTTTTACTCCTTCCACGTCTTCCCGGAGGTCCAGGCCATGCTGCTGGTCCTGGGCGCGCTGTATATCCTGCTGTTCAAGGCCGGACCCGCATCGCCCCGCAACGACGGGGCCGCACCGCCCCGCGTAGACGGGGCCGGCAACGGCCGCGCCCTGTGGGCCGGCCTGCTGCTGGGCGCCGCCATTTTCTGGGGCGTCAAATACGCCCTGTTCATTTATCCGCTCACCCTGGGATTCTGCGCCGTCTGGCTTTGGCGCCGGAATTACCGCCCCGCCCTGCTGCTGGCCGTCTTCCCGCTGTTTTTCCAGGCGCTGTTCTTCCTGTACCTTTACGTCGCCTATGGCACCCTTTCTCCCAACGCCGTGTATTACGGCATGCTCAGCCCCGAGCAATCGGCGGCGTTCTATGAAACCATCCTGAAAGGGATCACACCGCTCCTGCGCTGGGAAACCCTGCTCGACTATTTCTTCGACCAGCGCGACGGCCTGCTGCTTTACAACCCCTTCTACTTCTTCGCCTTTCCCGGGCTGCTGCTGGCCCTGAAGAATTTCCGCCGTTATCGCCTGCACCTGCTCGTGGCCTTCCCGGCCATGCTCTTCATCCTCAACCATGCTTTCTCGACCATCCGCGCCGGATATTGCCCCCAGGGACGCTACCTGGCGCCCGCCGCCTGGGCACTGATGCTCTTCGCCGTGGTCTATTACCGGGAAAGCCGCAACCGGCCATTCAAGAGGGCTTTCCTCACGTTGCCCCTGGTTCCACTGTTCATCACCGCCTACCAGACCCTGGAACCGTTCACGCTCTACCAGCCCACCACCCATGACATCATGGCGCGGTCGGGACTCATGTTCCAGAATTGGAGCAACAGCCGCATCGATCTCCCGGCCCTGCTCCCCTCTTTCATCAAGATCGATAACCGGGGATATCTGCCCAATGCCGTGTTCCTGGCGGTTTTCCTGTTGCTGACCGCGCTGGCCCTTGTCCCTTGGCGCGCGCAGATCGCGCGCCGGAGCAGGGGCATCGTACCGCTGCTCGTTTTTCTGGGCATATTCTCCCTGGGCAGCCTTTTCCCCAGGCTGGACCGCAGCGCCCCCCGCCAACTGACCGGGCCCCGTGATCTGCCCAGCCGAGTCTTTTTTGAACCCGCGGCGGCGGCCGGCGGCGAACCGGCCACCTGGATCATGCCCGGGGGACGCTGCCGGGTGCGCATCGAATCCCTGGCCCCGCTGAAATCCCTTGCGCTGCGCCTGGAGAATCCCCACGGCCCGGATGCGCTGGAAACGGTCGTCCTGCTCTTCGACGACAAGATCGCGGAACAGCGCGTGCACCCGGGAGCTTCCGGCTTCCTGCTCCTGGACCGGCCACGCTTCAAAAAGATCAAGTCCCGTTACGGCTACCAGCTCGATCTGCGGGTTCGCAATGCCTCCCCGAAATGGCTCCTGGGCCTCACGCTGCGCTGAGCGCCCCGCGGAATCATGGCCGAAAGGACACGGCATATGATAAAATGAGCGACGCCACCGCAGGCACGCCATGATCTTCAGTACGCCGGCATTCCTGTTCCTGTTCCTGCCGCCCCTGCTGCTGATTTCACTTTTCCTGCGCCACAAGATCCAGAACCTGCTCCTGCTTCTGGCCAGCCTGCTGTTCTACGCCTGGGGGGAAGGCTGGCTTGTTCTGCTGCTCCTCGGCTCGGCCCTGGGCAACCATTTCATCGGCTTGGCAATCGAGAATTCGGCAACGCCCGGAAAAAGGAAAGCCCTCCTGGCCACGGGGCTGGGGCTCAACCTGGCGCTGCTGGTCGTTTTCAAATACGCCGACTTCTTCCTGTCCAATCTCGGGCCGCTGTTCCGGGTGGCGGGCCTGGACGTCGGTCAAGGGCTGCATTGGCACCAGCCCCTGGGCATCTCCTTCTTCACTTTCATGGCCATGGCCTACCTGGCGGAGGTGCACAACCGTGCCATTCCGGCCGAAAGGAACTTCCTGCATACCGCCCTGTTCATTTCCCTTTTCCCCACCGTCCTGGCCGGCCCCATCCACCGCTACTCTCGCCTGCGCCTGCAACTGGCCGAGCGGCGGACGACGCCGGAGCTCCTTTCACAGGGAATCCGCCGTTTTGTCATCGGCCTGGGGAAAAAGGTCCTGCTGGCTGACACACTGGGCCGGGCCGTCGACGCCATCTTCGCCATCCCCAACCCCGAGCTGACGGCAGCCCTCTCCTGGCTGGGCGGCGCCGGCTACACCCTGCAGATCTTCCTGGATTTCTCGGGGTACACCGACATGGCCATCGGCCTGGGCCGCATGTTCGGCTTCACTTTCATGGAGAACTTCAATTATCCTTACCTCTCCAGGTCGATCACCGATTTCTGGACCCGCTGGCATATTTCGCTCTCCAATTGGCTGCGCGACTTCATTTTCCTGCCGGCCGCCTACGCCCTGTCGCGCCGCATCCGCGGCGATCGCCTGCTCGGCATCCGCGTCGACTCCTGGTGCTACTACCCGGCCATGCTGCTGACCATGTTGCTCTGCGGTCTCTGGCACGGCGCCGCCTGGACCTTTGTCGCCTGGGGACTCTATCACGGCCTGTTCATCATGCTGGAGCGCCAGGCCTTGAAAAAACGCCTGAAACGCCTCTGGCCCCCCCTGCAGGGCGCCTATGCCCTGCTGGTCGTAACCTTTGGTTGGGTGCTGTTCCGGGCCAGCGACTTTGCCCAGGCCGTTGCCTTCTGGCGTGCCATGCTTGGGTTCGGTTCCGGCGACAATCATGAATTCCACCCGGCGCTCTACGCCGATACCCGCCTGATCGTCACGCTGCTCCTTTCCCTGCTGGCCGCAGGCCCCCTGTTCCCCGCCCTGCGGGGCGGTTACCTGAAACTGCGCTCCGCCAGCAGCGGCGTCGTGCGCATGGGTCTGGAGGCCGGCAGCGTCGTTCTCACGCTGGCTTTCCTTGCTTCCGTGCTGCTGGCCAGCGTCATGGCCATGGCCGCGTCGACGTTCAACCCCTTCATTTATTTCAGGTTCTGAGATGATGCCCCCCAAAGTGAACGAAGTGACCGGCTGGCGACAGGCGATCCGGCTGCTGCTCGCTCTCCGGGCAAGCCCCGGCCTGCCGCTGCTGTTCCTGCTGGCGATCTTCCTGCCGTTGGCCGACATGGCCTTCCACCCCCGCCGCCAGGTCACATCCCTGGAAAACCGTCAGTTGGCCGCCAAGCCGGATTTTTCCTGGCGGGAACCTTTGGATTACCTGAAGAAGTACGAGGCCTACTTCAACGATCACTTCGGCTTTCGTCCCCGGCTGCTGCGGGCTCATAACCGGTTGCTCTACAGGCTTTTTCACGCCGCGCCGTCGGAAAAAGTGATCATTGGCCGCCAGGGCTGGCTCTACCTCGGCCGCGGCGCCTATTTCAACAACGAGATCGATTATTTCCGCTCCGGCAAGCCGTTCACGCTCCAGGAACTGCAGAGATTCAAGACGGTCCTCGAGCAGCGCCGCGCCTGGCTGGAACACCGCGGCATTCGTTACCTGTTCATGCTGGCCCCGAACAAGAGCACGATCTATCCCGAGTACGTGCCGGCCGCCTACAATAAGATCCATGACCGGTCGCGCATGGACCAGCTCGTCGATTTCCTGTCCCGCCATTCAGACGTGGAGGTCCTGGACCTGCGCCCGGCCCTGCTGCGGGAGAAGTGCAGGACGCGGATCTATCACAAGACCGACACCCACTGGAACGACCTGGGAGGCTATCATGCCTACCGCGAGATGGTCCGGCACCTGCAGCGCCACTTCGCTGACATCCAGCCACTGTCCAATGAAGACATTACGGTCCGGTGGGTCGATGGCGAGGGAGGGGACCTGGCGATCATGCTCTCCCTGCAGCAGGACCTGTTCCGCGAAACCCGCATCCAGGTCAGGCCGAAGGTTCCGTTCCGGGCCCGCCCGGGGGCGCCGACCCCCGGATTCCGCCCCAAGGCCCCCTGGGTGCGCCTGAGCGCGGCCGAATGCGCCGGCGGCCGGATCCCGGCGGCGGTGATGGTTCGCGACTCGTTCGCCAGGCAATTGCATCCCTTTCTTTCCGAGCATTTTCAGCGCATCGTCTACATTTGGGACTGGGAGCTGCACTTCTTCACCCAGGTGATCGAAAGGGAAAAGCCCAGCATCGTCATCGACCAGATGGCCGAGCGCTCCCTGCTGAGCATCCTGCCCGAAAACCCCGGAGAACTGACCGCCACGGCCCGGCGTGCGGATGGAGGTCCGAGCCTCAGTCCACGGTGATCGACTTGGAAACGTTCTTGGGCACGTCGGGATGGACGCCGTGGTTCTCGATGCGGGCGCGGTTGAGGTACTTCATCTTGGCCACCGACATCTTCAGCGCCAGAAGCTGCAGCACCACCGCCGCCTGAAAAACGAACACGTTGCGGTCGCCGCTGGCCGGGACCTTGATGTACCTGCAGAAATAGTCCTGCATGCCGGCCGGCTTCCCCTCCAGCGCCCTGGCCAGGTCGGCGTTCTCCTCGGCGATCAGCACCACGTCGGCGCCGCGGATCTTGTGCGTGTGGATCTGCGAGATGGTGATGCGGATGTCGCGTTCATCGGGCGGACAGACGAAGATCAGCGGATAATTGGAGAAGTATTTCTCGGCATTGACCTGGGCATGAAAGCGGCGGTTCAGTTCCCGGTCGCGATCCGTGATCTCGGCGGCCATGTCGCTGAACTTGAAATCACGGACCCGGCCAAGGAAGCGTTCGGCCGTCCGCTCGCCGCCGCCTGGCCTGCGGCCGGAACCGGCGACCAGGCCGCGGCTGAACTCCGCCATGTCGGCGAGCAGGTTCTCCATGTCCATGAAGGAGTACAGGGTGTTCTTGCCCAGGATGGTGTTCGGCCCGTGCTTGAACTCGGCCGCATCGTAGCCTTCGGCGTGGTTCAGCACCACTTCGCGGATCTTCAGCGCCCCCTCGCGGGCCAGCCCGATCAGCGAAGTCCCCAGGATATGGATCGACGGCTTGAGAAAGAACTGCAGCATGACCGCGGTCACGTCCTCCTCGCAGGTCTGCAGCGCATACTCCACGAGATGGCGGATGCTCTCCAGCTTCTGCGCCGGCGGCGGCGCCTTCGGGTCCAACCCGGCGGCCAGCAGGAAGAACAGGGCCAGCTGGGCGCTGAAGGACTTGGTGGCCGCCACGGCGATCTCGGGGCCGCAGAGCAGCGGCAGGAAAAAATCGGCCTTTTCCTGGGGAATGGTGGAATTTTCGTTGTTGACCACGGCGATGACGCGGACATCGCCGCGGAATTTTTCCCGGGCCTGGTTGAGGATATCGACCAGGTCCTTGGTCTCCCCGGATTGGGTGATGGCCACCAGCACGTCACCGGGCCGCAGGCTGTTCATGAAAACGGAACGGAACAGGTCGGGGTTGCAGGGGACGATGGCCAGGGAGGTCAGGTTGTTGAAGAAGTAGCCGGCGATCAGGGCGGCGTGGTAGGACGTGCCGGAGCCGATGAAGAAGACCCGGCCACCGCTCAGAAAACTTTCGCGGAACAGGGCCACCGCCTTGTCGCGATAGCGGATGACCTTGCGCTTTTTTTTCCAGATGACGATCAGGTCCAGGGTGAACAGGGCGAGTTCGTGTTCCTCCCCGAACTCGCGCAATTCGCGCAGCAGCTGGGCCTCGTCGGAAGAAAAGAACGCCGGGGCCTCGTTCGCTTGCGACTGGGCGCGCAGGGCGCCGATCTGGCGGGCGATGGCGCTGAAAGCCGGCCCGGCCACGATGCGCAGGAAGGCTTCCTTGAGCTGGCGGCGGTCGAAAATGGCGTACAGTTTGAGCAGCTCGAAGACGATCTCCTTGCAGTCGCGCACCCGGCCCTCGAACACGGAAAAATACGGCGTCTCCCAGTCCTGGGCGAAATAGTAGCGGCGCATCACGTCCAGGTTGGCCGGAGTGGAGGCGATCTCCTGCTCCATGAAGAAATGGTACTTGGGCTGCAGGGCGATGTCGGCGATGTTCAGCTTCGAGCGCTTCAGGCCCGGCGTGCTGCGCCGGCCGTCGGCCAGGGAAAAAACGAAGTACTCATCGGCGCTGAAATAGATCCCCTGCCCTTCGACCAGCGGGATCAGGAAGCGCGTCTTGGCCAGCACCGAGGTAAGGTCGGAGGAGACGAGAATGAAATCGCCGTCCTCGTCGCTGCCTTTGCCGGCGTACAGGGACGAGCCGGCCTTCACCGCGAAGACGCCCTCGATGTCCGGGGCGGTGACGCAGGCTGCGTAGGAGCCGACGGACTTCTGGTTGGCGCGCAGGATGGCCTGCAGCAGGTCGTCGACGCGGCTGGCCGCCGTGTGCCGCCGGCGCCGGGCCAGCTGTTCGTGGTAGAAATGCTCGATCAGGTGGACCAGCATCTCGCCGTCATTGTCCGAAACGATCCGATGATCGGCGTCAGCGAGGAATTCCTTCAGGCTGTCGGTGTTGGAGATGTTGCCGTTGTGGGCGCCCACCAGGCGCGTGCGGCAGCTCACGTCGTGGGGCTGGGCGTTCTCGTCGCTTACCGCGCCGTAGGTGGCCCAGCGCACCTGGCCGATGAACTTGCAGCCGCTCAGCTTCTCCAGGTCGAGCTCGTGGATGACGCGCGAGGGCGAACCCACTTTCTTTTTCAGGGTGACGGCGCCGTCCTTCCTGAAAAAAGCGCCGCCCGTCGAGTCGTAGCCGCGGTATTCCAGTTTTTTCAGCAGGAAGGAGCCGACCTGGCCCAGCCGCTCGCTGTGCTTCCCGTAGACGATGCCCACCACGCCGCACATGGTCGCTCCCGGCCGCGATCAGCCGCCGCGCCGGCTCGCGGCTACCATTTCTTGCGCTTCCAGAAGACCAGGAAGCCGACTCCGGACAGAATGGCCAGGGCCAGCACGAACCAGAATGACAGGGGATGGTCGTGCACCAGGGGCAGGCTGACGTTCATGGAGAAGATGCTGACCACCAGGGTCGGCATCATGATGGTGATGGTGATGATGTTCAGCGTCTTCATCAGCACGTTCAGGTTGTTGCCCACGATCCCGGCCCGGGCGTCCATCAGGCTGGAGAGGATGTTGGAATAGATCTCCGCCTGCTTGTAGCACTGGTTGTTTTCGATGATGATGTCGTCGAGGAACTCCTGCGTGTCGCCGTCGATGCCGATGCGGGCGGCATTGTTGCGGATCTTCTCGATGACCATGGTATTGGAGTTGAGGGCATTGAGGTAGTAAACCAGGCTCTTTTCCAAGATGAAGAGATTGAGCAGGTACTTGTTCTCCATGGAGGCGTTGATCTTCTGCTCCAGGGAGTCGGAGAGCATGTTGATGATCTTCAGGTGTTCGACGAAATGGAAGATCGAACGGTAGATGAGCGACAGCATCACCTTGGTCAGCGTCAGGCCGCGCACGAACGGCTTGCCTTCGAACAGCGGGATGTCCTCGGCCAGGAGGATGACCAGCCGGTCCTTGAACAGGAACAGGCCCAGGGAGGAGACGCGGAACAGGAAATTGTCGCAGGCGGCGTAGTTCTTGGGCCGCTTGTAGATCAGGGCGACATGCTCCGGCTCGAATTCCAGGCGCGAGAGTTCGTCGGGATCGAGCGAGGAAATCATCGTGTGCTCGTCCAGCTTCAGGCCATCGACCAGGAATTTCTTCTCGGCATCGCTGGGATTGACATAGACCAGTATCGGGCTCTGCTCGTTCTGGCTTTCCACGACCTTGCCTTCGGCCAGCTCGTATCTTCTCACCACGGCGCCACCTCCCATGCCCGGAGAACGCATTGGATCACGACATCCGCTGCAGCGGGGACCTGTCTTTTGGAAGTTCATTATAGCAGTATTCCGGGAGGCTGTCGAGGTAAAAAAAAGGGGCGGCGACGGCGCCGCCCCGGGAAAGGAGAAAGAAGAAAGGGCTATTTCTTTTCTTCTGTGGCTTTCCGGCACCCTTCGTGCTTCGCCTCACGGCCATGCTCATGCTTCATGCCGCAGCCTGCCTTGGCTTCCATCTTCTTCTTGTCCATCCCGCAGCGGCCATGGCCGTGCATCATGGCGCCGCCCATGCCACAGCCCATGCCGCAGCCCATTTCGCCGAGCTTGGCTTTCTGCTCAGCGGTGAGCAGGGCGCGGACTTCCAGGCGGTGGGCCAGGCTTTTCTTCATCATGTCGGCCTTCATCTTGGCAACCTCGTCGATCTTGGCTTCGGCCTTTTTGAGATTGATCGGGTCCTTCATCAGGCCCTGCATCTCGGCGTGCAGCTTTTCCATGCCGGCCTTGGCCGCGGCCATCAGCTTCTGCTGCTCGGCATGCAGTTTCTCCAGCTTGGCTTTCTGCCCGTCGGTGAGGTCGGGGATGTTCTTGAGCATCATGCAGCCCTGCCCCATGGCGCAGCCCCGGCCCATCATCTTCTTCTGTTCGCCCTGCTTCTGGCAGCCATGGGCGGCCTGCAGCGGCGCGATCACGACCATGGCGGCGAAAGCCGCCAGGATCAGCACTCGGAAGAACTTTTTGTTTGTCATCGGGTAAAACCTCCTTTATAAGTTTACCGCGTTTGAAATCACTCTTTGCTCTCATTGCCTTTTCCCCATCCGCGTCCGGCGGACGCTGCCATGGGCGGGCAGGCGGCTTCAGCGCCCAGGTTCGGGCAAAGCCCCCGTTCAAGGTACCCTTCGAACTTGCGCATCTGGGCCGGGGAAAAATGATCTTTCATCTTCAGGGAATGGAGGATGAATATTTTTTCGATCGCGGCCTGCAGGCGGGAAATATCACTCAAGGCGGAATTCAATTCAACCGGGGGGACTTCGCCCTTCTTCAGCAGCATGAACAATTGCCGGCGCTTCAGGCGCAGCTCGTTCTGCAGCGGCCGGATCCGGGCCAGGACCTGCTGGCGTTCGCTTTCCATTTGCCGCACCTGCCTGGCGTTCAGGCCGAGATGTCGCTTCATGGGGCTGGCCTGCCAGCCGGACCGGGACGTGGCGCTCCCGCTCGAATGCCCGGGAACGATCTTCGGCCAGGCCCAATGCAGCAGGAAGCCGATGTTGACGCCCAGCGAAATCACGAGCAGCAGGGGCAGGATCCAGCGCTTCATCGGATCTCTCCCTGCAGCAGGCGCTCGTAGACGGCGCCGAACGAATCGCCGGGCAGGTCGGCGAAGGCGTCGAGGTTCAGCACCTGGCTGAACGCCGCGGTTCCGTTCGCCGGCACGCCGCTTTCCAGCCGGGCGCCGAGAAAAAGCCCGAACAGGGCCGAGAAGACAAAGATCATGAGAGCGGCCGCGCGCAGCAGGGCCGGGCGGGTGAATACGGTGGGGAAAGCGAGAAAATCGCCGCGCAAAGACGCGGCAGCGACCCGGGCCATCACCGCGGCTTGCAGGCCGGGACCGGGCTCGACCGCGGCCGGCGCACCGACCAGGCGCTGCAGCCAGGATTGCTCTTGCTGCCACTCGCGACAGGAAACACAGGACTGCAGATGTTCAGCGAGTTTCGCGTCCAGCGCCGGGGTCAAGCGGTCGTCCATGGCCAACGAAATGTACCTTCTTGCTTTTTGGCAACGCATTATCATGTCCTCCCCTTTAGACAGGGTGTTTTCAAAAAACTTGCGTTCATAACTCCCCTTTCTGCCGCAGCGGACGCAGGACGGCGGCCAGGTTCTGCCGCGCCCGGAACAGGAGCGACTCGACGGACGCCAGCGAGACACCCATGGCCGCGGCGATCTCTTCATAGGACTTGTCCTCAAAGCTGGCCAGGGCCAGGGCGAGGCGCTGTCGCGGCGGCAGCGAGGCCATGGCTTCCCGCAGCCGGGCTTCGCGCTCGGAAGCGACCATGCCGTCGGCTGCCTGCGGGTCCCCGGCTTCCAGGTCAGCGGTCAGGGAGACGGGGTCCGGCCGCGCTTTGGCCCTTTGGCGGTGGTTCAGGCAGGCGTTGACCGCCACGCGGTAGAGCCAGGTGGAAAAGGCGGAATCGCCGCGGAAGGTGCGGGCGCTGCGCCAGGCCTTGAGAAAGATCTCCTGGACCAGCTCCTCGGCGTCTTGGCGGTCACGGGTATATCGATAGGCCAGTTGGAACACCCGTCCCTGGTGGCGCCCGACCAGCTCGGC
>DCVB01000073.1 GCA_002327965.1 Candidatus Aminicenantes bacterium UBA2199 | reverse complement strand
CCGTTGATGCGGCGCGGGAAAAGGGCCATGCCCTTGTTGCGGGCCATGGCACCGTTGAGGGTCGCGATCTTGAAACGGTGGAAATCACTGGTTTCGATCAATTGCGGCAGTATTTCCCGGCCATTGTACGCCGTGTAGGTCGCATAGTAGGTGGCGCGGCCGTCCTCATCGACAAAACGGACGAAGCGCGCGTCCTCCACCCCGTTGCTCTCATTTTGCGACAGGGGGAAAATGACCCTTTCCGAGATCAAGGCCCCGTGCGGGAAAATGACCTCGTAATTCGATTCGGTCAGCCATTTGATGTGGACGACGGCCTCATCCATGTCGCCGGCGCTGAAGCCCCCGGAGTCGCGGACGGCAGCGATCGTCCGCTGCATCTCCTTCGGCGTGAACGTGGCCGGCAGGCGCTGAAAGACCGCCTTGGCCGCCCCGTTGAGCCGGCCCATCTCCTCCAGCTTGGCCTGGAAAAGCCCCCGGTCATATGTCGCGTTCAAGACGAGCTCGGGAGTGCCCAGGAACGGGCTGACCGACTCCAGGAAGATTGAATNNCTGAAGATCACGCGCGTCTGTCCTTTCAGCACGTTGTCCTGCTTGGGATAGATGACGATCGAAGGATTGAAAAGGGCGGCGGATTCGATGGAATATTCCATGGTGAAACAGGAGCCGAGCAGGAGCCGCCTTTCCTCCGACCAGTCCTCCGGCCTGGGAACAAAGGCGCTGATTCTCCGGTAGTTTCTTATCAGGATGGAGCGAATGTCCTTGTGGCGGTGGGCAAAATCCTTGAGTATCCCCTTGAGCAGGGCCTTGACCTGGGCCTCATCCAGCGCCAGGACCCGATGGACGATATTGCTGACATGGTTCTGCGAGGCGGGGCGGAAAGGGCGGGTGATGACCCGGCGCGGGTCGGGACGGATATTTTTCAGGGTCCGGCTGGTGATGCGCTTGAACAGGCGCGAAATGATCACCGGGTCAGGGAGCACGGGCTTGCCCAGCTGCTTATGGGCGATCAAGACGTCCGGCTCGGCAAAAATGGGTGGTTCCTTGGCAGAGCGATCCTTCGGTTGTTTAGCCATAGCCAGGGTATACTAGTCTTTATCCGACGAAATGGCAACACGGACGGCTTTCATCGCAAAGAGGGCGGCCCCCCGCAGGCCGGCTTCGGGGTGGGTGATCACCCGAAGCGGAATGCGTTCCAGCAACCCGGCGAAGCGCCCTTTGGCGGAGAACGTCCTGCTGAAGGCGGGAACGCGCAGCAGCGGCAGGATGCGCGGGGGCAATCCGCCGCCGAAATAGACTCCGCCGTCCGCCAGGACCTTCAGGGCCAGGTTTCCCGCCTCGGCGGCCAGAACGGAGACAAAAAGATCGAGCGCGGCCCGGCAGATCGCGCTCGTATTCTCCAGGCCGGAGCGAACGATCACCGGCGTGGGATCGCCGCCGGCCGCCAGTTGGGCGGCCAGCCATGGCGGCTCGGGCATGCCACCGCTGTCCTTGAAGAATGCGTAAATGTTGGGGATGCCGCCGCCCGAACATACCCGTTCCCAGCTGACATGGCCGAAACGCGGGCGCAGATAGGCCAGCAGCTCCGCCTGCAGTTCATCGCCGGGTGCGAAGTCAGCGTGGCCGCCCTCCGAGGCGACGGCGCGATAGCCCCCCCCTGCCCAGACCAGGAACGCTTCGCCCAGGCCGGTTCCCGGGGCGACCACCGCCAGGGTGCCATGGTCCTTCGGCATCCCGGCATGGATCGTTTCCACCTCCCCGGAAGGCAGAACGGGGACGGCATGGGCCAGGGCCGCCAGGTCATTCAGCAAGTGCACCGGGATTCCGCCCAGGCTGTGGCGGAGATCGGATTCATCCACGAGCCAGGGCAGGTTGGTGGCCTGCACCCGGCCGTCGACCACGGGGCCGGCGACGCCGAAAGCGGCCGCAGCCGGCCGCAGCCTGCGACCGGCCATGAACCGCTCGATCACCGCGGACAGGGTCGGGAATTCGCGGCTGGCGAAAATTTCCCGGGCCAGCAAACGGTTTTCCCCCTTGACCTGAGCAAAGGCGGCCAGAACGGTTTTGCTGCCGCCCACATCCCCGGCCAGGATGATCGGATCGGATTGTTTTCCCATTTTTAGACTGATTTCCCTGTCGAGTCATTTTCCGGCCTCTGGGAAGCCGTGGGGAATTCCTGCATCGCAGAGACTGAAAATGGCATGCTCACGCCGCTCATTGTTTCCGCTTCGCTTTAAGTCGCGTTCTCTTTTTTTTTGATTGAATAATCCTTGCAGTCCAGTATAATGAAGTCGAAACCGAATTGCAATCGAGGTTTTCATGATCCCCCAGCAGGAGCAACGACGCCAATGAGCAAGACAACGAAACCGGATCCGATCGCAAAAAAAAGCATCGACACCATCCGTACCCTGGCGATGGATGCCGTCCAGGCGGCCAATTCGGGCCATCCCGGCGCCCCCATGGGCATGGCCCCGGCGGCGTATGCCCTGTGGCAGGAGTTCCTGAATTTTGATCCGGCGGACCCGCTCTGGCCGAACCGCGATCGCTTCGTGCTGTCCGCCGGCCACGCATCCATGCTGCTGTATTCCCTGCTGCACCTGACCGGCGTCAGGGCCGTGGACGCGGAAGGCGGGGTCGGGGAACTGCCGGCGGTCTCTCTCGACGAGATCAAGCGCTTTCGCCAGCTGGACAGCCGGACCCCGGGTCATCCCGAGTACGGCCAAACATCGGGCGTGGAAACGACGACCGGCCCGCTGGCGCAGGGCCTGGCCAACAGCGTCGGCATGGCCATGGCCGGCCGCTGGCTGGGCGAATACTTCAATCGCCCGGGCTTCACGATTTTCGACTTCAACGTCTATGCGCTGGCCGGAGACGGCTGCATGATGGAAGGCCTTTCCAGCGAGGCCGCCTCCCTGGCCGGGCATTTGCAATTGTCCAACCTGTGCTGGCTTTACGACAGCAACCGCATCACCATCGAGGGCGCGACCTCCCTGGCTTTCAGCGAGGACGTGGCCGCCCGCTTCCGCAGCTACGGCTGGAACGTGCTTTCCGTGGCGGATGCCAACGACCTGGCGGCGTTGCGCCGGGCATTCCGCGCTTTCGTCCAAACGGACGACCGTCCCACCCTGATCGTCATCGCCAGCCATATCGGCTACGGGGCGCCCCGCAAGCAGGATTCGGAATCGGCCCACGGGGAGCCTTTGGGGGAAGAGGAGATCCGCCTGGCCAAGCGCAATTACGGCTGGCCGGAGGATGCCCAATTCCTT
Organism: Candidatus Aminicenantes bacterium UBA2199; assembly: GCA_002327965.1. GTDB lineage: Bacteria > Acidobacteriota > Aminicenantia > UBA2199 > UBA2199 > UBA2199. The sequence continues at coordinate 443 of DCVB01000073.1, read as the reverse complement.
GTTCCCCCGGAAGTGCCGGCTCATTTTGCCGAAGGCATCGGCCGGCGCGGCAGGGAGCGTCGCGCCGCCTGGTCGTCCCTGCTGAAAGAATATGGAAAAGCGTTCCCGGAACCGGCCGCATCCCTCATGCGGATGGAACAGGGGCAGCTCCCGGAAGATTGGGACAGGGACCTGCCCGCGTTTCCCGCCGATGAAAAAGGCATGGCCAGCCGGGTCAGTTCGGGCCTGGTCCTGAATGAACTGGCCAAGAAAATCCCCTGGCTGCTCGGCGGCTCCGCCGACCTGTCCCCTTCCACCAAGACGCGCCTGGCCTTTCCCGGCGCCGGGGACTTCGCCGCCGGCGATTATTCCGGCCGCAACATCCATTTCGGCGTTCGCGAGCATGCCATGGCGGCCATTCTCAACGGACTGGCGCTGGCCAAGGTCCGGCCGTATGGTTCCAC
>DCVB01000067.1 GCA_002327965.1 Candidatus Aminicenantes bacterium UBA2199 | reverse complement strand
AAAGCTATTTTGGACAGATGTGGATGAGTCCTATACCTACGACGACAACGGCAACCGGCTGACCTCGCCGGGCAACTCATTTATCTACGACGACCTGAACAAGCTGACCGAGTCCACCACTCATGAATATGCGTACGATGCCGATGGCAATATGATCTCCGAAAGGAACAAGATCACTGGCGAGACCAGGAAGTTCTATTGGGACTCGGAGAACCGGTTGATCAGGTATGAGCACCTGGCATCGGACATATCACCCGTGGACATTACCGCCTTCTACAATTATGATGTTTACGGGAGGCGCATCCGGAAGGACGTCAACGGCAACGTGACCAAGTTCATGTGGGAGGGTGACAACCTGTCGCTGGAGCTGGACTCTTCCAATGCTCCCATCCGCAAATATTCTACCGAGATGGAGATGGACTCCCAGTTCGCCCATGTGAACTACCCCGAGGTGACCAACTGGAGCGAAGTGCTGCAGTCCAACTACCCGCAGGGATGGTACGCCTACATCAAGGATCAAGTTGGGACCATATACAAGGTGTGGGATCACAACGCCAAGGCGGTGGCCGATGACCGAACCTATGACTCGTTCGGCAACTTGACGAATCAAATCGGCACCACGAAGACGCCGTTGGGATTTCAAGCTAACATCTAACGTCTAACGTCTGTCGTCTGTCGTCTGTCGTCTAACGTCTTGCATAGCAATAGAGGCAACCATGACGGCATGAACCGTAGCTCCCGATATCGACGCTTTGCTGACACAGGCACAGCTTCCTTTGTCCAGGATCCTTTCGATATGAAAGGCTTAGCCCGAAAACCTCGTTCAGCAATCGCTCGTCGATGCACTTGCCGGCCGGGACGCCCGCCGCCAGCGCGGGCTCGGCGCAGCTCTGGATCTCCAGCCCTTCGGCGGCGGCAACGGCGGCGAAACGCTCCAGCAGCCCGGCCTGCTGTTCGGGCGTGCCAGTCGCCCCGGAGGCGTCGATCCCCGATTTCCGCAGGCGGCGCAGGGCCTTGGTGTAGGGGTCGAAGAAGCTGACGATTACGCGAAAGGTGAAAGGGGCCAGGAGCGCGGCCAGCCGGCGGAAATTCTCCCCGTGGAAGCCGGGGTTGGTCAACGGCGTGAAGAGCACCGGGTCGTAGCGCCAGACGACGCGGCGCCGGCCGATGCGCGCCGCCAGTTCGCGGAAGCAAGCGGCCGCTTCTTCCGTTGTCGGAACCCCCGGTTCCAGGAGCCGGGGATACCCGTTCACGGTGATCAGGAAGTAAAAGGGGTAGCCGCCGCGGTCGATCTCGGCCAGATGGCAGAGGAAGGGCCGCGGATCGCGGCTCCAGAAAACGAAGGCGTCGACGTCGCCGCGTTTCAGGCTGACCCGCCGCGTTCGCCCCGTACGGAACGGGTTGCCGACCTCAACCGCGCCGGCGTGCAGGGCCGCCATGAAGCCCTCGCCCTGGAAAGCCGGGATATCACAGCGGCGCGAGGCGCTGACGATCATCGGCGGCCCGCTCCCTCCGGCGCTGCCTCAGCGATTGCTTCCGGCCAGCTCGAGCAACTCGGGATGGCGGGGAAATTTCCGCAGCGCCAGCGCCAGCGTGGCACGGAGCTTTTCCCTGTCCTTGCCGGCCTGGTGCACCTTGAGCTGCAGCAGGTAATTATCGAGCGTCTCGGCCAGGAACAGCGCGCTCTGGGCGAAGAGATCGGCTTGGGCGACATTGCGTTTCTGCAGGGCCAGCAGGGCCAGCAGGTGATGGTTCTCGGCCTGAAAGGGGTTGCCCTCCATGGCTTCCTCGGCCTTTTGCGCCGCTGCCTCGAAGTCATTCTCCAGGAACAGGTTGCGGGCTTCGATGTACGGCAGATTGGCGGCCGCGTCAATTCCGCTGCCGTCCGTTGCCCCGCCGGCGGGTCCCATGAACAGCATCCCCTCCGCGGGAACATCCTCCCCGGGCAGCGGCAGGGCGACGAAGTCGCGGAAAGCCTGGCCGAGAGCCTCGCGGTTCTCGGCAGCGGCCAGAGAGGCGGCGAACAGTTTCAGCAGATGCTCATCCTCCGGGAAGCGCCGCAGCGCCGCGGCCAGTTCCTGCTGCGCGGCCCCGTCCCGCCCCATCGCCTGCAGCAGCACGACCAGGTTGGCCATGATGCCGGGGTCCCGGCGCAGGAAAAGCGCATAGCGCAGGCACTTTTCGGCAAGAGCGAATTCGCCCCGGGCCAGGTAGAGGGCGCCCAGGTTGTTGTGGGTCGGGACCGGAAAGGCGTTGCGCTGCTGCAGGCGGATGAAACGGTTCAGCGCCGCGTCGCCGTCGCCCGCCTGATGATCGGCCAGGGCCAGGAGGAATTCCTTGCGGTCCCTGAAGAACGGTGAGTCGCCCAATCGCTGCAGATGAACGCGGCTTGCGGCCGGGTCGCGCTTTTCCAGGAGGGCCTTGGCCAGCTCGAGATGGACGAAATCGGAGCGGCTCGCCGTCCCGGGCGCCGCCAGCAGCAGCTCGAGCTTCTTGTCGCTGTCGCTCAGGAGCAGGCTCTTGATGAAACGCTCGTACTCGGGCAGGGCCATCTTCAGCTGCGGCATGGCGATCTCGCGCTTCCCGGGGGCGATGGCCCCGACAACGTGGCGCAGCAGTTCCTCCTGAAGCTTGAACATCTCGAGAAAGCTTCCCTTGACCAGCGGCAGCGGTTCCTGGCGCGGTTCCCTGACATCGAGCAAAAAAACCTGGACCTGCAACGGCGCCGATTTTTTGTCGCCGTGCAGGACCTTGCCCCAGATCAACCGCTCGGCCCCGTTTTCCCGGCCCAGGACCAGGGCCGTGGCCTTGGTGATGTCGAAGGGAAAACGCACCAGGTGGCGGTTGAGGAGGGCCTGGACCTCGGTTTCTTCGCTCACCGGCAGCGCGTTCTGCTCGAGGCCGGTGATGAGATAAAAAGAGACGGCTTTGCCCAGCCACTGGTGCGAGGCATGGTTCTGGGTGTCGACGGCCAGGGGCAGCACCAGTGTCTTGGCCGACAGGCCGGCGCTCATGAACAGGGCGATAAACAAGACAGTTGGCTTTTTCATGTCACTGCGGGTAAAGGACCTGGATCAACCTGCGCAGAAAGGCGGCCCCTTGGACATCGGAGCGGCCGGCCCCCTCCAGCCTGAAGGCGAAAGCATAACGGGGATCATCAACCGGCAGGAAACCGACGAGGACCGCGTCCAATCCGCCCACCGGGTTTCCGGCGGTGCCGGTCTTGATGGCCAGGCGGGGCGCCAGGCCGCGCAGCCGGGCTCCCGTGCCCTTCTCGTCCTCCACCACCGCCGCCATGGCCTTGCGCACGTTCAGGAAATTCAGATCGTCGGCCAGCAGGCGCCGCGGTGCGGATGCATGCCGGTAAAAGCCAAGGTTGAGGATGTTCTTGGCGTCATCGATCAGGTAGGGGGGGAAATGCTGGCCATTCTGGGCGAAGGCCGACGCCAGCACCGCGGCGTGCAGGGTGGTCATGGTGACCCCGCCCAGGCCGGAGGCGAGACGGGCCAGTTGCAGCTCATTGCCGGCCTGGACGTCGAATTTCCCGGTGGCGAAGGAGAGGAACTGGTCGGCGAGGTCCGGGCCCTTGAAAAAAAAGCGCTTCAACAGGTCGGCCAGGGCGTCATGGCCGACCTCCCGGCCCATGAGGGCGAAGGCGACATTGCACGACCGGGCCAGCGCCTGGGAATGGTCGCGCACCGTGCCGTGCTTTTGCAATTCGTAGATGATCGTGCCCCCCACGGCAAGATGGCCCGGGCACTGCAGGGGGAAGAGGCCGCCCCGCCCCGCGCCGACGGCTGGAGGGGCCCTGCGGGTCCCGACGTCCCGGTCGTTTCGGACCGGGGGGTCCGCGTCGCATCGCAGGTAGGCCAGGAGTGAAACGAGCTTGACGATGGAACCGGGCTCATAGGCCTGGCTGAAGGCGGCATCGGCCGGTTTCCCCGCCCTGGGTTTGGAATAGGCGGCGACGATGGCGTTCTCCGGCAGCTCCAGCAGGACCAGCGTCCCGAACAGGCCCTGGAACAGGCGGTCGATCGCCACCTGCAGGCCTGCGTCCAGAGTCAGGCTGAAGCGTCGGGCCCCCTTCTTGAACTGGGCGTCGAATGGCGAAAAGTCGATGCCCGGAACCAGCGGGCGGCTGGAGCGGAGCTTCAGGTCGTAATAGGCCAGCGGCGCGTCGTTGCGGTCGAACACGTAGAGGACGCGTCCCTCGCGCAGTGAGAGGTTGAAGCGGGCCAGGAGCTCCAGCGCCTTGGCATTGGCGCCGCGGAATTGGGCGGAAAGGCCGGACACCGCCTTCTCAGCTCCCTCCGCGTCGAGGAACGCGGCCCGGCACAAGGCATGGAACCAGCGGGGTTCGTCGCCGCCGCGTGGCAGGAGGTAGCCGGCGTACGCGTCCAGCTTTCCGTACTCGCCACGGCTGAAGAAGAGGGTGAGGAAGCGGCCGGAACGCAGCGAGGTGGAAACGCCGTCCCAGCGCAGCCCTGCGAAGCGGGCGGCGGCTTCCGGCAACCGTCCCCGGCACAGGTCGTTCAGCGCCTGCAATTCGCGAAAATTGCCGCGCTGCAGCAGCGGGGAGGGAGGATGCCGCAGGCGCCGCCCGGCTTCGTCCAGTTGCCCGGCCAGCAGCAGGTCCTCGATGGCGGAGACGGCCGATCGGGCCTGCAGGCAGTGGAAGCCAAAGAACACGGACCCGGCCAGCGCCAGCAGCAGCAACCAGAGCAGATAGCGCCGACGCTGGCGCCGGCGGCGGTCGCTGAAGGAGAAGGAGACGTCCTTGTAGTCGAGCACCGTCAATTCCCGCCCTTCAGGAGTTTCGCGCCCAAGCCGCCGCTCATGACTTCAGGTACGCTTCCAGCTTGTCCAGCCCCTCGCGGATATCCTGCATGGACGTGGCATAGGAGATGCGCAGGTGGCCGGGGGCGCCGAAAGCCGAGCCGGGAACCAGGATGATGTTCAGCTTCTCGAGGATGTCCATGGCCAGCTGACTGTCGTCCTGGAACCCTTTCCGCCGGATATGGTGGGAGAAGTCGGCGAAGAAGTAGAAAGCGCCGTCGGGCAGGGCGTAGGGAATATGGCCGATGGCGTCGACGCGTCCGGCGAAGTAATCCCGGCGCCGGCGATACTCTTCCACCATGTCGCGCACTGTCCCCTGGTCGCCCGCCAGGGCTTCCACGGCCGCCTTCTGCGAGATCGAGCAGGGATTGGACGTGGAGTGTTCCTGGATCTTGGTCATGGCTGAGGCCAGCACCTCCGGGGCGATGGTGTAACCGAGGCGCCAGCCCGTCATGGCGTAGGTTTTGGAGAGCGAGCAGACCACGGCCACGTGCTCGTTGGCCCCGGGTTCGAGATTCAGCGGCGGCGGGTACTTGCCCCCGCCGTACAGGATCTTGCGGTAGCAGTCATCCACGACGACCATGACGTTCCGCTGGTGGAAGAAACGGATCAGCTCGGTCAGTTCCCCGCCGTTCATGACCTTGCCGGTGGGATTGGAGGGGGAATTGACGATGACCGCCTTGGTGCGCGGATTATAGCGGGACATATACGAGGCGGCGGTCAGCTCGAAAGGACGTTCGCCGCCCAGGTGGTCGGCGAAGACCACGGTGCCGCCGCAGAACTTCACCATCTCCGGGTAGGAGACCCAGTAGGGCAGCGGTACGATCACCTCGTCGCCGGGCCCGATGACGGCCTGCAGCAGGATGAAAAGACCGTATTTGCTGCCGGGCGAAACCACGATCTGCGCGTCCCCGGCCTCGTATTCCTGCTCGGCCAGGTAGGTGGCGCGGATGACCTTCTTCAGTTCTGCGATCCCCGACGTGGGCGTGTACTTGGTGAAATTGCCGCGTATGGCCGCGATCCCGGCTTCCTTGATATTCTCCGGAGTGGGGAAATCGGGTTCGCCGGCGCCGAAGTCGAGGATGATCTTGCCCTGCGCCTGCAACTGCTTCTTGATCTGCACCAGTTTCAAGGTCGGGGAACTGGTCATCGTCTTCACCCGGGCGGAAAGTTCAATCATGATCTCCTCCAAAAAGTTTTGCCTCGATCGTCTCGGCCATGGCATGCAGCGCGAAGAGGTGCATTTCCTGGACCGCCGGCGTATCGCCGGCGTCGACGGCGATCACCTCATCGACGGGAACCTGCAGCAGCGCCTGCGGGCGGTTGCCGCACAGGGCGACGGTACCCAGCCCCATCTCATGCGCCTTGGCCAGCCCCAGCAGGACGTTCGCCGACGTGCCGCTGGTCGTGATGCCCAGGGCGACGTCATCCTTGCGGCCGAAGGCTTCCAGCTGCCGCGAAAAAATGAAGCGGAAATCCTCGTCGTTGGCGATGGAGGTCACGCTGGCCATGTCGGCGACCAGCGCCAGCGCCGGCAGCGCGCGGCGGCGGAAATAGAATTTATTGACCAGTTCGGCGGCGAAGTGCGACGACTGGGTGGCCGAACCCCCATTGCCGAACAGCAGGACCTTGCCGCCCCGTTTCAAGGCCAGGGCCATGCGGTCGATCGCCTGCTCCAGCCGCGCGTCCTCGTTGAGGGCGGCCAGCAGCCGCGCGCGCAAGCGGATCCTTTCGGGATCGATGATGCTCATGTGGTTTTGCCCCCGTCGATTTTTTGCTGCACGTTTCGCGCGAAGCCCGCCAGGTCGCTCTCGGCGACGGAGGCGGGATCCATGAGCGGCAGGAACTCGATCTCGACCGTTCCGGCGGCGCAAGTCCTGCGACCCGGTGGCAGCAGGCGGTCGGTCCCCGATATGCGCACCGGCAGCACCGGCGCACCGGCGCGGCGGGCGATGACAAAGCTCCCCTTCTTGAAATCACGCCCGGCCCCGTTCCGGCGCCGCGTCCCCTCGGGAAAGACGAGGAACGGACAGCGCGTGCGCGTGATCCGGTCGACGGCCTCCTCCAGCGCCTCCTGGCGGCGGGCGGCGGAAGAGCGGTCGACGAAGACAAAGCCGGCGAGCTTCATCACCCAGCCCACCAGCGGGATGCGCCGGGCCTCGGCCTTGATCAGCACCCGCGGATCCAGCGGCAGCACATGAACCAGCAGCGGCCCGTCGAGATTGGACAAGTGGTTGCTGACGATTACCGGCGGCCGCGACAGGTCGACGGCGTCCAGGCCGCGGACGACCGCGCGTACGCCCAGCACGCCCAGAGCGGCGCCGATAACCAGGCGCGCCGAGGAATAGATGAACCCCTGCTGGCGCCCGATCCCGGAAACGAGCGCCACGGGCAGGAAAAGCAGCAGGATAAGGAGCGAGGCCAAAAGGAGCGCCAGGATGTTCCGGGTGAGTCGCATGCCCCCCATTAATAGATTTATTTTTGCTGTTTGTCAAGGCGGGTGATTGACAATCCGTTTTGCTTCTGCTTATACTGGAATCTTGGAAAACCCGCGATGACCATTCAACGCTGCGTCTTAAATCTGATCGCCAAGGAGATATAAACCCATGTCCATGATGAGCGAACTGATCGAAAAAGTCAAAGCAAAGAACCCCGGCGAGCCGGAGTTCCACCAGGCCGTCAAGGAAGTTCTGGAGACACTGGAACCCACGGTCAAGAAACATCCCGAGTTCGTCAAGGCCAAGATCT
>DCVB01000103.1 GCA_002327965.1 Candidatus Aminicenantes bacterium UBA2199 | reverse complement strand
GCAAGCCCGTGGCCATGAAGGGCTGCGTGCGCTGGAGCATCGACCCCGGCGCCGACCGCGACAAGAAGGGAAAATTGGGCATCTTCATCATCGCCCCGCCGAAAGAATTTCTGGACTTCGCCGAGAGGATCTCGGGGACCAAGAGCTGATTGAACGATCTTCGTGACGCGTGACAGGGGAGAACGGAACTCGGTGTAAGGTTTAGTGTTTAAGGCGTAAGGTTGCCCTCTCTTCTTCCCTTAAACCTTAAACCTTTTGCCTTGAACCAATTTCAATTCATGGCAGTTACCGTCAGCCGTAAACCGTCTGCCGTAAACCGAGATCTTTTCTTCTAGGTCTCCTTCTGGTACCACCTGCCTTCGGCGTCCTGCAGCCAGTGCCCGGGGGCGGCAAGCCTGGCGATCTGCACCGCCCGCCGCTTGCCGACCTCGACGATATCGACGTTCACCTGGGCCGCGATCTCCGCGTACACCGTCTTGCGGTCGGCATTTTCCGCTTCGACGACCTTTCCGTTCTCCTCGCTCTTTCCCGTTTCCGAGCGGAACTCCAGGAAACCGAGGTTGTTCTCGCCGACCCAGCCCAGGTCCTTCATTTTGTCCAGCAGCGGCTTGCGCTCCAGGAATCTCGCCTTCAGCTCGGCGTTTTCGGCCCGGGCACCTGCCGCCAGTACGAAAATTCCCGCCGCGAAAACGGTCACCATCTTGAGCTTGCCTTTCATTTCACTTCCTCCTGTTGGCCGGCGTCAGCGCCGGGCGCGGGCAGCGCTGCCTTGTCGATGTCGCCGAAAAAATCCTCCAGCGCGCGATCGATGCGGATGCGCACGTCCACCGTGATGTGCACGGGTTGGATGACCATTTCATGCTTCATCTTCAGGCAGGCGCCGGAAAGCAGCACCAACGCCGGCGCCAGGAACCAGATCCTTTTTCCCATGGGCTTCCTCCTTGTCGTCATTATTTTTTATGTCCCCCGGCGGTCACCCGGCCGCCGGTATCGAGCAGGTCTTTCAGGTCGATATCGATGAAACGGATGTCCAGCAGCAGCCCCTTGAGCTCGACGCCGGGCTTGCCGGCCGGCTGGCGGATGAAATCCCCCTTTTTTTGATCGTAGCGCAGCGGCAGCTTCCGTGAAGGCGCCCCGTCGATGGATACGACCATGTTCAGGCGGTCGCCGCGGCCGTCCAGCCGCACCTTGATCCAGTTGTAGTCGAATTCGCGGATCGCCTCTTCCACCAGCACCTGGCCGCCGGAGATCGCCTCCGGCTTGGAGACGCGCAGCTGCCCGGTCCGGCCGGGAGTGGAATCCAGGCGGCCGTCCATGAACTGCAGGTCGCCGCCTGCCAGCTTCATGGGGATGATGCCGCTCAGCCGGGCTTCGCCGCTGACGATCTCCTCCCCCGCCAGCGCGTTGAGCATTTCGGCCAGGTCCACGTCCCGGCAGCGCAGGGTCGCCTCGATTACCCTCATTCCAGGCGCCAGGCGCAACGGGTCGATCGTGACCGTGCCGCCGCTCCACGCGAAACTCCCCGACTCGACAAACAGCACGCCGTTCCCCTCGAGGCGAAAGGCTATCTCGCCGTTGCTCAGGGCGACGCTCTGCCAGCGCAATTTGCTGAAGCGGAACTGCTGCCCCGAGGCGCTCACCAGGTCGAACAGGCTATCCAGCGTGACCGCGGCCTGCGCCCCGCGCAGAGAGAGCTCCGACCCGGCACCGTCGAAATCCATGTCGACGACCTCAAGGACGGCATTGCCCGCCAGAGCGCCGCCCGCGGCTCGGACCGTGCCCCGGGCGGCGAGGCGGCCGCCGGCCGTCCATCCCTTCAGCAAAGGATGAAGCGCCTGCAGCGGGGTCCTGGCCGGCAGCACGGTGGGCGGAACCAGGAATTCGACCCGGCCATCCCAGCCATTGGTCCGCGACACCGCGTTACCCTGGAACGAAAGCGCGATGCCGGGCAGGTCGGCATGCCCCTGTCCAGAGAAAGAAACCCCCTGTCCCTCCTGGCTCAGGATGCCGCTGATGTCCCGCCCGAGCGCACCGCCGCCCCGCAGGCTGGCGATGGAGAACTTGCCGCTCTGGCCGGGACCGGCGCCGGGATAGCTCCACGGCAGGCGCAGGGCGATCCCCGTCGCCTGCATGCCGTCGTCACCGGCAGTGAGGAATTGGCCGTCGCTGACCTGCAATGCACCCCTGCCGCGCCAACCGCCTGCGAAATTGAAAGCCAGTTCGGCATCGCCGGCCAGTTTCCCTGATCGGGCGCTGACACCGGCGATCCTCAGGTCGGCCTTCGCCAGCCGGCCCGATACGATCGCGCGCGCCTGCCGGGTGTCGCCCTCCAGGGATGCGTCCAGCCTCAGATCGCCGCGCAGCAAGTCGTTGCCCGCGGACAAGGCCGCGGCTCCGTCACCTCCGGCCTTCAGTGCCCAGGTGAAACCCCGGGCTGCGCTCAGGCCCTGGAACTCGCCGCTGAGCGCATAAGGCCGGTCGAGCACCCAGGGCAGCCCCAGAGCCGCCGGCAGCCCCGCCCGCGCCTGCAGGAGGAAATCACCCTGGAGCCTGGCGGTCTCCAGGGGAGGAATGACCTTTCCGGAAATACGATCGCAGAAGACGGGGAAGGGGCGTGCGACATTCAGGCCGGCAACGACGAATTCCAATCGCGGCCAGCGCTTGGATCGCACATCCAGTTCGAATGGGGATTCGACCGCCAGTTCCCCGAAAATGAGCCTGCTGCCCCGAACCCGGGCGACGACATCATGCACGCTGAAATCGGCCCCGATGCCTAAAGCCAGGCCGAGAGAGCTCAGCTCGCACTCTCCCTGCTCCGGGACCTCCAGCCGCATGTCCCCCAGGCTGCTGATCTTGGCCTCGGCCGCCAGGAACCTGCCGTTTCGCAAACGGAACTCCCCAACGGCCGCGACCCGGCCGCGCCCCGACAGCGCCGCGCCGTGGCCGCTCTGCCGGATCAATGAAGCGAGGTCCATGCCGGGAACGGTGAAGGCGATCTTGCCGGATGTGAATTCCCTGTCGAGGGTTCCCCGCAGGCCGACCGTCTCCCCGAATGGCTGAATGGAAGCCCGCAGGGAATATCCCGGCCCAACGGCGCCCAGGCGCGCCGAGAAGGGGATGTCCAGTTCCCGGTCCGCCAGGATGAGCTTCAGGACGCCGCCTTCCAGGTCGAGTCGCCCGATGCGGGGATGGCGCCCGCTTCCGCCGCATCCGGCATGCCGTCCCAGCCGGGGAAACGGAACCCCTGGCCGCGGCTCTCGATGCGGATCTCCAGGTTGGACAGGCGGATGGACCCGATCTCCCGGCGCAGGAGCGCGGGCAGTGAATAGGTCACGACGACGCGCTCAATGCGCAGCGCCGGCGAGACGGCATCCCCTGCCGTGATGCCGGTCAGCGTCAACTGCCTCCAGCCGGCCTGCACCACGCGCAGCCGCGGGTCCCGCAAACCGATCTGCCTGGCCTGGGAAAGAAGAGCGTTACCGACCAGCCGTGGCAGGGAGAGGTAGAGAGCGGCCAGCGCCAGGATGGCCAGGGCGCCGGCAGCCAGGCCCCACTTTTTTTTCCCCGTCATCGTCTGCCCCGATCCCAGGCTACGGCTTTTCCGCCGGCCGGCTCTTGATGTACACGTCGTGCTGCGGGAAGGGGATCTCGATGCCCGCCTCGCGGAAGGCGGCGAAGATGCGGTAGTACAGCTGGCTCTTGAGAACGCCGGGGCGGTCGACGAATTCCTCGGTCCATACCCGCAGGTTGAACTCCAGGGCGCTGTCGCCGTGGGCGACGAAGAGCACGTCCGGGGGCGGATCGCGGAGCACGCCCGGGTGCTGCATGGCCAGGTCGGCCAGCAGGCGGCGGACGCGCTCCGGATCCTCCTTGTAGGCCACATGGACCGGGAAGTTGAAGCGCACCTGGCGGTTGGTGTGGCTCCAGTTGATGACCGTCTTTGAGATGAACTCCGAGTTGGGCACGATGATCGAGATGTTGTCGTTGGTGACGATGGTGGTGGCGCGCATGGAGATGTTGATCACGTCGCCGGCCACCCCGGCCACCTCGATGCGGTCGCCCACCTTGATCGGCCGCTCCATGAGGATGATCAGGCCGCTGACGAAGTTGTTGGTGATGTTCTGCAGGCCGAAGCCGATGCCCACGCCCAGGGCGCCGAAGATGATGGTGATGCTGCTCAGGTTGATACCCGTGGTCTGGAAGATGACCACCAGGCCGACCACGACCACGATGTAGCGGATGATCGACCCCACGGCGATGCGCACCCCCAGCGCCACCTTGCTGTGGTCCATGAGGCGGTAGACGATGTAGCGGTTCAGCCGCGACGTCGCCCAGAACAGCAAAAAAACCAGCGCCGTCAGGTAGAGGAAGGTCCAGAGGGTGAAGCGGAAGGTGTCGATGCGGAACAGCGGCGTATTGAAGACCTCGACGATCTGGCTGATGAGCTTATGGATGGTTTCCATGGTCACTCCTAAAAGGGATAGAATACCGGGATGAAGATCGCGGCCAGAATCCAGAAGAGGAGGCTCAGCGGCGTACCCACCTTGACAAAGTCGACGAAGCGGTACTGGCCGACCCCGTAGATCATGGCGTTGGTCTGGTAGCCGATGGGGGTCATGAAGCTGGCCGAGGCGGCGAAGGCCACGGCCATGATGAAGGGCCGGGCATCCAGGCCGAGGTTCAGTGCGGCGCCGATGGCCAGCGGCGTCAGCAGGACCGCCGTGGCGTTGTTGGACATGATGCTGGTCAGCAGCGACGTGAGCAGGTACAGGGCGGCGATAACGGCGACGGGACCGAAGCCGTGCAGCACTCCGACCAGGCCATTCGCCAACAGCGCCGCTGCCCCCGTCTTTTCCATCGCCAATCCCAGCGGGATCATGCCCGCCAGCAGCAACAGGATGGGCCAATCCACCGCCTGCAGCGCCTCCTCGACGCGGATCAGGCGCAGCAGGACCAGCAGCAGGCAGCCGCCGATGGCCGCGACGGCGATGGGCAGGATGCCCAGCGCCGCAACGGCGACCACGCCGGCGACGACGGCGAAGACCGTCAGGCGCCGCGGGGTGATGGCATTTACCTGGACGATGTCGGAGACAATGACGAAGGCGTCATCGTTTTTCAGCGCCTCGTAGTTCTCCTGGCGCACCTCGACCAGCACGGCGTCGCCGGCAGCCAGGGGCATCTCGCGAAACCCAATGTTGAACAGCTGGCCGCGGTGGCGCACGGCCAGGGCGTTGGCCTGGAAGCGGTTGCGGAAGCGGGCCGAGCGGATGCTGCGGCCGACCAGGCTGGAGCCGGGGGCGACGATGGCCTCCACCAGCAGCAGCTGCTCGGCGTCAAAATCGCCGTCTTCCAGGTTGGGCCTTGATTTCAGGCGGATGCCGTCGCTTTCCTGCAACTTGCGGATCTGCTCGATGTCGCAGCGTACGCGCAGGACGTCCCCCGCCTCCAGGACGATCTCACCCAGGGGCCGCAGCAGGCGCCGCTGGCTGCGGATGACGTCCAGGACGTCGATATCCAGCTTGGAGACGATGGGCGACTCGGGCAGCTTCATGCCCAGCGAGGGGGATCCCGGCAGCAGCACAACATCGGTGAGATACTGCTTCATGCGGTACTTTTCCACCAGCCCGCCGCAGCAGGCGCGGTCCGGTATCGCCCGCACGCCGAAGGCCATCATGTACACGGTGCCGGCGGCGAAAAAGACCAGCCCCATGGAAGCGAACTCGAACATGCCCAGCGGCGCCAGTCCGCGCTGCACGGCGATGGAACTGACCAGGATGTTGGTGGAGGTGCCGATCAGCGTGCAGGCGCCGCCGAAGATCGAGGCGAACGAGACCGGCATCAGCATGCGCGCGGGGCTGTGATTGCTGGCGATACCGATGCGCAGCATGATGGGGATGAAGATGGCTATCACCGGCGTGTTGTTGATGAAGGCGGAAAGGATGCCCACCAGCAGCATGGTGCTGAGCAGCCCGACCCAGAAATTGAAGCGGAACAGTCGCGAGGCGAAGGCGCCGACGGCGGCGACCGCCCCGGTGCGCTTGAGGGCGGCACTGAGGATGAACATGGCGCCGACGGTCACCGTGGCCTGGTTGCCGAAGCCCGACAGCCCCTCCTCCACGGTCAGTATGTTGCTGGCCACCAGCGCCGTCAGGACGATCATGGCCGTCAACCCGGCAGGGATCTTCTCCAGAATGAACAGGATGGCGGCGGCCAGCAGGATCAGCAAGACGGCGATCATCTCAAAACTCATGGTGCTGCGATCCGGCCCGTGGCCGGGACTCATTCCTCCGTGCGCCCATTATGGGCAGTGGGCATGACCTTGTCAACCGGGCGTTTCCGCCCTCACAGCCCGGCGCGCTCCAGCAGAAAGAAGAGCAGGGCGATGATCGCCAGCAGCGGCGCGATGACCAGCCAGTCATTCACCTTGAACAGCCGCGGCAGGGTCAGGTCGCCGAAGTCGCCGCGGGACAAAATTCTGGCCTGCAGCTTCGGATAAGCGGCGGCCAGCAGGGCGGAGCCGAGCAGGATGCCGGGCAGTCCGCCGGCCAGGGCGTCGAGCCAGCCGCTGCCGATGGCGCCGGCGATCGTCCCCGGGCAATAGCCCAGCAGGGCGAAGCCGACGCCGAAGATCAGGCCCCCAAAGGCATTGCGGCCCCAGGAGCCGCGCTTGGGGCTGAATGTCGCCCAGCCCAGGTGCTTCAGCAAGTGGATGCCGACCGTGCCCACGGCCACCGCCGTCAGCATGATCTTGACCACGGTGAAGTCCTCGAGCAGAAGTTGACCGACGATCACGTCGAAGCGGGTGACGCCGCCCTTCTGCAGCAGGAAACCGAAGACCACGCCGAACAGGAGCCCCTGAAGCCGCTGCCGCGATTTTG